>DATNAW010000027.1:0-9211 GCA_035572335.1 Rhodanobacteraceae bacterium
GCCGCTGATCGCAAGGCTCGCGCTCATCTGGTCCATGCGCGGGCGCGCCAGCACGCGCGCGGCGCCGACGCGCAGGTCGGTGCTGGGCGTGAACTGGAACACCAGGTTCGCGCTGGGCAGCCAGCGGGTGTACTTGGTGCCGCCGGAAACCGGCACCAGCGTGACGATCGAGGAACCCGTCGAGCTCGTGCCCGCGGCGACGCGCTGGCCCTGCGAGGATTCATTGGTGTGCGCGACCTGCACGCCGATGTTGCCGCGCACCGGCACGTTGCCGAGCGAGGTGTCGATGTTGAACTGCACGAAGGGCGTGGTGTCGAGTTCGCGCACCTTCCAGTTCGGCGGCACGCCGATCGACGACAGCGCGGTCGGGAACAGGTCGTAGGTGCCGTCGGCGAGGAAATCGAGCGGGTTGTAGACCACCTGCTGGGTGATGCCCATCCACGCCAGCGGGTTGCCGATCGAATAGGACGGGATCGCCGCGGTCGTCGCACCGTTCGGTAGCACGATGAAATCCTGGTCGATGTTGTAGTTCTTGTTGCGGGTCGCGCGGTCGACGCCGAACTGCATGTTCGAGAACGGCCCGCTCGTGAATTCGTGTTCCACGCTCAGGCGCAGGCGCGCAAGGTAATCGTTGGTGTGCGGCATGTTGATGAAGCCCGCCTGCACCACCGGCGGATTGTTGCCGCTGCCCCAACCCTGCGGATCGGTGAGCACCAGCCCCTGCGTGTAATCCAGCGTGGGATCGACGGACAGCATGCCGCTGCCGGCTTCCTCGAAGGCATCCGTGTCGGTCGGGCCGGTTTTGTTGTAGCCGAAGCCGGTGTAGCTCTCCAGCAGGACATCGCTGCGATCCGCGCGCGAATAGCTGGCGTCCATTTCCGCGGACCAGTCTTCGTTGAAACGCAGCTTGTTGTTCCAGCCGATGTTCCAGACCTTGGCGCGGGTCTTGTTGTAGTCGTTGCGCACCACCGGCGAGACGTTGCTGTACACGCCGCTCTGCACGAAACCATCCTGCACGTTGCCGGGCTGGAGCACGACGCCCGCGCCGTAGAACAGCGGCAGTTCCGCGCCCTTGGCCTGCTGTGTTTCGCGGAAGTTGTCCCAGGTGAGGTCGAGCGTGCTGGTGAAGTTGTCGCTGGGCTTGTACTGCAGCGTCGTCAGCAGACCGGTGCGCTTCAACTGGTCCGAGATGCCGTAGTTCTTCGAACCGCCGACCACCAGGTCGCCATTCGCGTCATTGGCATAACCCCACGGCGCCTGGTGTTCGATCTGCGCGGGATTCGATTCGAGATCGACGCCCAGCGTCACACCGAAGGTATGGTCGGCGAACTGGTTGACGTACACGCCATTCAGCGAATAACCGTGGTCGCTGACACCCGGCCCGGGCGACAGCGTGGAAAGGCTGTCCCACACATAGTGCGCGTTGACCGCCGCCACCGGACCCGGCTGTTCCAGCGGACGGATCGTGCGCATGTCGACGGTGCCGGACAGGCCCTGCCCGATCAGGCTGGCGCTGGGCGACATGTACACGACGACGCTGTTGAACCAGCTCGACGGATACTGGTCGTATTGCACGTCGCGGTTGTTCGACGTGCTGACCTGCTCGCGCCCGTTCACCAGCGCGGTCGAGAAATCGGGACCGAGGCCGTGGATCGTGAGCACCTGCGGGCGCCCGCTGAGCGTCTGCACCGCAAGACCGGGCAAACGTCCGAGCGTGTCGGCGATGCTGGTGCCCGGCAGCTTGCCGATCTGTTCGGCGGAAACCGCTTCGACGATCTCATCGGAGCTGCGCTTGATCACGGTGGCGTTCTGCAGGCTGCCCGCGTAACCGCGCACGTTGATGGTCTGCAACTGCTGCGGCTCCTTCTTTTTCTCGTTCTTCTTCTTGTCCGCCGCGTTCTGGTCGGTCGTCGGCGTCTGATCCTGCTGCGATTGATCTTGCGCACCCTTGGCCGGCGCGCTGGCGGCGAAAGCGACGTTGGCGCAGGTGGCAAGGCCGATGCCTGCGGAGATCAAAGCCAGCGTCATCATGTTGCGTTTCAGTTGCATCGGTTTCGTCCCCAGTGGTGAACGTCGTTGTGCGTGTCGCGGCTATGCCGCGTGCAGTCCCGCGCTCGCGGCGCGGGTGTGATCGGGATGGTAGGCGTCCGGTTTCGCGGCGGGTGCAAGCCGCATACGTATTCATGCGGCGCGCGGTGCGCGTCTGTTGCAACGCAACACGGGGCACGCGCGCGATGTGCGCGGGCACAGAGCAGCAATGGATGCGGCGCATGACGCATCTGCAGCATCCGTGAATACGTATGCGCGCGCAGCGGGCCGAATCACACCAACCGGTAAGCTGGCCGACCTATCAGGCGCCGCGAATTGCCGCGCGCATCCAGGGACTCCTTCAAAAATGTCTGACGCTCGTTGGTGGCGCGGCGCCGTCATCTACCAGATCTACCCGCGCAGCTTTCTCGACACCGACGGCGACGGCGTGGGTGACCTGCCCGGCATCATCGAGCGGCTCGACTACGTGGCATCGCTGGGCGTGGACGCGCTGTGGATCGCGCCGTTCTTCAAGTCGCCGATGGCCGATTTCGGCTATGACATCGCCGACTACCGCGCGGTCGATCCGCTGTTCGGCAGTCTCGATGACTTCGACCGGCTGCTGGCGAAAGCGCACACACTCGGCCTGAAGGTGATGATCGACCAAGTCTTGAGCCACACGTCGGACGAACACGCGTGGTTCCGCGAAAGCCGGCAGGGCCGCAACAACCCGAAGGCCGACTGGTACGTGTGGGCCGAGCCGCGCGAGGATGGCACCGCGCCGAACAACTGGCTGTCGATCTTCGGTGGTCCCGCCTGGCAATGGGAACCGCGCCGCCAGCAGTACTACCTGCACAACTTCCTTACCGAACAACCGGACCTCAACTTCCACAATCCCGAAGTGCGCGCGGCGATGCTGGACAACCTGCGCTTCTGGCTGGAACGCGGCGTGGACGGCTTCCGCCTGGATTCCATCAACTTCTGCTTCCACGACCGGCAATTGCGCGACAATCCGCCCAAGCCGAAAGACCGGCGCACGGGACGCGGTTTCAGCGCCGACAACCCGTACGCGTACCAGTACCACTACTTCAACAACACGCAGCCCGAGAACCTTGCCTTCCTGGGTGAACTGCGCGCGCTGCTCGACCGTTATCCCGGCGCGACCACGCTGGGCGAAATCGCGTCGGAAGATTCGCTGGCGACGATGGCCGAGTACACCGCAGGCCATCGGCTGCACATGGGTTACAGCTTCGAACTGCTCACCGACGATTTCAGCGCTGCGTACATCCGGGACACGGTGCGCGCGCAGGAAGCGAAGATGATCGAAGGCTGGCCGTGCTGGGCCATTTCCAACCATGACGTCGAGCGCGTGCTGTCGCGCTGGGGCAACGGCCACGCCTCTGCGTCGCTCGCGAACCTGCTGACCGCGATGGTCTGCTCGCTGCGCGGTTCGGTGTGCGTGTACCAGGGCGAGGAGCTGGGACTGACCGAAGCCGAGGTGCCGTTCGAGGCGTTGCAGGATCCCTACGGCATCGCGTTCTGGCCGCAGTTCAAGGGACGCGACGGCTGCCGCACGCCGATGCCGTGGACCGCGGATGCGCATGGCGGTTTCACCGCCGGCGCGCCATGGCTGCCGGTGCCGAAGGAACACCTCGCGCTGGCGGTGTCGCGACAGGAAACCGACGCGGCTTCGACGCTCAAGGGCTTCCGCGCCTTCATGCACTGGCGGCGCGAACATCCGGCGTTGCGCGCGGGGACGATCCGCTTCCTGGACACGCCCGAGCCGATCCTGGCCTTTACCCGCGAAGCGCCCGGCGAAACGCTGCTGGTCGCGTTCAACCTCTCCAACGCCTCCGCGGATTTTTCGGTGCCCGCCTTGCGCGGCGCCAAGCCGCTGCACGGCCATGGCCTGCACGAAGGCACACTTGAGGACGAACACGTGCACCTGCCCGGCCATGGCGCGATTTTCGCCTTGCTGGCGGCCTGATCCGGCCGGATCGAGGCCGTCCGCCCGGCAGCATCACGCGAGTTTGGATAGCATCATCACCTTCGACTGCCCGATCGCAGGGTCCGAAGGCCGCCGCCGCGTGCAAAGCAAGAAGCGCATCACGTCGTTCGATATCGCCGAAAAGGCCGGGGTTTCCCAGGCCACGGTGTCGCGCGCGTTGCGCGGCGACCCGTCGGTGAGCGACGAAACCCGCCGGCGCGTGGAAGCCGCCGCGGCGGCGCTCAATTACACGGTCGACAAGAATGCATCGAACCTGCGCGGCGGCCTCACCGGCACGCTGGCGTTGCTGTTCTTCGAAGACCCGACGCCCGACGACTCGCACATCAACCCGTTCTTCCTGTCGATGCTCGGCTCGATCACCCGCGCCTGCGCGCGGCACGGCTACGACCTGCTGATTTCCTTCCAGGAACTCTCGCGCGACTGGCACGCCGACTTCGCGGAGAGCAAGAAGGCCGACGGCATCATCCTGCTCGGCTACGGCGATTACCTGACCCACACCAGCCGGCTGGAAAGGCTGCGCGCGCGCGGCACCCGCATCGTCAGCTGGGGCGCCGTCATGCCCGACCAGCCGTGCGTCACCATCGGCTGCGACAATTTCAGTGGCGGCCGCAGCATCACCGGACACCTGCTCGACCAGGGCTGCCGGCGCATCGCCTTCCTCGGCGATGCTTCGCGCCACTTCCCGGAATTCCAGGAACGCTATCGCGGGCATCTGCAGGCGCTGCGCGCGCGCGGCGTCGTGCCCGACGACGCGCTGCAGGTGGATGCGGAAAGTTCGCAGCAGGAAGGACGCCGCGCGACGGAAACCCTGCTGGCTCGCGGCGAACCGTTCGACGCGATCTTCGCCGCCAGCGATTTGATCGCAATCGGCGCGATCGGCGCGCTGTCCGCGCAGGGCATCGGCGTTCCATTCGAAGTCGCCGTGGCCGGCTTCGACGACATTCCCATGGCCAGTTTCGTCAACCCGCCGCTCACCACCGTGCAGCAGGACACGCAACGCGCCGGCGAAATGCTGGTGGACAGTCTGCTGCGCCTGATCCACAACGAAACCGTGGAAAGCCGGATGCTGCCAATGAAATTGATGGTGCGGCGATCCAGCCTGTGGCAGGACCTGTCGCACCCCGAAACCGCGAACAAGGATTGATGGACGATGCAGAAGCTTGCACTGATCGGCGACATCGGCGGCACCAACGCGCGTTTCGCGCTGACCGACCTCACGGCCGCTGCACCGCAGATCCTCGAAGAACAAACCTTCACCGACGCCGGCTTCCACAGCCTGCGCGACGCCGCAAAGCACTACCTTGGCGCGACGAAAGCGGAACCGGCGCGCGCCGCGCTGGCGGTCGCCTCGCCCATCGAAGGCGACGACATCACGCTGACCAATCGCGACTGGTCGTTCAACCGCGAGCAGTTGCAGCAGGCGCTGGAACTGGAGCACCTGCAACTCATCAATGATTTCGCGGCGATTGCGTGGGCGGCGCCGCATCTTGCCGCGACCGACCGCATCGCGATCCACGGCACGCTGGCCACGCCGCCCGAAGGTCCGGTCACGTTGATCGGCGCGGGCACCGGACTCGGCGTGGCCTTGCTGACCGGCTCCGCCGAACGGGGCTGGCACGTGGTGCCCACTGAAGGCGGCCATGCGAGCTTCGCGCCCATCGACGACGAGGAACGCGAGATCGCCGCATGGCTGCGCCTCCGCCACGGCCGTGTTTCGACCGAACGCCTGCTGAGCGGCCACGGCTTGTCGAACCTCGACGCCTGCCTGCGCGGCGTGGCACCCGTCGAGGCACCGGCGCCACAACCGGGATCACGGCGTTCCAAGGATGTCGTCGATGCGGCGTTGGCGGGCGAAGCCGCCGCGGTGCACGCGCTGCGGCGCTTCTGCCGCATCTACGGCGCGGTCGCCGGCGACGCCGCGCTGTTGCACGGCGCCAATACCGTGATGATCGCGGGCGGCGTGGTACTGCACTTCCTCGATTTCTTCCGCGCCAGCGAATTCATGGACGCCTTCACCGCCAAGGGCCGCCACGCCAACTACATGCGCCGCATGGCGGTGCAGGTGATCACGCATCCGAATCCGGGACTGCTGGGCGCGGCGGTGGCGGTGCGGGCGGCGTCCTGACATCCCGCGCAGCGGCACGTTCGCTGAACCTGTGCCGTGGCGGAACGTCGCCGAGGCCGTGCCATGCATCCATGATGGAGACGGCACCCGCGTGTTGAAGGACCAACGTCGCGATCATGCATCCCGCGGAACTCATCGCCTTCGCCAGTTTCGGCGCCGCGATCCTGATCGTCGCGTGGCTGCCGTTGTGGCTGGAGCGCTTGCCGCTGACGTTGCCGATGCTGGCAGTCGGCGCCGGCTGGATTGCGTTCCTGTTGCTGGTCGTGCGACCCGCCGCCGCGCGGCTCGGCTTCGCCGGGTCGGTGCACCCGATGCCGGTTCGGCTTGCCGTTGGCTATTTCGGAATCCGCGGACTCGGATCGCTCTACTACACCAGCCGCGCAATGGGCACCGACCCGCACCATGATCAATACGGATTGTGGCCGGTGACCGCACTGACGGTGCTGTTCTCGATCGTGCTGTACGGCGTTGCCGCGCGGCCGGCGTTGCGGTTGCTGGATCGGGCGATGGGGCGGGACAAGCCGGCAAGACGTTGAGCGCGGCTGCAACGTCGACGCGAGCCGGGCTCAGTTCACTCAGAGCCTCACGTATCCCCGTTCGCGCTGCGCACGAAGTGCCAGCACAAATACGGTATCCACCACGGCCACATATTGATAGAGGGCAATATATCCGCGAGAACCGCGACCAATCACCAGTTCGCACATCTTCTCGCCAGCAGGCCGACCGATCATGGGATTGCATCGGAGCACATCGATGGCGTCGATGATGCCACGCACCCGGATTTCGATCTCCATGACCTCGTGGCGCAACAAGTGGTCGGCAATCCGGTCCATGTCATCAGCGAATTCCGGTGCCAGTTCGATGCGTGCCACATTATTTCGCCAGCTTGCGCGCAACCGGACGGCGCGCGGCCTTCCCGCGGATCCGATCCAACAAGTAACTGCGGAATTCTTCCCATGGAATGGTCTCACCTGTTTCCACGATACGTTGGTAGCGGCGCTCTGCCTCGGCATAAAACTCGGCGCGCTGCTCGGAAGAATTCGCTTTCTCGGTGATCGCTTCCAGGATGAAATTGTGCGACGTCGTGCCCGCACGCTTTGCCGCCCGCGCGATGCGACTTTTCAGTTCGTCCGGCAGACGGATGGTGGTGGTACTCATGGGGGTGCTCCGGATCGTACTCGATCGAATCAATGTAGCACATTTGTGCTACACACGAGCCGCCCTTCGACCTACGACATCAACGCCTGCTCGCGCACGCGGTGGATTTCGTCGCGCAGGCGCGCGGCTTCCTCGAATTCCAGGTCCTGCGCGTGCTTGTACATGCGCGATTCGAGTTTCCTGATCAGCGCCGCGGCGGCGTGCGCGTCGAGCACGGAATAATCTGCGGCATCTTCGGCGACCCTGGACAGCGGCGCGGCGGCCTGGCCCTTGCCGCGACCACGTCCACGACCACGCGACGATGGTTCCTCGCGCGCGCCTTCCATCACGTCGGCGATGTTGCGGACGATGGTGGTCGGCGTGATGCCGTGTTCGAGGTTGTACTCGACCTGCTTGGCGCGGCGGCGGTCGGTTTCGTCGATCGCGGCCTGCATCGATCGGGTGATCGTGTCTCCGTACATGATGGCCTTGCCGCGCACATTGCGCGCGCAGCGGCCGATGGTCTGGATCAGCGAGCCGGTCGAACGCAGGAAGCCTTCCTTGTCGGCGTCAAGGATCGCGACCAACGACACCTCCGGCATGTCGAGGCCTTCGCGCAGCAGGTTGATGCCGACCAATACATCGAACTTGCCCAGCCGCAGGTCGCGGATGATTTCGACGCGCTCGACGGTCTCGATGTCCGAATGGAGATACCGCACGCGCACGTCCTGTTCGGCCAGGAAGTCAGTGAGGTTCTCGGCCATGCGCTTGGTCAGCGTGGTGATCAACACGCGATCGCCCATTTTCACGCGCTCGCGGATCTCGCCGAGCACGTCGTCCACCTGCGAACGCACCGGCCGCACTTCCACTTCCGGGTCGACCAGGCCGGTCGGGCGCACCACCAGTTCCACCACGCTGTCGCCGGATTGCTTGCGTTCGTACGGACCTGGCGTCGCCGACACGAAGATCGTGCGCGGTTCGCGCTGTTCCCATTCATCGAATTTCAGGGGGCGATTGTCGAGCGCGCTCGGCAGGCGGAAGCCGAACTCGACCAGCGTTTCCTTGCGCGAGCGGTCGCCCTTGTACATCGCGCCCAATTGCGGAATCGTGACGTGCGATTCGTCCACCACCAGCAACGCGTCGGACGGCAGGTAATCGAACAGCGTCGGCGGCGGCTGGCCGGGCAGACGCCGCGTCAGGTGCCGCGAGTAGTTCTCGATGCCCTGGCAGTAGCCGACCTCGTGCATCATCTCCATGTCGTACATGGTGCGCTGTTCGAGACGCTGCGCTTCCAGCAGCTTGCCCGCGCCACGCAAGACTTCCAGCCGCTCCTTCAATTCTTCCTTGATGGTGTCGATGGCGTTCAGCACGCTTTCGCGCGTGGACGCGTAATGCGTGGCCGGATACACCACGCAGCGCGGCAGTTTGCGCAACATGTCGCCGGTCAGCGGATCGAACATCGAAATCTTCTCGACCTCGCCATCGAACATTTCGATCCGAAGCGCTTCGGTTTCACTCTCGGCCGGGAAGATGTCGAGGATTTCGCCGCGCACGCGATAGGTGCCGCGACGCAATTCCATCTCGTTGCGCGTGTACTGCAGCTCGGTGAGTTGGCGCAGCAGTTGCCGCTGATCGACGCGGTCGCCGATGGAAAGGATCAGCCGCAGGCTCAAGTAGTCTTCGGGATCGCCCAAGCCGTAGATCGCGGACACCGTGCCGACGATCAGCGCATCGCGCCGCGACAGCAGCGCCTTGGTCGCGGCCAGCCGCATCTGCTCGATGTGGTCGTTGATGCTCGCATCCTTTTCGATGTACGTGTCCGACGACGGCACGTACGCTTCCGGCTGGTAGTAGTCGTAGTAGCTGACGAAATATTCGACCGCGTTGTGCGGGAAGAATTGTTTGAACTCGCC
>DATNAW010000028.1:0-8667 GCA_035572335.1 Rhodanobacteraceae bacterium
TCGAGCGCCACGGTCGCAGTACCCGCGGCGCTGAGGTTTTGCGCCAATGCAGTCATGCGTACCGAGGTCTTGTCGGTGGGCGTCCACAGCAACGATACGCGTCCGCCCTTGACCTTGCTTTCGTTCACGTCGGTCTTGCCGCGTCCGGCGTCGTCGACGAAACCAGGATCGGTCTCGTCGTACACGTTGGCACGGATCGCCAGTTTGTCCTTGACCAACGGCGCGTTCACCATGCCGTGCACGTCGAAACCGTTGCCGCCGCCATCCACGCTGGAGCCGCCCAGTTGCAGGCGCCCGGACCAGGTTTCGGTGTCGGGTGGAATGGTGATGAACCGGATCACGCCGCCCAGCGCGCCTGCGCCATAAAGCGTGCCTTGCGGACCGCGCAGCACTTCGATGCGTTCCACGTCGGCGGGGTCGATATCCGGTGTCAACGCCGAGCCGATGGCAAACACGCTGCTGGAACCGAATGGGGTTTCGTCCACGTACGTGCCGACCGAGGCGCTGGGCTGCTGAGATCCCGACGCGATGCCGCGGATGCTCAATTCCGTCATCCCGGGCCCGAGCGAGATCGCGTCGAGTCCAGGCACGCTCGCCGCGTAGTCGGAGAAATCCTGCAGGTGCTCGCGCTGGATGTCGTGATAAGTCAACGCCGACACCGCCATCGGCACCTTCTGGAGCGTTTCATTGCGCCGGTTGGCCGTCACGACGATGGTGCCGAGCGTGGTGACGGTGCCGGAACTCTCCACCGGTTTCGTCGTGTTCTGATCCGTCGGCGCGTTCTGCGCTTGCGCCAGCGGCATTGCGGAAAGCAGCGCCGCGGCGATCGCGGCCGAGAGAAGCGACAACCCGTTGCGCCTGGTGTTCATGGACCACCCTCCTGAAACATGGCGACGAACCGCTGGTCGGCTGATTGTTACTACGATCACACGAGCGTGTCAATGTTACTTGGATATCAAATGAGCGATCACCGCAGCCGGGCAGTCCGCGAGCGGTACTTCCGTCACTTGCCATGCGTTGCCACGCGTGGTGCACTGCCGAGTTATCCATTCGGCACGGAGTGCAACGCGATGCGGGCGATCTACAAGGCAGCGATGGTGGGCCTGCTGGCCTGCGCGGGGGTGGCGCTGGCGAAGCCGCCGCGCACGACATCGCAACACGCGGCGACCACGACATCCGCTCAAACTCCGCCGATGACGCGCCTTCCGGGCTGGGCGGTGCCGCAGTCCTACGATCTCGCGATCAAGAGTGATCCGAAACAGACGGGTTACAGCGGCACGGTGACGATCGCCGTCGACCTGAAGAGGGCGTCGAACTACCTTTGGCTGCACGGCAAGGACCTCAAGGTTTCCAGCGTCACCATCACCGACGCGCAGGGCAGCACACACACCGGCAAGTACGACGGCGACGTGACCAAGGACGCCGGGCAGGCGGGCGTGGCGCGCGTCGATTTCGGCGCGACGCTGCAGCCGCAGAAGATCAAGCTGAAGTTCGAGTTCACCGCACCGTACAACCGTACGCTGCAGGGTTACTACAAGGTGGTGTTCGCGGGCGACGCCTACGCGATGACGCAGATGGAACCGATCAGCGCGCGGCTCGCGTTTCCGTGCTTCGACGAACCTGGTTTCAAGGCGCCGCTGGATCTGTCGTTGACGATTCCCGACGCCGACAAGGCCGTGGCGAATGCCGCCGAAACCGGCAACAAACCCGCCGGCGCGGGCTGGAAGACCATCACCTTCGCGCGGACCAAGCCGTTGCCGACCTATTTATATGCGTGGGCGGTCGGTCCATGGGACATCGTGGATGGCCCGACCATCCCGCCGAACCAGTGGCGTTCGACGCCAGTGCCGGTGCGTGGCATCGCGACCAGGGGCAACGGCCCGAAGATGCAGCGTGCGCTGGCGATGGCGCCCGGCATCATCGAGCACGAGGAAGCCTATTACGGCTTCGGTTATCCGTTCGGCAAACTCGACCTCGCCGCGCTGCCGGATTTCTCGGCCGGTGCGATGGAGAACGCGGGCCTCATCACCTACCGCGACTGGCTGTTGCTGCTCGACAAGGATTCCGCGCCCAGCGCCGTGCGCAGCACCTTCAACGTCGAAGCGCACGAGATGGCGCACCAGTGGACCGGCGACACCGTCACGCTCGACTGGTGGAACGACATCTGGCTCAATGAATCGTTCGCCACCTGGATGCAGCAGAAAATCGAGGGCGAGATCCATCCCGACTGGCACGCGCATCTGGATCGCATCGAGGGCGGACAGAGGGCGATGCAGAACGACAGCCTCGCCAGTGCGCGCCTGATCCGCCAGCCGATCACCGGCAACGGTGACATCGAGACCGCGTTCGACGGCATCACCTACCAGAAGGGTGCCGCGGTCCTCGGCATGTTCGAGAACTTCGTCGGCCCCGAGGTGTTCCAGAAGGGCATGCATGCGTACATCAAGGCGCACGCGTTCGGCAACGCCAATGCGGACGACCTCGTGGACGCGATCGCCACCGCGGCCGGCAAGGGTGAAGCCTTCAGGAAGGCGTTCAAGAGTTTCCTCAACCAGAACGGCGTGCCGCTGGTTGCCACCAAGCTGGATTGCAAACCCAAAGGTGCCGCAGTGCTGGAACTCACGCAAAGTCGTTACCTGCCGCTGGGTTCGACGGGTGATCCGGATCGCCTGTGGGGCGTGCCGGTCTGCGTGCGTTTCCCGGACGGCGTGCAGTGCCAGATGCTGGGCGCCAAAACGGCGAGCATGAAGATCGACGGCGGCCAGTGTCCGGCGTGGTACATGCCGAACGCCAACGGCGACGGGTATTACCGCTACGAGATGGCCAAGACCGATCGTGCGGCGTTGGTAAAAGTGATCGCACAACGCAGCGACGGTGAACAACTGGCGTTCGCCGATTCCGTCGACGCGGCGTTCCGGCGCGGTGACATGGATGCCTCCGAAGTGCTGGCAGCGATGCGCGAGTTGGCGCCATCGAAGGTTCGCCAGATCGCGCTGGCCCCACTGGACACGGTCGAGTGGATCCATGACCACGAGGCGCGGACCGACGCGCAGAAGGCCGCCGTCCGCGAAGCCGTGGCCAGGGCGTACCTGCCGCGCCTCGAAGCGCTCGGTTATCAGCGCCGCGATGGCGAGTCGGCCGACGACGTGTTGATGCGCAGCTCGCTCGCGAGCACGCTGGGCCTGGAGTTCAAAGTGCCGTCGGTTCGTGCGGTGCTGTTGAAGCAGGGCGAAGCTGCATTGAAGCCCGGCAAGGATGGCCTGCCGGATCTGATGGCGGCGAATCCGGATCTCCTGCGCACCGCGTTGTCGGTGGCGGTGGAAGAGCAGGGCAAGCCCGCGGTCGATGAACTGGTCGCGGCGATCCCGAAGACCACCGATCCGATGCGTCGCAACGCGATGCTCGGCGCGCTCAGCCATGCGCAGGGCGCCGAAGCCGACGTGGTGCGTGACTTCGCGTTGTCGCCGCAGGTGAAGGTCGGCGAGATGGCGATGATCCTGCGTGGCGGCCGCGACACCGCGGCGCAACGCGACGGCCTGTGGAACTGGTTCACCGCGCACTACGACAAGATCGTCGCGCGCACCGGTGTGTTTTCCGGCGGCTACCTGCCGGGCCTCGCGGCAGGCGGCGGCTGTTCGGATGCCGAAGCACAACGCGTGGAAAACTACTTCAAGCCCAAGCTGGGCCAGGTGCCGGGGGTGCCGCGTGGACTCGCGCAGACGAACGAAGAGATCGTGCTTTGCAGCGCGCTGAAGAAGCAGCAGAACCCGGCGTCGATCACGCAATGACGCAATGAAACGGCGCTTCGTTCGTGGCGGGATTCCGCCACGAACGAAAGCGTCGCCTCGCGCGCGATGGACGCGCGTTGCTCGTCGCGCCGTCGGTTACACTCGGCCCCGGCACGGAGCGATGGGGACGACGATGCGCCATGCACTGGGGTGGGTGTGCTTGCTTGTCCTGTCGTGCGGCGGCGCTTCAAGTGCTGCGGCACAGTCGGTTCCCTCGGCGCTGCAAGGTTGGCAGGCGTGGGTGCTGCACGGGCACGAGAGCCAAACGTGTCCGCTGCTTGTCGCACCCGGCAACAGCGATGATCGGGAGTGCGTGTGGCCGGGACGCTTGTCGCTCGATGCGGACAAGGCCGGCGCGAAGTTCGCGCTGCATGTGCACGTCGATGCCGAGAGTTGGGTGGCACTGCCCGGCGGACACGATGCTTGGCCGCAGCAGGTCAAGATCGACAATGCGCCCGCCATCGTGCTCGACCGCAATGGCACGCCTTCGCTGCGGCTGGTTGCAGGCGACCATGCCGTCAGCGGAATTCTGCAGTGGAACGAACGTCCCGCGCGCGTACAGGTTCCTGCCGGTATTGCGCTGGTTGACCTGAGCGTCGATGGTGTCGCGATCGCGCAGCCCGGACGTGACGGTGACTTTCTCACGCTGGGACAGGCCGCGGCGCGCCAACGCGAAGCGGATGCACTCGACGTGCGCGTGTTCCGCAAACTCGCCGACGGCGCGCCGCCGATGTTGGAGACGCAACTGAAGTTGCACGTCTCTGGCAGTGCGCGCGAACAACTGCTGGGCCCCGTGTTGCCGCAAGGTTTCGTGGCGACAGCGCTTGCGGGCGGCTTGCCGGCACGGCTCGATCCCGATGGCCGCCTGCGCGTGCAACTGCGCCCCGGCTATTGGACCTTGAGCGTCGATGCGCGCGGCACCGCACCGCTGGCGAAGGTCGCGTTCAAGGCGCCGCCTGCGCCGTGGCCGAAGCAGGAAATCTGGAGTTACGCCGATGCGCCGGAACTCCGCACCACGCGCGTGAGCGGGCCGCAGCCGATCGATCCCGCGCAGGCGGGGGTGCCAGTGGACTGGCGTGGCTTGCCCGCGTTCGTGATGACGGCCGGCGCCGCGCTGGCCGTCGAGCAACGTGCGCGCGGACTCGGAACGAACGGCGACGCACGGCTGCAGCTCGATCGGAATCTCTGGCTGGATTTCGATGGCCGCGGCTTGAGTGCGGACGACCACCTGACCGGCAAGCTGGGCGCCAATGATCGCCTCGATGTCGCCGCGCCGTGGGTACTCGAAAGCGCACGGACGGATTCCGACTCCCTGCTGGTGACGCGTGGCCCACGGTCCGGCACCAGTGGCGTGGAATTGCGCGGCAACGATTCCGGCCTCGACTTGAGTGCCGGCTTGCGTCGCGCGGATCGTGGCGGCGCCCAATCCGCGACCGGCGGTTGGCAACAGACGCTCGACAGCGTGGACGCCACGCTGCACCTTCCTTATGGATATCGCCTGCTGGGCGCGCCGGGCGCGGATCGTTCGCCCGACAGCTGGATCGCACGCTGGAACCTGCTCGACCTGTTCGTGGCTGCCGTGATCGCCCTGCTGGCATGGCGGCTGCTCGGCTGGCGCTGGGCATTGGTCGCGCTGGCTTTCGTGGTGCTGTCGCACGGCGAACCCGGTGCGCCGCGCTGGACGCCGGCGCTCGCGGTCGCTTTCGGCCTGGTTGCCAAGGTGTTGCCGGAAGGCAAGCTGCGCAAGGTGGCGCGTGCTGCAGGTGTTGCGTTGCTGATGCTTGCCGTCATCGCGACCTTGCCGTTCGCGGCGGTGCAGGTGCGCGATGCCTTGCATCCGCAACTGGAAAACACGGGTTTCGCGTGGATTGCGCAGGAGCGTGGCCCGGCGGTGGCCGTGGCACGCACGCAATTCATTCCGCCGCCGCCGCAGGAGCAGTCGGTGATGTCGACTCCGGTCGCACCTCCGGCGCCTCCGCCACCCGCGGCGCCTGCACCACCACCGCCGCCCGCGGATGTCGCATTGAAATCGCAGACGCTGCAAACGACCGTGGTGGCCGCCTCGCGCATCAATGCCACGGATATCGTCGCGGCGTCAGGCTATCCGCCAGACATGATCGTGCAATCGGGACGCGGCGTACCCGACTGGTCGCAGTACGGCAGTGCCTATCGACTCGGCTGGAGCGGGCCGGTCACGGCGCAGCAAACGTTCCGGCTGGTGCTCCTGCCCGCGTGGGCGACCCGCATCCTGCGCATCGTGATGCTGCTGTTGCTGGTAGCTTGGCTCGCCGCGATCGCACGCGCGTTCGATTTGAAGGCGCGTCTGACGGGGCGGTCTGGATTCGGACCGGCGGCGGCGGGCCTGCTGCTCGCCGTACTGATCGCGCCGCAGGCGCGGGCGCAGACGACGCCGTCGCCGGAATTGCTGTCGCAACTGCAGGCGCGCCTGCTGGAAGCGCCGAAGTGTGCACCGTCCTGCGCCTCGTCACCGTTGGCCGAAGTCGCGGTGCAAGCGAACACCGCACAAGTGACGATCGAAGCCGATGCAGCGACGGCCGTTGCATTCCCGCTGCCCTACATGGATGCGCCCGCCGGAGTGCGTGGTGTCAGCGTCGACGGCAAGCCCGCCGCGCAGTTGGCGCGCCGCGACGGGAACCTGTGGATCGCGCTCGATCGCGGCGTGCATCGCGTCGCACTCGATTTCCAACTGGACGCGGACAGCGCCAGCGCCGCGCTGCATTTCCCGATGGCGCCACCGAACGTCACGCTGGCTGCGCAGGGTTGGCAGGTTACCGGCAACGACGGTGTGCGATTGTTGTCGGATACGCTGACCTTCACGCGCGAACGCGCCAGCAGCCAGCCGGGCGACGCCGCACTGCCCGCGCAGGCGTTTCCGCCGTACGTGGAGTTGACGCGCGACATCGCGATCGGACTCGATTCGAGAATCGACAACCTGGTGACGCGCACCGCGCCCGCCGCGGGCGGTTTCACCGTCGAACTGCCGTTGTTGCCCGGCGAGCACGTGGCCACGCCGGGCCTCAAGGTCGAGGGCGGCCGCGTGCAGATAACGTTCGGTCCGGGAGACAACGAAGCGAGCTGGTCGAGCACTCTGGACAATGCGGATGCGCTCAAGCTCGTCGCGCCGGCGCTGGGGCAACGCGCCGAGGTCTGGAAAATCGCCAGTGCGCCCTTGCTGCACCTCGCGTTCTCGGGTGTTCCGGAGTCGGCCGGCCAAGGTGCGGCGCATGTTTTCAGGCCGCTGCCGGGCGAAACACTGGATGTCGCGATAACACGACCCGAAGCGTTGCCCGGCAACAGCATCGCATTCGACGCGGCCACGCTGGACGTCGCGCGCGGCGAGCACGCGCTGGATTCGACGCTCACGCTGGCAACGCGCAGCACGCGGGGCGGAGAGCAGGGCATCGATTTGCCGAAGGATGCGCAACTGCTGGGCGTGCAGCGCGACGGCGAGTCATTGGAATTGAACCTGCACGAAGGCCACCTCGCATTGCCGGTGCAACCAGGCAGCCAATCGTTCGTGGTGCATTTCCGCGAAGTGTCGCCGCTCGGCACGTTGTCGCGCACGCCCACGATTTCGCTGGGCGTACATGCGGCGAACATCCGGACATCGCTGTCGCTGCCGCACGATCGCTGGGTGTTGTGGACCTTCGGGCCGCAAGCGGGCCCGGCCGTGCTGTACTGGTCGCAACTGATGGTGCTGCTGATCGTTGCGATCGCGCTCGCGCGCTTCGCGCCAACTCCGTTGCGCTGGTGGCATTGGTTGCTGCTCGGCATCGGTTTCTCGACGTTCGCGTGGACGGCGTTCGTGATCGTCGCCGCATGGTTGATCGTGCTCGGGTTGCGTGAACGCAGCGCGCGCGTGGTGGCACTCGACCGCGTGCCGTTCAACAGCGTGCAGGTATTGCTCGCCGTGCTCACGGTGATCGCCTTGTTGTGCCTGGTCGCCTCGGTACCGCAGGGCCTGTTGGGCCAGCCGGACATGCGCGTTGCCGGCAACGGTTCCACTGCGTGGACGTTGCGCTGGTTCGCCGACCAGAGCGGCGGTGCACTGCCGCCCGCGGGTGCGCTGACGTTGCCATTGTGGGCCTACAAGGCGGCGATGCTGGCGTGGGCGCTGTGGCTGGCCAATGCGCTGATCGGCTGGCTGCGCTGGGGCTTCCGTGCGTGGATGAGCGGCGGCTACTGGAAACCGGCGCCGCCTCCTCCCAAGCCGACTCTGGCGGAGCGCGTCGCGACGGAAAGGAACGATGCGCGTACGTGATCTGCTCGACGAGGGTGCGCGCGCATTGCCCGGCGACGAAGCGCGGCGCGAAGCCACGTTGTTGCTGCGACACGCGTTGGATGTACCCGATGCGTGGCTCATCGCGCACAGGGACGATGCGATTGACGTTGCGCAGGCGGAAGCGTTTCGGAACCTGATCGAACGCCGCGCGCGCGGCGAGCCCGTTGCCTATCTCACCGGCACGCGTGGCTTCCACGACATCGAATTGCAGGTGGCGCCCGGCGTGCTGATCCCGCGCCCCGAAACCGAACTGCTGGTCGAGCTCGCGTTGCAGCGCATTCCGGCCGACGCCGATTGCAACGTCGCCGATCTCGGCACGGGTTCGGGTGCAATCGCACTGGCCATCGCGCGCGCGCGTCCGCAGGCGCGCGTGGTCGCCACCGATGCCAGCGGGGCGGCGCTGGACGTCGCGCGCGGCAACGCCGAGCGGCTTCGCCTCGGCAACGTCGAGTTCCGGCAGGGCGACTGGTACGCGGGTCTTGCCGGCGAACCTTTCGACGTGATCGTTTCCAACCCACCGTACATTGCGGAAGGCGATCCGCACCTGCGCGAAGGCGACCTGCGGTTCGAGCCTGC
>DATNAW010000029.1:0-18344 GCA_035572335.1 Rhodanobacteraceae bacterium
CGATCGGGCACAGCGTCAGCGTCTCGAAGCCGAGGAACTCGCCGAATTCGCCATTGCCCGCGGGAATCGTGGCGGCCAGGTTCTCGATGCGCACGCCATGCCGGCCGGGCTTGTAGATGCCGGGTTCAATCGAGGTGATCATGCCGACGTCCATCGCTTCGAGGTGCTGCCCCGAACGCGGCGGACGAATCGATTGCGGCCCTTCGTGCACGTTCAGGCAATAGCCGACGCCGTGGCCGGTGCCGTGACCGTAATCGATGTCCGCGGCCCAGATCGGCGCGCGCGCCAGCGCATCCAGTTGCTGGCCCGAGGTGCCGCGCGGGAACTTCGCGCGCGACAGCGCGATCACGCCTTTCAACACCAGCGTGACGTCGCGACGCTGTTCGGTCGTGGTCTCGCCCAGGCTCCACATCCGCGTGATGTCGGTGGTGCGGCCGAGGTACTGCGCGCCGGAATCGATCAGCAGCATGCCTTTCGCATGCAATTCAGCGTGCGATTCGGGCATGGCCCGGTAGTGCGGCAAGGCGGCATTGGCCTCGTAACCGGCGATGGTGGAAAAACTTTCGCAGACGAAGCCCGGTTGCTGCGCGCGCAGTTCGCGCAGCCTTGCGTCCACGTCGAGTTCGGTCAGGCGTTCCCCGCGTTTCAGCGATTCTTCGAGCCAGCGCGCACCGCGCACCAGCGCCACGCCGTCGCGGCGCATCGCTTCGCGGACGTGCTCCATTTCCTTCGCGGTCTTGCGCGCCTTGGCGACGGTGATCGGGCCGGTGGCTTCGACCAGCGTGACGTGCCCGGGAATCGCATGCGCAATGGCGGCGGAAACCTGCGCGGGCGCGAGCAGGAGTTTCGTATTTTGCGGCAATCTGCTCAGTGCGTCGGCGATGGATTCGTAGGGCGCGATATGCACGCCATCGCCCGCGAGTGCGCCGATCAAATCCCTTCCCCCGCTTGCGGGGGAAGGTGCCCGACTATGGCCGACTGGATCGGCCGTGAACGGCGTCAGCCGGCCCGAAGGGCGAGCGCCATGGACGGCGCGAGTAAGGGCGGATGGGGGCGAAACTTGCGATCCAGTTTCGTGCTTGTTCGAGGCACTCTTTCCCCCACCCCGACCCTCCCCCGCAGGCGGGGGAGGGGGAACAGCTTGCAGTTTTGTTGGCTCGACGAACAAGGTTGCGCCTTGCGCGTCGATCATCAGGTGCGCGAGGAACACCGGGTTGTATTCGACGTCGCTGCCGCGCAGGTTCAGCACCCAGGCGATTTCATCCAGCGCGGAAACGATGTGATGGGTCGCCCCCGCGCGTTTCATCGCGGCACGCACGTCCGCAAGCTTTTCGGCGCGGCCGTGGATGGCGTAGTCGAGCGGATGTTCGTAGACCAGCGCATGCGGAAGCGGCGGGCGATCGTTCCAGATCGCGCCGGGCAGGTCGTCTTCCACCAATTCCGCGCCATGCTTCGCCAACTGCTTGCGCAACGAACGCTCGGTGGCGAGCGACAGCATGTCGGCGGCGCAGGCGACCTTGTCGCCCGCGTGCACGCGCGTGCACAGCCATTCGACATGCTCCGGCGTATGCGGCACGTTCAACTTCACCAATTCCACGCCGCTGCCGGCGAACTGGCGTTCGGCCTGCGAGAAGTAGCGCGAGTCCGTCCACAATCCGGCAAAATCTTGCGTGACCACCAGCGTGCCCGCCGAACCGGTGAAGCCCGACAGCCATTCGCGCGCGGTCCAGTGCTCCGGCAGGTATTCGGAAAGATGCGGGTCGGCGGTAGGCACGATGCAGGCGGCGATGCCGCGCTGCTGCATCGCGTCGCGCAGCGCGGCGATGCGTTCGGGGATGTTGGCGAGGCTCATTGCGGTGCATCCACGCTGAAAACGCTATTGTGGCGAATCCACGCGCGCGGGGGAAATCCGCCGCGGGGTCGCGCGCGCGGAAACGTGCCGCTAGAATATGCCTTTCCACGAACGGTCCGATCATGACCTCCCTGATTTTCGTCACCGGCGGCGTGGTGTCCTCGCTTGGCAAGGGCATCGCATCGGCGTCGCTGGCGTCCATCCTCGAGGCCCGCGGCCTCAACGTGACGTTGATGAAGCTCGACCCTTACATCAACGTCGATCCCGGCACCATGAGCCCGTTCCAGCATGGCGAGGTGTACGTCACCGACGACGGCGCCGAGACCGACCTGGACCTGGGACATTACGAGCGTTTCGTGCGCACGCGGCTGTCGGGCAAGAACTCGATCACCACCGGCAAGATCTACGAAGCGGTGATCCGCAAGGAGCGCCGCGGCGATTATCTCGGCGCCACGGTGCAGGTGATCCCGCACATCACCAATCAGATCAAGCACGTGATCGATGAAGCCACGCGCGGCTTCGACGTGGCGCTGGTCGAGATCGGCGGCACCGTGGGCGACATCGAATCGCAACCGTTCCTGGAAGCCGCGCGCCAGCTTCGCATCGAGCGCGGCGCCGACAAGGTGCTGTTCATGCACCTGACGCTGGTGCCGTTCATCAAGGCTGCGGGCGAGATCAAGACCAAGCCGACGCAGCATTCGGTGAAGGAACTGCGCGCGCTCGGCATCCAGCCCGACATCCTGGTGTGTCGCTGCGAGGAGCCGCTGCCGGAATCCGAACGCCGCAAGATCGCGCTGTTCACCAACGTGCCGGAAAGCGCGGTGATCAGCGCGGCCGATGCCGACACCATCTACAAGCTGCCGTTGTGGCTGCACAAGGAAGGCCTGGACGACATCGTCATCGACCGGCTGCGCCTCGATGCCAAGCCGACCGACCTTTCACAGTGGCAGCGCACCGTCGATGCAGTGGAAAACCCGAAGGACGAGGTGCGCGTCTTCATCGTCGGCAAGTACGTCGAACACAAGGACGCGTACAAGTCGCTGGGCGAAGCACTGCGCCACGGTGGCATCCACAATGCCACGCGCGTCCACCTCGAATGGGTGGATTCCGAAGACATCGAAACGCGTGGCCCCGATGCGGTGCTGCACGACGCCGATGCGATCCTGGTGCCGGGCGGTTTCGGCAAGCGCGGATTCGAGGGCAAGATCCAGACCGTGAAATACGCGCGCGAGCGCGGCATTCCGTATTTCGGCATCTGCTACGGCATGCACGCGGCGGTGGTGGAATTCGCGCGCGACGCGGCGGGCATTGCCGGCGCGGGTTCCACCGAGAACGACCGCGATTGCGCCGACCCGGTGATCGCGCTGATCACCGAGTGGACGCAGGGTTCGGGCGACGTGCAGAAGCGGGACGAGGCCTCCGACCTCGGCGGCACCATGCGTCTCGGTGCACAGGAGTGCCTGCTGAAGGCCGGAACGATCGCGCGCGAACTGTATGGCGCCGACACCATCCGTGAACGCCATCGCCACCGCTACGAGTTCAACAACCGCTACCGCGAGCGGCTGGAGAAAGCCGGCCTCGTGATCGCAGGCGTGTCGGTGGATGACCTGGTCGAGATCATCGAACTGCCGGTGCAGAAACACCCGTGGTTCCTGGCTTGCCAGTTCCATCCGGAATTCACCTCGACGCCGCGCGACGGCCATCCGCTGTTCAACGGCTTCGTGCAGGCCGCCCGCGAGTACAAGGCGATGCGCGATGCACCGCGGCTCGCGAAGGAAGCGGCGGGATGAAATTGTGCGGCTTCGAGGTCGGTCTCGACCGGCCGTTTTTCCTGATTGCCGGCCCGTGCGTGGTCGAGTCCGAGCAGTTGCAGATCGATACCGCCGGCCGCTTGAAGGAAATCACCGGCAGGCTCGGCATTCCCTTCATTTTCAAGTCCAGCTTCGACAAGGCCAACCGTACCTCGTCGCAGAGTTTCCGCGGACTCGGGATGGAAGAAGGCCTGCGCATCCTCGGTGAAGTGAAAAGGCAAATCGGCGTGCCGGTGCTCACCGACGTGCACGAATACACGCCGTTCGACGAAGTCGCCGAAGTGGTCGACGTGATGCAGACGCCGGCATTCCTTTGCAGGCAGACCGATTTCATCCAGAAGGTCGCGCGCGTCGGCAGGCCGGTCAACATCAAGAAAGGCCAGTTCCTGTCGCCGTGGGACATGAAGAACGTGGTCGAGAAGGCACGCGCCGTCGGCAACGATCGGATCCTCGTGTGCGAGCGCGGCGCCAGCTTCGGCTACAACAACCTCGTGTCTGACATGCGCTCGCTGGCGGTAATGCGCGACACCGGCTGTCCGGTGGTGTTCGACGCCACGCATTCGGTGCAGTTGCCGGGCGGACAGGGCACCAAGTCCGGCGGCCAGCGCGAATTCGTGCCGGTGCTGGCGCGCGCTGCCGTCGCAGTCGGCGTCGCGGGTGTTTTCATGGAAACGCATCCCGATCCCGACAAGGCGTTGTCCGACGGCCCGAATGCGTGGCCGCTGGACAAGATGGAAGCATTGCTGGGAACGCTGAAAGAACTCGACGCCGTAGCAAAGCGCTCAACGCTTTTGTAGAGCGCGCCTGCGCACGATTGCCGAAACGCGGCGACGCAAAGGTGTGCCCACGACATCACGGAACCGAAGCATGACGACAGCAATCAAGACGATCCACGCTCGCGAAGTCCTGGACAGCCGCGGCAATCCCACCCTCGAAGCCGAAGTCACTCTTGCCGACGGCGCGTTCGGTCGCGCGATCGTGCCATCGGGCGCGTCCACCGGCACGCGCGAAGCGGTGGAACTGCGCGACGGCGACAAGTCGCGCTATCTCGGCAAGGGCGTGACCAAGGCGGTCGCGAACGTCAATGGCGAAATCGCCAAGGCGTTGGCTGGTTTCGATGCCGCCGACCAGAAAGGCCTGGATGGAAAACTGATCGCACTGGATGGCACGCCGAACAAGTCGCGGCTCGGCGCCAATGCGACGCTCGGCGTCTCGCTCGCGGCCGCACACGCGGTCGCGGCCTCGCGCAAACAGCCGCTGTGGAAATATCTCGCGGGCGATCGCGCGCCGGTACTGCCGGTGCCGATGATGAACGTCATCAACGGCGGCGTGCACGCCGACAATCCGCTGGACATGCAGGAATTCATGGTGATGCCGGCGGGCTTCGACCGGTTTTCCGATGCGCTGCGCGCAGGCGTCGAAGTTTTCCACGCGCTGAAGACGCAACTGAAGAAGCGCGGCATGAATACCGCGGTCGGCGACGAGGGCGGTTTCGCGCCGGCGCTGGGTTCGCACGAGGAAGCCATCGAGGTGATTCTGGAGGCGGTCAACGCAGCCGGTTACAAGGCCGGCAAGCAAATCTGGATCGCGCTCGATCCCGCGTCATCGGAATTCTTCGAAAACGGCGTGTACGACCTGAAGGGCGAAAATCGCAAACTCGACGCCGCCGGCATGGTGGAGCTGTATTCGGATTGGTGCGGCAAGTACCCAATCATCAGCATTGAGGACGGCCTGGCCGAAGGCGACCAGGCTGGCTGGAGGCTCATCACCGAAAAGCTCGGCAAAAAGATCCAACTGGTCGGTGACGACCTGTTCGTCACCAACCCGGCGATTTTCCGCGAAGGCATCGCCAACCACATCGCCAATGCGATCCTGATCAAGGTGAACCAGATCGGCACGCTGAGCGAAACGCTGGAAGCCGTGGCGATGGCCGACAAGGCGAAGTACGCCGCGGTGATGTCGCACCGTTCGGGTGAAACCGAAGACACCACCATCGCCGACCTGGCCGTCGCGACCACGTCCACGCAGATCAAGACCGGTTCGCTGTGCCGTTCCGACCGCATCGCCAAGTACAACCAGTTGCTGCGCATCGAGGAACAACTCGGCGCCGCGGCGAAGTATGCTGGCCGCGATGCCTATCCGAACCTGTCGGTACTCCCCGGCTGAGAGAACAGTGAGCCACGTGCGGAGCGGCTTTTGTGAAAAGTCAGGGCATGGATGCCCGTTCTGGTGTTTGGCTGGAACGACTGATTTCGCCAGTCGACATGTTCCGTCGTGCAGCGATCAGGGACGATCGCACTGACATGCTCAAGTGGCTTGCGCTAATCCTGATTGCCCTGCTGATCGGCCTGCAGATCAAGCTGTGGGTCGGCGACGGCGGCATGCGCGACCTGCGCGCGATCCGCACGCGCGTTGCCGAGCAGCAGGCCCAGAACGCCAGGCTGAAGCAGCGCAACGACGCGCTGCACGCCGACGTCGAGGACCTGAAGCATGGCCAGGACGCTGCCGAGGCGCGGGCGCGCTCGCAGCTCGGCCTGATCAAGCCGGGCGAGGTTTTCTATCAGGTCGTCAACGGACCTGCGGGCGCGACGAGCGCCGGGCCGCCTACGGCTTCCAGCGTCGCACCGGCGCCGGCGTCCAGCAATTGATGGACGGCGCGGCGAACGCATTCCGCTAAACTTGTTCGCTGCGAAGCGATGACTTTCGGGGTGTGGCGACGATGCGGGTGCTGTTGAGCAATGACGATGGCGTGGATGCGCCCGGCATCCTTGTGCTCGCCGAGCATTTGGCCGAGCTCGGGGAAGTGACCGTCGTCGCGCCCGACCGCGACCGCTCCGGCGCCAGCAACTCGCTCACGCTCGACCAGCCGGTGCGCGTCGCGCACCTCGACGATGGCCGCTATCGCGTCGCCGGCACGCCGACGGATTGCGTGCACCTCGCGCTCTCGGGTTTGCTGGACGACGAGCCCGACATTGTCGTCTCGGGCATCAACAATTCCGCCAACCTCGGCGATGACGTGATCTATTCCGGCACCGTCTCGGCGGCGATGGAAGGTCGCTTCCTCGGCCTGCCCGCCATCGCGGTGTCGCTGGCCGGCGTCGGCGAACAGCACGATGGCCGCGGTCATCACTTCGATTCCGCTGCGCGCGCTGTTTCGCTGTTGATGCGGCGGCTGCTCATCGATCCGCTGCCCGCCGACACCATCCTCAATGTCAACGTGCCGGACCGGCCGTGGGGAGAAATCGCGGGTTTCGAAGTGACGCGCCTTGGCAGCCGGCATCGCGCCTCGCCGTGCATCGCGCAGCGTGACCCGCGCGGACGCGTGGTGTGGTGGATCGGCGCCGCGGGCGACGCCGACGATGCCGGTCCCGGCACCGACTTCGATGCGGTGCGCCGCGGCTTCGTTTCGGTCACGCCCATCCACGTGGACCTGACGCGCTTCCAGGCACTGGAAAACGTATCGAAGTGGATCGGCGGACTGACGGCGCAGTTGCAGGGAGAGCAGGCGGCATGACGCATCTGTTCGGCGCTGCAGCGACGTCCGCACGCGGCCACGGAATGACTTCGCAACGCGCGCGCGACCGGCTGGTCGCGACGTTGCGCGCGGAAGGCATCAAGGATGCGCGCGTGCTCGACGTGATCCGCACCATGCCGCGCCACCTGTTTCTCGACGAGGCGTTGTCGGCGCGTGCGTACGAGAACAACGCTCTGCCGATCGGGCTCGGCCAGACCATCTCGCAACCGTGGGTGGTGGCGCGCATGACCGAACTGCTGATCGAGCACGGCACGCCCGAACGCGTGCTGGAAATCGGCACCGGCTCCGGCTATCAGGCCGCGGTGCTGGCCTCGCTGGTCGAAACCGTTTACACGGTCGAACGCATCGAGGAATTGCTGCGCAAGGCGCGGCGCCTGTTCCGCAACATGAAAATCGAGAACATCCGCTCGCGCCACGACGACGGCAACATCGGCTGGCCTGCCGAGGCACCTTTCGACGCGATCGTGCTGACCGCCGCGGGCGAATCGCTGCCGCGCGCGCTGAAGGATCAACTGGCCGATGGCGGCGTGCTGGTCGCACCGTTGGGTCCGGCCGGCGCGCAGCGACTGACGCGTTTGCGTCGCGAGGGCGACGAATGGCACGAGGAGGAGCTGGAGCCCGTGAGTTTCGTGCCGCTGCTGGGTGGCCTCGGTTGATGGGCGCCGACCTGCCGACGGGCGAGCCCAAGCGCGGGTTCAGCCTGTTCAGGCCCCTTTATGAAAAGGCCATCGAGTGGGCCGCGAAGCCGCGCGCCGACGTCGGGCTTGCGCTGCTGAGTTTCGTCGAGGCTTTCATCTTCCCGGTGGCTCCGGAAATCATGCTGGCGCCAATGACGCTGGCGCGGCCTCGCAGGTGGTGGCAGTTCGCGTCGCTGAGTCTGTTCTTCTCACTGCTGGGCTCGCTGGTCGGTTACGCGCTGGGCCACTATGCGTTCGACGCGGTGAAACCGTTGCTGGCGCAGATAGGCTGGCTGCCGCATCTCGAAGCGCTGGTGCATACGCTGGGCGCGGACGCGAAGGCGCATCCCTGGAAGGCGTTCTGGCTTCTGGTTGCCGCGGGCTTCGTCCCCATTCCGATGAAAGTCGCAAGCTGGGCCTGCGGCATCGTCGGCATGCCGATCCTGCCGTTCCTCGGCGGCATCGCGGTGGGCCGCGGCAAGCGCGTATTCCTGGTCGCGGGCGTGATCCGGCTGGGTGGCGAGCGCGCCGAAAAGCTGCTGCACAAGTACATCGAGATCATCGGCTGGGCGATCGTCGCCATCGTCGCCGCGCTGCTGCTGTGGTGGTGGTTGCGTTGATCGTTGGCCTGCGGCACGCGTGAAAAAAACGCCCGGCGCAGCCGGGCGTTCTCGCTTGATGCGAGAGGCGATCAGCCCTTCAGGCAGGTGCTCATGAAGCTCTTGCGCGCGTCGCCCTTGAGCGCCTTGGCCTTCGCGTCGGCGTTGCAGGTCTTCATCTTTTCCTGCTGGGTCGGCTTGGCGGTGGTGGCCGCCGTGTCGGTCTTGCCGTGCAGGCAATCGCTCATGAACTTCTTGTGCGCGTCGCCCTTCATGCCCTTGGACTCGTGGCTGCACGTGGCCATCTTCTGCTGCTGGGCGGTCATTGCCTTGGCGGAAGAAGCAGCCTGCGCGCCCGCGGCAAACGCCGGGCCGGCTGCCAGCGCGCCGAGGCTCAATCCCAGTGCCAACATCGGGGTACGGATCCGCATGATTTCTCTCCTGGTGGAAATCGCTACCGGCAGTTGCCGGCGCTGCGAACTATACCCCCGCGTTTGCAGCGCGGAATAAGCGAACGCCCACCAAAACCCCAACCGTACAAGTCGGTTCAGGTGCCGGTGGGCGTCGTGTTAGAGGAGCGTTACGCTGCCGCTCTTTTCGCTTCGACTTGCTGCCGCGGTCCGTGCTTCAGCGCTTCGCGCACGTGCGCGACCAGCAAGTCGACCTCCGACTCGTTGATGCTGAAATGTGGAGTGAAGCGCAACGAATTGGTGCCGCCGTGGATCACGTTGATGCCGCGCTCGCGCATGTATTCCTCGATCGAATCCGCGCCGAAGCACTTGAACTGCGGCGCCAGCTCGCACGACAGCAGCAGGCCGGTGCCCTGCACCTTGGTGATCAGGCCGCCCAGTTCATCCTTGAGCGCGGAGAGCTTCTTCACCAGCTCGGCGCCGCGCGCGCGGATGTTGGCGCGCAATTCCGGCGTGATCTCCTTCAGCACCGCGCATGCGATGTCGAGCGCGCGCGGGTTGCCGGTCATGGTGTTGCCGTAGATGCCTTTCTTGTACAGACCCGCGGCGCGATCGTTGACGGCCAGCACCGACAGCGGGAATTGCCCGCCGTTGAGTGCCTTGGAGTAGGTTTCCATGTCCGGCGCCGGCAGCTTTTCGAAACCGGGATAGTCCACGACCGAGAGCACGCCGTGCGCGCGCAAGCCGGCCTGGATCGAATCGACCAGCAGCAGCGAACCGTGTGCTTCGGTCAGTTCGCGCGCGGCGGCATAGAACTCGGGACTGACGGCGCGACCCGGATCGCCTTCGCCCATCACCGGTTCCAGGAACATCGCCTCGAAGAACCAGCCGTTCTGCTCGGCTTCGTCGAACGCGCGGCGGAGCGCGGCTACGTCATACGGCTCGATCGCGATGACCGAATGCTCGTCGCGAAAGCTCGCGAGATTGTTGACGTAGGCCTTGCGCGAGGAATCCGAATACAGCGCCGGGCGTTCGGTACGGCCATGGAACGCGCCCTTCACGACCAGGCGCTTGATGGTGCGACCGGCGTATTTCGCGCCGGCATCGGTCATCAGCTTGGCGTTGACGTCGGCGATGCGCGCGGCCAGCGTCACCGCTTCCGAACCCGAGTTGAGGCACATGAACTTCGCGAAGGGATGCTTGCCTGCGTGATGGCCGATTTCCTTGCGCAACGCTTCGGTGAAGGCGTACTGCGACAGCGAGGGCGTCATCACGTTGGCCATCGCCTGCGGCTTGGCCAGCGCCTTCATCACCGCCGGCGGATTGTGGCCGAAGCCGAGCATCCCGTAACCGCCGCAGTCGTACAGCACCGCGCCCTTCAGGGTGACGACCCACGCGCCGCGCGCGGCCAGCGCAACGAACGGACACACCGCATCATCGGGATAGAAATTGACGAAGCCGGACTGCACCGCGTGCAGCTGCTTGTCTTCGTCCATCCCCAGCATTTCCGGGTGCTCGGCTTTCAGTTGCAGGAAAGCGGCATGTGCCTCCGCGATCGCGCCCGCGAGGTCGGCATCGTGACCGGCGAAGCGCTCGATAGTGGCATCGTCCAGCCCGGGGGTGCGGACCTTGCCGCCGTGGGTGCGCAATTCGCGCAGCATGTCGATGGATTTCATGGGAGCCTCCAGCGCGGCGCTGCCGATGCGACATCGCCCGTAAGTGATTAACACGGAAAAGAAAACGTCCCGTTGATTCTAGCAGGCGGCCCGGCGCGGCGTAACCCCGTGCGGCGCGGCATGACGGCTGTCAGATTGGATCGGTGACGCCCCTTTCGTGACGGTTTCCGGTGGTTGCGGCATGCTGGCGACACGCAAACAAGGCAACGCCGGAAACCATGATGACAGCGTGGTTCTCACACCCGCAGTTCCATCAGATCGTCTTTTACGTGACGCTGATCGTGTGCTTCGCGCCCGAGCTGTATCGAAGCGGGTTCCGTCGTCCCGAAGCGGGCGCCGTGAATCGTGATCGGGGATCGCACATCGTGGTGCTGTTGGCGATCTACGCGGGTGTGTTCCTGGCGATTTTCGTCGCCAATGCGCATCTTCCGTTCACGCAAATAACGCAGTACCGGGAGGGCGTGTTCTGGCTTGGCATCGGGTTGATGCTGACGGGATTCGCATTCCGCCATTACGCGATCCACGTCCTCGGCAGGTTCTTCACCCACACGGTTGCGACGCGGCCCGGGCAATACGTGGTGGATACCGGGCCGTACCGGTTGATCCGGCACCCGGCGTACTCGGGTTCGCTGCTGACGTTCGCAGGGCTGGGCCTGGCGATGGCGAATTGGGCGAGTATCGTGCTGCTGCTGCTGGGTGCAGGTATCGGATTCGCGTACCGGGTGCACGTCGAGGAGCACGCGTTGTGCACCGACCTCGGCCAGCCGTATCGCGACTACATGCGGCGCACGCGGCGGTTCGTGCCTTATGTATGGTGAGTGCCATGGTCCGCGGCGTACCATGGTGACGAAATGATGCGCATGAAACTCAAGGCGGCTCCCGATTCGACGCTGTGCATGGCCATGGAAGACACGCGTGGCTGGTACGGGCGTGTGACGCCGTGGGTATGGCTGATGTGGTTGGTATGGCTGTTCGGTCCAGCCTTTTTTTTCGACGCCAAGGATTTCGCGCATTTCACGCACTGGCTCTGGGCGACCGTGCTCAGCCTGCCTGTTTTCATGCTGGTGTATGTCGGCGCGCACCTGTGTCCGCGGCGGCACATCGTCTGGTACGCGCTGGCGATTGTCGTCATCGGCATGGGGGTGACGCCGCTCAATCCTTTTGCCCTCACCTACCTCATCTATGCCTGTTCGGTAGCGGCCGCGTCGGGCAGCCCGCGCAAGTCCGGCGCGCTGGTGCTGGCGATGATCCTGGCTTACAGCATCGAGTGGTTCTGGCTCGGCTACAACTGGCAGTCGCTGGTCAATGTCTGGATCCTCTGTCCGATCATTGCGGGCCTGATCATCACCGACCGCATCCAGCGGCGGCATCGTGCCGACCTGCGGTTGTCGATGGAAGAGGTGCGTCGGCTTGCGGCAAGCGCCGAGCGCGAGCGCATCGGCCGCGACCTGCACGATCTCCTGGGACACACTCTGTCGATGGTGGCCTTGAAATCGGAACTCGCCGGACGCCTGATCGAACGCGATCCGTCGGCCGCGCATCGCGAAATGGCCGATGTCGCGCGCGTCGCGCGCGAGGCGCTGTCGCAGGTGCGCAGCGCGGTCAGCGGCATCCGCGCCGCCGCGATGGCGGCGGAACTGGCGTCCGCGCGGCTGCTGCTGGAAGCCGCGGGCGTGCAGATGGAGTACTGGCATGATCCGCAGGCGCTGCCCGTCGATGTCGAAACCTGCCTGGCGCTGGTGCTGCGCGAAGCCGTCACCAACATCCAGCGGCACGCGCGCGCGAATCGCGTCGAGGTCACCGTGATCGCCGGCGCCGAACGCGTGGTGATGCGCGTGCGCGATGACGGACGCGGCGGCGTCAACGAGCGCGGCAACGGGCTCACCGGCATGCGCGAACGCATCGAGGCGCGCGGCGGCACGCTGGCGATCGAATCGCCGCGCGGGCGCGGCACCAGCATCGAAGTGGCGTTGCCGCTGCCGGTTGTAGCGGCCGGAAACCCGTCGCCGGCGAAACCGGCCGGGGCCAACGTGGTGCCGCTGGTGCAACACGCGGGTAGCCGCGCATGATGCGGGTGATGCTCGCGGAGGATCAGGCGATGGTGCGCGGCGCGTTGGCCGCGCTGCTGGCGCTGGAACCGGACATCGAAGTGCTGGGTTCGGTCGCCGACGGCGAGTCCGCGTGGCGCGAGATGCAACGCTTGAAGCCCGACATCCTGATTTCGGACATCGAGATGCCGGGCCTGACCGGTCTCGAACTGGCACAGCGCATCCAGCGCCACGAGTTGCCGATCAAGGTCGTAATCGTCACCACCTTCGCACGCTCGGGTTACCTGCGCCGGGCACTGGACGCGGGCGTGTCGGGTTACCTGCTGAAGGACGCGCCGGCCGAAAAACTTGCGGATTCCCTGCGGCTGGTGCATCGCGGCGGGCGCGCGATCGATCCCGAACTGGCGCTGGAAGCGTGGACCGAAGCCGATCCCTTGAATGACCGCGAGCGCCAGGTGCTCCGTCTCGCGGGCGAAGGCCAAAGCGCCGGCGACATCGCGACCAAGCTCAACCTGTCGCACGGCACCGTGCGCAATTACCTGTCCGAGGCGATCGGCAAGCTGGGCGTCGCCAATCGCATCGAGGCGTACCGGCTGGCGCGGCAAAAGGGCTGGCTCTGAACGCCGCGGAGACACGCCGTTGAAGAAATTTCAGCCAGCAGGCAGATCGACGATCACGGCCCGGATATTCCACCGTGATGTCGAGGGCCTTGTCGTCTTCCTCAAGGACGTTTTCGGAGCGGAAGGCGAATATCAGGCGGATCGGCCTAGCGAGGTGCGCATCGGCGATTCGATCCTGATGATCAGTGATGGTGGTGGAATCCGTCCCGCCTTTCCGGCGTGCTTGTATGTATACGTGCCGGATGTGGACGCCGTCTTTGCCAGATCGGTTGCTCGCGGAGTGCGTGTCATTGATGCTCCAGCTGCGATGCCATGGGGCGATCGGCGCGCGACGGTCGAAGACGGCTGGGGCAATCTCTGGCAAATCGCCACGCAGCTGGCGGGCTGAGCGTTGTTCCATGCGTGTCGCGAAAACGCGGTGGCGGGCGTCGATCGGCAATAATGGACCGCCGCATCATCGAATGAAGTCTTGAAGAAATCCGATTTCCACTACGACCTGCCGGTCGAACTGATCGCGCAGCAACCGCTGCCCGAGCGCAGCGCCAGCCGCCTGCTGGTGCTGGATTCGGCGCATCAGGCATTGAGCGACCGAACCTTCCACGATCTGCAGCAGTTGTTGCGCAGCGGCGACCTGCTGGTGTTCAACGACACGCGCGTGCTGCCGGCGCGCCTGTTTGGGCGCAAGCCGAGCGGCGGAGCGGTCGAGATCATGCTGGAACGCGTCACCGGCACGCACACCGCGACGGCAATGCTGGGCGTCAGCAAGAAGCCGCGTGAGGGCAGTCTCATCGAACTCGACGACGGCACGCCGGTGCGCGTGCTCGGGCGCGACGGCCAGTTCTTCGAATTGCGTTTCGAATGCACCGAGCCGCTGGAAAAGCTGCTGCTGCGGATCGGCCACATGCCGCTGCCGCCCTACATTGGGCGCCCTGACGACGCGCGCGACAGCGAGCGCTACCAGACGGTGTACGCGCGCCAGCCGGGTGCGGTGGCGGCGCCGACGGCGGGCCTGCATTTCGATCCCCCCTTGCTGGATGCGCTGCGCACGCGCGGCGTGGATTTCGGCTACGTCACCCTGCACGTGGGCGCGGGCACGTTCCAGCCGGTGCGCGAGGAGAAGATCGAAGACCACGAGATGCACCGCGAGTGGTTGAACGTCGGTGCGGAACTGGTCGAGAAAATCCGCCACGCGCGCGCGCACGGCGGGCGCGTGATCGCGGTCGGCACGACCGTGGTGCGTTCGCTCGAAGCTGCGCGTGGAAAAACCGGTGAGGTGGAACCGTTCGCGGGCGAAACCCGCATCTTCATCTTTCCCGGTTACCGCATCACCAGCGTCGACGGCCTCATCACCAACTTCCACTTGCCCGAATCGACGCTGCTGATGCTGGTGTCGGCATTCGCCGGGCGCGAGTTCGTGTTGTCAGCGTACAAGCATGCGGTCGAACAACGCTACCGGTTCTATTCGTACGGCGATGCGATGCTGGTATGGCCGAAAGATCGGGACCCGGAAACCGGGACCCGGGACTCGACAACGCCATGAGTTTTCTTGCCGTCATTCCGGGGCCGACTCGCAGAGCCGGAACCCGGAATCCATTTTGGGTTGAGGCGAAAGGCAGGTGGCTTCCGGCTTTCGCCGGAATAACCGGGTACTGACAGCTTCCGTATGCAATTCGAACTTCTTGCCACCGAGGGGAATGCCCGCCGCGGCCGCATCACGTTGCCGCGCGGCGTGATCGAGACGCCCGCGTTCATGCCGGTCGGCACTTATGGTTCCGTCAAAGCGATGACGCCGCGCGATCTCGACGACGTCGGCGCGCAGATCATCCTCGGCAATACGTTCCATCTCTGGTTGCGGCCGGGGCTGGAGGTAATCGGCGCGTTCGGGGGCTTGCATCGCTTCGTCGGCTGGGACAAGCCGATCCTCACCGACTCAGGCGGCTTCCAGGTGTTCTCGCTGGCCGAACGCCGCAAGCTCACCGAGGAAGGCGTGACGTTCGCCTCGCCGGTGGATGGCTCGCGCGTGTTCCTGTCGCCCGAAGAATCCATGCGCATCCAGACGGTGCTCGATTCAGACATCGTGATGGCGTTCGACGAATGCACGCCGTACACGATCGACGGCAAACCCGTGGATGCGGGCGTGGTGCGCGAATCGATGGAGCTGTCGCTGCGCTGGGCCGCGCGTTCGCGGCGCGCATTCGACGAACTCGGCAACCGCAACGCGCTGTTCGGGATCGTGCAGGGCGGCGTCCACGACGACCTGCGCGCGCGTTCAGCGGAAGGCTTGCTGGAGATCGGCTTTGACGGCTACGCGCTGGGCGGCCTCGCCGTGGGCGAACCGGAAGCCGAACGCAACGCGACACTGGAGTCGGCGTGTCCGCGCATGCCGCATGACAAGCCGCGCTACCTGATGGGCGTCGGCCGCCCCGAAGACATCGTGGAAGCGGTGCGCCGCGGCATCGACATGTTCGACTGCGTGATGCCGACGCGGCATGCGCGCAACGGCTTCCTGTTCACGCGCGGGGGCACGCTGCGCATCCGCAACGCGAAGTACGCCAACGACACGCGGCCCATCGAGGAAAGCTGCGCGTGCTACGCCTGCGCGAATGGCTTCTCGCGCGCCTACCTGCGCCACCTCGGCCGCTGCGGCGAAATCCTGGGTTCGCAGCTCGCGACCATACACAACTTGCACCATTACCTCACGCTGATGCGCGAATTGCGCGAGGCGATCGCATCGCAATCGCTGGATCGCTGCGTCGCGGCGTTTTATGCGCGTCGCGGCGCCGACGCATGATCCCGTCAAGCCGTCCCGAAGATCCGGTCCAGGCCATGTGCGCAGAATCGGTGCAACGCGTTCGTCGGCGCTGAATCTTTTCGATTGCGTTGCGCCCACGCGGCGTGCCGTGCCAGCAAGGCCGCCGCGACGCTGCGCGCACAGGTTGTGCCCAGCCGCAAGGCGCCCGCCTGCAGTGCATTGGGGTCGCGTGCGTGGTCGCGCAGCCAGGTATCGGCGTGGTGGATCGCGTCGTGCGTGGTTTCGGCGTCGCTGCCCGGGATGGTGCCGTCGGCCGCCTCCAGCCAACCATCGACGCCATCCAGCAGCGGGTCGATCCCGACCTTTTCGAGCGCGCGCAGGAAATCCAGTGCCTGCACGTTGCTCGATCCTTCCCAGATCGGAAACACCTGCGCGTCGCGCAGCAAAAGCGGGATGCCGCTGTCTTCCAGGTAACCGATACCACCGAACGATTCCACGGTCTCCGAAGCGATGCGCACGCCGAGCTTGCAGATCCACAATTTCGCCAGCGGCGTCAGCAGGCGCTGTAGCGCGGCGTCGCGCACGCCGCCGGCGCCGGATTCCACGCGCCCGAGCAACAGCGCGACTTCCATCGCCAGATGGAACGCTGCCTCGAACTCGGCTTCCCAGCCAGCCAGTGCATCGGCGAACAGTGGTTGTTCGATCAGCGGCTTGCCGAATACGTCGCGCCGGTGCGCGTAATCGCGTGCGAGCGCCAGGCAGCGTGCCATCGTCGAGAGCGAACCGAATGCGTTCCACAGCCGCGTGACCTGCAGCACCGGCGTGATCGCACGCACGCCATGCGCGGTGTCGCCAATCAGTCCGGCACGCGTGTCATGCAGATGGATTTCCGCGGTCGGCAGTTCGCGCGTGCCGAGCTTCTCCTTCAGGCGATCGATCGTGATTCCATTCCACGAGCCGTCGGCGCTGCGGGTTTCGATGCCGAACAGCGCAAGGCCATCTGCGCCCGCGGGATTGCCTTCCGGCCGCGCCAGCGCCAAGGCGAACTCGGCGTTGATGGCGGAGGTGAACCATTTGCGTCCATGCAATCGCCACGTGCCATCGACATCGCGACGCGCGGAAGTTTCGCTGTTGCCGACGTCCGAGCCGCCCACATTTTCCGTCATCCATTGCCCGCTGATCCAGAACGTCGCCGGGTCGCGGCTGAGCAAGTGCGGCAGCACGCGTTCGCGCAATGCGGCATTCGGCGCATCGCGCAACGTTGCGGCCACGCCATCGGTCATCGCCAGCGGACAGGAATAGAACGCGCTGGCGGCGTGGTACAGGTACACCTTGGCGAACTGCTGCGCGCGCGCGAATTCGCCAAGCGATTTGTCGTGTCCATCCGCGACCAGGCCGTGCTTCGCCGCGATCGCCGGACCTTCGCGCCAGGTTTCGGTCAGTTCGATGCGATCGATGCGGTTGCCCCATACGTCGAAGTGGGTGAGCACGGGCTCGCCGGGCGTGGTCGCGAGTTGCCGCGCGTAAGTTCGCTGCGCGTACTCCGCCAGTGCGATGAAGTCCGGCTCCGCGGCGTGCCGTTGCGACTCGGGCAAGACGCGCGCAAGCCACGACCGCAGCACGCGGTCGTCGCGATAGCGATCGGCAAGCTGCGGCGCGGATTGCACGAAACTCATATGGGCAGCTTACCGCGCCGCTTCGGCATCCGCGCGCAGGCGAGGATCACGATGACGGCGAGCACGATTTCGATGCCGGCGAACACGCGCTCGGCCGGTGCCGCATAAAACTCCGCGACGCCGTGACAGAAGTAGAACAGGCAGATCATGCCGGCCAGCAGCAGCGCGCGTGCAGGCGTGCGCCAGTACAGCAGCGGAATCGCCAGTGGCAGCAGCGCGATCAGCAACGCCGCGGAGATCGGCATCCGCGTGGCCGGCAGCAGCCACGCATGCCAGACGATTTGCAGCAGCGCCAGCGCGCCCCACGCCGCGAAACCGATGCGGCGTTGCACCGTCACGTTCATGGTTTCGCTGCCAATCGTTTCGCGACATCCGCAACACGCCGCCCCAACGCGCGCGCCAGCGTGCGTTCGTCGTCGCTGATCGGGCGATCGCGACCGACGCCCGACACGTGGCTCGCGCCATAAGGCGTGCCGCCAGTGGTGGTGGTGTTGAGCGCCGGTTCGGTGAATGGAATGCCGACGATCAGCATGCCGTGGTGCAGCAGCGGAATCATCATCGACAGCAGCGTGGATTCCTGTCCACCATGCATGGTCGACGTCGAGGTGAACACCGCGCCCGGTTTGCCGGCCAGCGCGCCCGACGCCCATTCCGCGGGCGTGGAATCGATGAACTGTTTCATCGGCGC
>DATNAW010000030.1:0-4887 GCA_035572335.1 Rhodanobacteraceae bacterium
TTGAAGGCGGCGAGGTCTTCCAGCGAACCGCCGCCGCGCGTCAGCAGCAGCACGTCGTAGCGATTCGATTGCGCTGCCTTGCGCAACATTGCTGCGATCTGCGCGGGCGCTTCGAGACCTTGCACCAGTACCGGCAGCACGTCGATCTCGGTCAACGCGAAACGCCGCCGCGCCACCGACAAAACGTCGCGAGCCGCCGCGCCGCTGGCCGAAGTGATCATGCCGATGCGCTGCGGGAATGCGGGCAGCGGGCGCTTGCGCGCTTCGTCGAACAGACCTTCCGCCTGCAACTTGGCCTTCAGTTGTTCGAACGCGCGGCGCAGCGCGCCTTCGCCCGCGTCTTCAAGATGTTCGACGATCAACTGATAGCTGCCGCGGGCTTCGTACACGGTGACCCGGGCGCGCGCCAGCACGCGCGCGCCGTTGGCCGCGCGAAACTTCAGGCGCGCATTCTCGCGCGCAAACATCGCGCAGCGCACCTCGGCGGCAGCGTCCTTCAGCGAGAAATACCAATGTCCCGAAGATGCGCGCACGAAGTTGCAGACCTCGCCCTCGATCCAGACCAGCGGGAGCGCGCCTTCGATCAGCTCGCGCACCAGGCGATTCAACGCCGAAGGTGTGAGAACGCGGCGTTCGGAAGAACTGGAAGGCACTTGAATCATCTGGATACTATAAGCGCGCTGTTGAACCAACCAGGGGATTAATCGATGCGCATCAATACTTTCGTGGCCTTTGCGTCCGGCATCGTGTGTGCGGTCTCGATACTTTCTGGCTGTGCTTCATCTCCGGGTTCCAGTCAATCTTCCAATGTTCGCTGGATCGCGCCGCCAACGAGAGTTGCCGATCATTTTCCGACGATCGACATAAGTTACAAAAACCACAATCCGCCACGCTATCCGTCGTCTGCGATTGCTGCGCATCACCAAGGGACGGTTGTGCTTGATGTCTTCGTCAATGCGCAAAACCGGGTCACCAAGGTCGAAGTAGAAAAATCCTGCGGCTACTCGGAGTTGGATGCGGCTGCCGCCGCTGCGGCAAAAAATTGGCTGTATGGCGCCGGCGTGAAGAATGGAAAACCGTACGCCAGCGTCATCAGGGTGCCGGTTACGTTTTCGATGTAGTTTCGTGGCGTTGCGTGCGCATGCGTGCCCAGCGCACCGCGAGACTGACGGCGATCCAAAGTGCAAGCGCAGCCAGCGGCCACGCCAGCACGCGTGGCCACCATGCGCCGAGGCCGGCGACCACCAGCAGCACGGCGGCACCGCCCAGCAGCGGCCGGGTTTCGGCATTGCTCAGCACGCGCCGGTTGCCGAGCGCTGCACCCAGGGTCGTGGCCATGCGCATCGCGCCGACCGCGCTGCGGCCCGCGCTGCCGTGGCCATGCAAGCCGTGGCGCGGCGGCGGCGTGGCAGGGCGCGCGCGGTTGCGGCGCGAAAGCATGATTTCCGTGGCGTTCTCAAGGTCGTGTTCGTATTGCTCGGCAAGTTGGCGGCCGACGTCCTCATTCTCGATCGCCACGTCGATTTCGACGTTGCCCATCCAGCTGGCGATGTTGAGGTTGGTCGATCCGACGCGCGCCCAGCGATCATCGGCCACCGCGGTCTTGGCGTGCAGCATCGTGCCCTTCCATTCGTAGATGCGGATGCCGGCTTCCAGCAGGGCGCGATAACCGGTGCGCGACAACGCCGCGACCGCCGGAATGTCGGAAGCACCCGGCACCAGCAGGCGCACGTCCGCGCCATCCTGCGACGCGCTGGTCAATGCGCTGAGGTAGGGCGCGACGCCGATGAAATATGCATCGGTCAGCCACAGCCGTTCGTGCGCGAGCGCGGCGATCAATTGATCGAGCCGGTACGTGCCGGTGGTGGACGGCTGGGTGGCGATCACGCGCAGGGCGACGTCGCCCGCGGGTTCGATCGACGCGGCATTTGCGAGCGAAGACGCAGGCAACGGTTCGCCCAGGGTCGCCCAGGTGTCCGCGAACGCGCGTTCGAGGTCCGCGACCGCCGGACCGTGCAGCGCGATGCCGGTATCGCGCCAGGGTTCCCGGCCGCGCGCGGGATCGCCGAGCCACGCGCCACTGACGCACACGCCGGACACGAACCCGACGCGGCCGTCCACCGTGAGCAGCTTGCGATGGTCGCGGTTGACCCAGCCAAACGGGCTCAGTGGATCGAACGGGTTGAAGGTGCGGACCTCGCCGCCGGCGTCGCGCAATGGTTGCCAGAAGCGCGAGCGCGATTGGCCGAGGCAGCCCAGCCAGTCGTGCAGGACGCAGACGCGCACGCCTGCCCGGGCGCGTTCGGCGAGCGCCGAAATGAACCCGCGGCCGACCTCGTCGTCCTTGAAGATGTAGTTTCCGAACAAGATCTTGTCGCGTGCATTTGCGATGGCGTCGAGCCACGCGTCGAAGTTCGCCTGCGCGTCGATCAGCAGTTCGACGCGGTTGCCCGCCGACAACGGCGCGCCGGCCGCGCGCGTCAAAGCCTGTTCAGCCAAGGCCCGGAAGCTGGGATGGCGGAACTGGCGCGGGTCGTGCATGCGGGCTTTCATTCGTCCATGTTCCGGGTTCGAGGCTAGAATGCAAGGAGCACACATGACCCATGAACTTCTGCGGGATCCGCCAGGGGGAGATCCGCCGGGATGGACGCGTACCAACGCCTGACTGAAGACTTGCCCGCGCGCCTGCCGCCGGGCCGTTCGCAGCGCGCCAGCGAGAAGGCCACGCGCGAAGCGGTCGCGGGCTTGCCGTTGGCCAATCCTGCCCAGGCGCTGCATGAAGTAGAGCAGATCCTGGACGGCATGCTGGCGACGGCATGGATGGGCGGCGAACGCCTCGTCGCGTTGCCGCACCTGCGCGGACCGGTGGAAAGCCTGTGTCGCGGCATCGAGCACCAATTGGGCGCGGATTCGCATCCGCTGCCGGCGGCGAGTGCCGAACGCGCCGCGGCAGCGCAGCGCCTCGAATGGCAACTCGCGTGCGGCTATGCCATCGGCTTGCAGGAATTGTGCGCACCGGCGGGCAAGCTGCCGATGTTCAAGGGCAAGCTGGCCGCGGCCGCGATCGTGGCGGGACTGGCGCATGCGAGCCGCGTGCTGACCTGGGCGTATCGCCAATATCGGACGCCGCCCGCCGGCGTGTGGCGTCTCGTGCATGCGTTGTATGCGTTTGCCGGTGAATTGGGACTCGCGGACCAGCCGGTCGAGGACGCGTTCACTGAACACGGGCTGCTGTCCGCGCGCAGCATGTACGCGCAGACGCTGTTGCTGGCGATCAGCAATCCCTATCGTTTTTCCGCGCGCGAGCTGAAGGATGCCTGCGTAGTGATTCGTTGCGTGGGCGGCCAGTGCGGGCTGGCGCGCGCCGGAGGCACGCCGGGCGTGAGCGTCGACACCGATGCCGATGCGGGTCCGGGCTACGTCGCGGAGGAGCAGATCGCCGCCGGCGTCGGCGTGCTGGTGCTCGACGTGCAGCCCGTGGTGCGGATCTTCGACGAGCGCATCGCGCTGTTGCCGAAAGGCACCGAAGTGCTCGACCTGCCGCGGCCGGGCGGCGGTGTCGCCACCGTGCAGGTCGCGTTGCTCCGCCGACTGCAGGCCAGTTGGGTCACCGCGGAGCGCGGCCACGCGCGGTTGCCGGCGTCGCATGCGCTCGACCTGATGGTCGGCATGCACGCGCTGCATTACGCGCTGGCGGGCAACCTCGATTTCGGAACCTTCATACGCCAGGTGCAGGGCGAGGCGATCACGGTCGGCCGGCACGAACTCGCGTCGGCGTGGATGGCGAGCAGCGACACGGCCCGCCCGCTGATGTTGCGCGGCGAAGTGCTCGACCAGAGCGAAGGCGGTTACCGTTTGCGCCTGCAGGCGTCGGACGGTGCGCGCCTGCGGATCGGCGAAATCATCGGGCTTGCACCCGCCTCTGACGAAGACGACGAACGCGACTGGATGGTCGGCATCATCCGCTGGCTGCGAATGGAGGATGGCCGCGAGTTGCTGGGCATCGAGCTGCTGCATCGCACGGCACGTGCGGCGGGCGTGCGTCCCATGACCCGGAGTGGTGAAGCGCTGGTACCGCAGCGCGCCGTGGAGTTGCCGGGCTACGCCGCGGAGGATGGCCTTGCGTTGCTGGTAACGAATCATTTTCCCGGCAATGCCGCGACCGCCGAAGTGGTGCTTCCGGCGCTGGCTTCAGACTGGCACGCGGGCGCCGCGGTCGGCGTGTGGCGCTGCGACGGTGCCGAGGTCATCGGCAACGCGTGCGTGCGCGTCAACCTCGTGCGCGACGATCTTGCACGAGCAGCTGCAACGGAGATCGCGGAATGACACTTGAAATGCGCGGTGCCTGCGAACGCTGCGGCGGGAAGCTTGCGCCGGAAGACGCTGCATGGATTTGCGTGTACGAGTGCACGTTCTGCACTGACTGCGCCGAATCCATGCAGCATGTTTGTCCGAATTGCGGTGGCGAACTGGTGAAGCGACCCCGCCCCCGGGCGAAAGACGCGTGAGTACCGCGCAAGGATTCATCGTCGCGATTCCGGCGCGCTACGGTTCGACACGCCTGCCGGGCAAGCCATTGCGCCTGCTGGGCGGTGAACCGTTGATCGTGCATGTCGCGCGGCGTGCGCGCGCTGCGGGGGCTGCGCAGGTGGTGGTCGCGACCGACGACGCACGCGTCGTCGCGGCGCTTGCCGATTCGAAAATCGAGGTCTGCCTGACGCGCGCCGATCACGCCAGCGGCAGTGACCGGCTCGCCGAGTGCGCGGCCGCGCTTGGCTGGCCAGACGATGCAGTGGTGGTGAACCTGCAGGGCGACGAACCGTTCGCGCCGGCGGCCGGCATCAATGCGGTGGCAAGTGCGCTGGTTGAAGACGATGCCGACATGGC
>DATNAW010000031.1:0-7685 GCA_035572335.1 Rhodanobacteraceae bacterium
AGCTCGCGCCGCCAGTTGTCGAGCAACGCCGGCGCGACCACCGCGAGCAGCAGCAGCGCGGTCAGACCCAGCGAGATCGCGCAGGATTGCAGCAGGCTCAACGCCCGGCGGCGTGTCAATGCGCTGATACCAAGGCGCAGCGCGGGATCCAGGCGCACCGCGTAACGGCGGATGAGCCCCAGGATCGCAAACGTCAGCAAGGCCGTGAACGCGGCGGCGCCGGCGAGGCACGCCGCGAGCACCCCCGCGATTTGCCAGCTGCCCGTTTCCAGCGCGAGCAATCCGACCGCCACCAGCACCGGCAGCGCGTACAAAAGATCGAAACGTCGCGGTGCCAGTCTGGTGTTGCGGCGGAACACCGCGACCGGCGGTATCGATTTCAAGCGCGCCAGCGGTGGCAGCGCGAAACCCGCCAGCACCGCGAGTCCGATGCCGGCCGCCGCGAGGGCGGGGCCGAACGGCAGCGGCGCGCGTTGCGCGGATGCGGGCAGCAGATCGTGCGCGTACGCGAACGCTGCGGAAGCGAGCCCCAGCGCGACGCCCGCGCCGATCAATGCGGCGAGCGCGGCCGGCACCGCCAGCGTCCACGCGAGACTGCCGAATGCAAAACGCGACGATGCGCCCAGTGCGCGCAGCAGGGCGATCTCGTCGGTCTTGCGGCGGGCGTAGCGTTGCGCCGACAGTGCGACCGCGATGCCCGCCAGCAATGCGGCGAGCAGCGCCGCCAGCCGCAGGAACGAACCCGCGCGATCGAAGGCTACGGCGAGCCGTTGCTGCACTTCTTCGGGCGTCAGCATCCGCGCGTCGGCGGGCAGGTGCGCCTTGGCCCAGGCGCGGTACGCGTCCACGCCCGACACGCTGCCCGCAACCAGCAGGCGATGCCGCGCGCGGCTGCCGGTGCCGAGCAGGCCCGCGGCTTCGGCATCGGACAGCGCCATCACCGCGCGCGGCGCCAGTGCGATCAGGTCGCCGCCGCCGGGTTGCTGATCGAGCTGGCCCGCGATTTCGAGGTCCATGCCGCCAACCTGCACGCGATTGCCGACCTTCAGTTGCAGCGACACCAGCGCGCGGTGGTCCAGGTAAATCGAACCGGCCGGCGGGGCGTGCGTGACACGCTCTGGATCGACGATCAATTTCCCGCGCAGCGGCCACGCCCCGTCACCGGCCGTGACCGACAGCAGCTGGCTGTTGCCGCCGGCGAACGCGACGCTGGGAAAGTCGGCCAGCTTGCTGGTGCGCAGTCCGAACGCTTGCGCGTGTTGCACAAACGCCGCCGGCAAGGAGGTCGCCGCATCGATACCCAGATCGCCGCCGATCAACTCCGCCGCGCTCATCAATACCGCGCGCTGCACCCGCGCGGCCAGCGTGCCGACCGCGCCCAGCGCGATCACCGACAGCAGCAGCGCCGCGATCAGTGTGCGCAGTTCCGGCAGGCGCCATTCGCGCCGCAGCGTGCGCAAGGCATGGCGCGGACTGCTCATGCCGCGTGCGCCTGCAGGCGACCGTCCACGAGATCGAATACGCGCGCGCAACGCGCGGCCATCGCGGGATCGTGGGTGACGACCACCAGCGTGGTGTGGTGTTCGCGATTGAGCGCGAACAACAAGTCGGCGATCGCGTCGCGCGAATGGTGGTCGAGGTTGCCGGTTGGTTCGTCCGCGAACAGGAGGCGCGGGCCGTGCACGAACGCACGCGCGATCGCAACGCGCTGCTGTTCGCCGCCGGACAACTGGTACGGGTAATGTGCGCCGCGTTCGCGCAGTCCGACCGACGCCAGCGCGTCGCGTGCGCGCGCCTCTGCGTCCGGCCTGCCGTCGAGTTCCAGCGGCAGCAGCACGTTTTCCTCGGCGGTCAATGCGGGCAGCAGATGGAACGACTGGAACACGAAACCGACCAGGTTCAGGCGCAAGCGTGCACGCGCTTCCTCGTCCAATGCCTCCAGCGCGTGGCCGTCGAGCCGGACGCTGCCGCGGCTGGGAAGATCGAGCCCGGCCAGCAATCCGAGCAAGGTGGTCTTGCCTGAGCCCGACGCACCGGTGATCGCGATGGTTTCCCCGGCATTCACTTCCAGGCTGACATCGTCAAGAATGTCGAGGCGGCCCGCCGGTCCTTCGACGTGCTTGCCCAAACCTTTTGCGGAAATCAGCGCCATGTCTGTCCGGTTGCCGTCGTGCATTGTGTTTTGCCTTGCGTTGCTGTTGCCGCTGCGCGCGTCGGCGGCAGCCGCGCCGCGCACGATCCTGTTGCTGGGGGATTCGCTGTCGGCCGCCCACAATATCGAATTGCAGGCGGCGTGGCCCGCGTTGCTGGAGAAACGTCTGGCCGATATGCGTCCACCGTGGCGGCTCGTCAATGCCAGCATCAGCGGCGAGACGACTTCGTCCGGATTGGCGCGCCTGCCGGGCTTGCTCAAGCAATACCATCCGGCGCTGGTGATCCTGGAACTGGGCGCCAACGATGGCTTGCGGGGCCTGCCGCTCGCGGAAATCGGTGCCAACCTCTCGGCGCTGGTCGGGCAGTGCCGCGACGCGGGCGCCAAGGTCCTGCTGCTCGGCATCGAATTGCCGGTGAACTACGGCCCGCGTTACCGCGATGGCTTGCGCGACATCTATGCCGATCTTGCGCGGCAGGACCGGACCGGGCTGGTGCCGTTCCTCTTGCAGGGTATTGCGCTCGATCCCTCGCTGATGCAGGCCGACGGGTTGCACCCCGTCGCCGCGGCGCAGCCGCGCGTGCTCGGCAACGTGTGGGCGGCGCTGGCGCCGATGATCGGGGCTGCGCCGACGGTGAAACCGGCGGGTTAGTTTCCCAGCGCTTCGAGGAACCCCAGCCGCCACGCGTCGATGTCGTGCTTCGAAATGTGTTCGAACATCGCGGCCCAGCGTTCGCGCCGTTCTTCAAGCGGCATCGTCAAGCCCCGTTCGATGCCTTCGACCATGCCTTCGGGATCGTAGGGATTCACCAGCAACGCCTGCGGCAACTCGCCCGCGGCGCCCGCGAAGCGCGACAGCACCAGCGCGCCGGGATCGTCGGGTGGCTGCGCGGCGACGAATTCCTTGGCGACCAGGTTCATGCCGTCGCGCAGCGGCGTCACCAGCGCGAGGTCGGCGATGCGGTAGAAACCGGCCAGCGTGCGCCTGGCGAAACTGCGGTTGACGTAGCGGATCGGCACCCAGTCGGGTTCCGCGTAGCGGCCGTTGGTGGCGCCGGCGGAACGTTCGAGCTTGGAGCGCAGCTCGCGATATTCCGGTACTTCCTCGCGCGACGGCGGCGCGATCTGCAGGAACGAGACGCGCGAGCGCCAGTCGGGATGCTCGGCCAGGAAGCGCCCGAACGCCTCGAAGCGTCGCGGCAGGCCTTTGGAATAGTCCAGCCGATCGACGCCGACCGCCAGCGCGCGCCCGCTCAGGCTGGCGCGCAGGTTGCGGCTCGTGGCGCTGGCCGCGGCGGCCTGCGATTGCCGCGCGACTTCGGCGGTGTCGATGCTGATGGGGAACGGCGCGACGCGCGTGCGGCGTTCTCCGGACACCACGATGTCGCCACTGCGTTGCGCGCCGAGCACGTCGACGAAATAATCCGCCAGCGCGTGCGCGTCGTCGCGGTTCTGCACGCCGACCAGATCGCACGCGCTCAGCGTCGCGATCAAATCGGCATGGCAGGGCAGGTTGATCAGCAGTTCGCGTGGCGGCAGCGGGATGTGCAGGAAAAAGCCGATGCGCGAACCAACGCCCAACGCGCGCAATTCCGACGCCAGCGGAATCAGGTGGTAGTCATGGATCCAGATGCGGTCGTCCTCGCGCAGCAGCGGCGCGAGTCTTGCCGCGAACAGCTTGTTGACCTGCCGGTAGCCGGCGTATTGCGCGCGGCTGTACTGCATCATCGTCGGCTGGAAGTGCAGCAGTGGCCACAGCGTTCGGTTGGCGAAACCGAGGTAATAGGCTTCGTATTCCTCGCGCGTCAGGTCCAGCAGCGCGTAATCGATGTTGCCCACGCGCTCGCGGTGCAGCGCGCGTTCGGTCGGCGCGACGCGCTTGCCGCTCCAGCCGAACCAAAGGCCGCCGTGCTCCTTCAGCGCCGCGCGCATCGCCGCCGCCAGCCCGCCGGCACGCGTTTCCCTCGGCTGTGCGACGCGGTTGGACACGACGACCAAACGGCTCATACCACGTCGCTCCACTTGGTGGACAATCCGCGCGCGGCGTTGATCAGGCCGACCATCGAGTATGTCTGCGGGAAGTTGCCCCATAGTTCGCCGGTTTTCGCGTCGTAGTCTTCCGAGAGCAGACCCAGCGGATTGCGGATCGCCAGCAGCTTCTCGAAGAACTTGCGCGCTTCGTCCTTGCGGCCGATCGCGATCAACGCTTCCACGTACCAGAAATTGCACACGAGGAAACTGGTCTCCGGCGCGCCGAAGTCGTCCGGGTGCGCGTAGCGCATCAGGAAGCCGTCGCGCATCAGCGTCTTGCCGACCGCGTCCACGGTCTTGACAAAGCGGGGGTCGTCGGCACTGACGAAACGCAGGCCTTCCAGCAGCAGCAAGCTCGCATCCAGTTGATCGCTGCCGAACGATTCCACGAAATGGCCGTCCTTGTGCACGGCGTGGCGCAGGATCTTGCGCTTGATGCTGTCGGCGCGCTTGCGCCAGAACTTCACGCGATCGTCGAGCTTCAGCCACGCGCCGATGTTGGCCAGCCGGTCGCACGCCACCCAGCACATCACCGCGGAATAGGTATGCACCGAGGTGCGTCCGCGCAATTCCCACAAGCCCGCGTCCGGCTTGTCGTGCAGGCGCCAGGCGGCGTCGCCGCAGCGTTCCAGCCGGCGGTATTCGACTTCGCCGGCGATCTTCACCAGCCGCTGGTCGCAGAACATCTGGGTAGCCGCCAGCACCACGCTGCCGTAGATGTCGTTCTGCTGCTGCTTCCAGGCTTCATTGCCGACGCGAACCGGGCCCATGCCGCGGTAGCCGGCGAGCGTGGCTTCCTCGCGTTCGGGCAGTTCATCCTGGAAATGGATGCCGTAAACCGGCGTCATCTTGCCGTCTTCCTTGACCGCGAGATTGAAGATGTAGCGCACGTATTCCTCCATCGTGCGTGTGGCGCTCAATCGATTCAGCGCGCGCACCGACAGCGCCGCGTCGCGCGGCCAGCAATAGCGGTAATCCCAGGTGCGCACGGTGTCGGGTGCTTCCGGGATCGACGTGGTCATCGCCGCGGTGATCGCGCCGGTGCCTTCGTACTGGCACAGCTTCAGCGTGATCGCGGCGCGGATCACCGCTTCCTGCCATTCGGCGGGAATCGACAAGTAGCGCGACCACTCGTGCCAGTAGTCCAGCGTGGCATCCAGCGCTTCCCGGAAATAATGTCCCGCCGATTCGTGCAGGGTTTCGTCCGTGCCGAGCACGATGTGCACTTCATGATCCAGCAGGAAGGGCAGGCCGTCGCGCAGCATTGGCAATTGCGTGTCGGTGGTGGCGCGCAGCACCAGTGGCTCGAGCATGTAGCGCACGTGGTTGGAACCGAAGGTGTATTCCGGCTTGCGCGCGCCGTAGCCGGTGAGCGGTTTCAGCCGCAGCGCGACGCGCGGCGAACCCGCGAGCGGACGCACACGCCTCAGGATCTGCATCGGATGGAAGGTGCGTCCGTGCTGCTTGTAGCGCGGCGCGAAATCGGTGATCTCGACCTGCGCGCCGTCCTCCGCGGTCAGGATGGTGATCAGCACAGCGCTGTTGTCGAGGTAGCGCTGGTGGCTCGATGCCTCGTTCTCCAGCAAGACGTCGAAAAAGCCGGCGTCGGAAAATCGCGGCGACAGCAGTGCGCAGAACACCGGATCGCCGTCGAACGCGGGCACGCAATGCCAGACAATGCTGCCGCGCGCGTCGATCACGGCGTTGATGGTGCCGTTGCCGATGATGCCGAGGTCGAGGCTGGTGCGCTGGCCGGGTTTGGCGGATTGCTTCGAAGGCGGCCGGGCGGCTGGCCCGCTCGGCGGCCCGCCCGGCGTGATGCGCGATGTCTTGGCTTTCGCAGTCTTCCTGGTGGGTTTTTTTGCAGCCAAGGGTCGCCTCCTTCTTCCGGTCACCGCGCTTCGGCCAGCGCACGCAGCCATGCGCGCACCGCGGCGGGATCGTCCAGCGAGTAACGCGCCTCGGTCGGGCGCCGCGCGCCGACAATCACGCTGATGCCGCCGTTCGCGTTGAGGTGGCGGAACGCATCCTCGTCGGTCAGGTCGTCGCCCAGCATCCACGGCGTGCGCCCGCGGAACGGCGCGGCGCGCATCAATGCCGCCAGCGCCCGGCCCTTGTCCACGCCGGCCGGCTTCAGTTCGAACACGCGGTCGCCGCGCTGCAGGACGTAGTGCCCGCCGGCTTCGCGCAGCAACGTCTGCGCGATGTGTTCCGCCGCCTCGCATGCCGCCGGCGCGTGGCGGCAGTGCAGCGCCAGCGCGAGGCGCTTGTCTTCCAGCATCACGCCCCGGGTTGCCGCGACCAGTTCGACGGCATGCGAGCGGATGCGCGCGAACGCCGCGGCGTCGCCGGTGATGCGCGCCTCGCCGTCGGGCCCGCGCAATTCCGCACCGTGCAAACCGGCGGCGGCGTGGCGGTTCCAGTCGAACAGCGCATCGAGTTGCGACAAGGTGCGGCCGCTGAGCAAGGCCAGCGCACCATCGAGCCGTTCGAGCAAGCGGTGGAGGTCGTCATGCAGACGCGCATCGACATGCACGTCATCGGGATGGCATGCGATGTCCAGCAGGGTGCCATCGACGTCAAGGAACAGCGCCCAGCCAGTGTCGGCGCCGGTGTCGGGCGGCGCAGGCAAGTCGGTTGCGATGTCGGCGCTGACTATGGACACCTCGGCTCGGCAAAACGCTATGTCGCCGCATTGTGGCGCACGCGACGTGAATGGCTCTTTCACGCCCGGCCAAAATGTGCGGATTGGCGAACCATCGTGCGACAGTTGAAGCACGGCCGCGCCGGCCCTATTTTCTGTCGATTGGCGGCGCGCTCCGCCCCCTGGTGAGGATCGACCCGTGAGAACCGACAAACTGACGTCGCGCTTCCAGCAGGCTCTGGCCGATGCGCAATCGATCGCGGTCGGACGCGACAACAACATGCTGGAACCCGCGCACCTGATGGCCGCGCTGCTGGACCAGCAGGGCGGTTCGACCGCGCCGATGCTGGCGCAAGCCGGCGTCAATGTGCCGCTGCTGCGTCAGCGGGTAGGCGAAATCCTCGAACGCCTGCCGCGCGTGTCGGGGCAGGAAGGCAACATCAACGTCTCGAACGAGTTGAACCGCCTGCTCAACCTCACCGACAAGCTGGCGCAGCAGCGCGGCGACCAGTTCATCGCGTCGGAACTGTTCGTGCTGGCCGGTCTGGACGACAAGGGTGACCTCGGCCGCGCGCTGAAGGCCGCAGGCGCCAACAAGCAGGGCATCGAGGCCGCCATCGACAAGATCCGCGGCGGCGAGAAGGTGCAAAGCGAAAGTGCCGAGGACCAGCGCCAGGCGCTGGAGAAATACACCATCGACATGACCGCGCGCGCCGAGACCGGCAAGCTCGATCCGGTGATCGGGCGCGACGAGGAAATCCGCCGCGTGGTGCAGGTGCTTTCGCGCCGCACCAAGAACAACCCGGTGCTGATCGGCGAACCCGGCGTCGGCAAGACCGCGATCGTCGAAGGCCTGGC
>DATNAW010000032.1:0-9175 GCA_035572335.1 Rhodanobacteraceae bacterium
GCGCTCGGCATCTGCGAGCACGCGTACATCCTGAACGAAGGCAAGGTGCTGGCGCGCGGCACGCCCGCCGAAATCCTGGCGCACAAGCAGGTGCGTGAGGTTTACCTGGGCCACGAGTTTCGAATGTAATGCGATCATCCCTGATCGCTGCATCGCCGCAGGTGATCGCCCACGGGTCGGCTTTCGGCCACGGCACACCAGAACGACCATAAAGCCGCCATCCATGGCCAAGGGCTCCGTGGTCTGACTCTTCACCAACAGCTGCTTCGCGACGAGTCCCGCGGAAGACGAACAACGCACCGCCGCCCAAGCATAAACCGTGCCCGTGCACTATCCACGCGCCTGGCCGTGGTATACGATGCTGATGCCTGACCAGCATCGTTGCCATGAAACCCGGTATCCAGCTTCGCCAGTCGCAACAGTTGTCCCTGACGCCGCAGTTGCAGCAGGCGATCCGGCTGTTGCAGTTGTCGCAGATCGAATTGCAGACCGAACTGCGCGAACTGGCGGAAGCCAACCCGCTGATCGAACTCGACGGCGAGACGCCGGATGACGATGCGGCGACCGAAGCTTCTTCTTCCGACAACAGCGACAGTCCCTCCGAAAGCGCGCCCGCCGAAGTCGACGACAGCGAGTATTGGGATGAAAACTCGCCGCAGGTGATGGAGTGGGCGCAATCCAGCCGCGGCTTCGATGACGACGACACACTCGATCCGCAGGATGCCGCGCCCGAAGGCCTGCGCGACCGGCTGCAGTGGCAGGCCAACCTCAGCGGCTTTTCCGAGCGCGAAGCCAACATTGCCGCCGCGATCATCGATGCGCTCGACGATGACGGTTACCTGCGCGAGGGCCTGGAACCCGTGCTGGCCGCGCTGCAGACGCTCAGTCCCGCGGTCACGCGCGAGGAAGCCGAAGCGGTACGCAAACGCGTCCAGCATTTCGAACCCGTCGGCGTCGCCAGCCTCGACCTCGGCGATTGCCTCGATGCCCAGATCGAACAACTCGCGCCCAACGTCGAAGGCCGCGAACTGGCACGCGCGATCGTGGCCAGCGAACTCGACCTGCTGGCGCGGCGCGACGTGTCCAAACTCGCAAGCCGTTTCGGCGCACCCGAAGACGAAGTCATCGCCGCCATCACGCTGGTGCGCGCACTCGACCCGCGGCCCGGATCGCGCTTCGAACCCGTGCAGGCCGAATACGTCACGCCCGACGCGTACGCGCTGAAGGTCGGCGGACGCTGGCGCGTGTCGCTGTCGCCCGATTGCCAGCCTCGGCTGGCGATCAACCAGCATTACTGCGGCCTGATCGCGCGCGCGCAGCGCAGCGATGCCGCGTGGCTGCGCGGACAGTTGCAGGAAGCCCGCTGGCTGATGAAAAGCCTGGAAGCGCGCGCCGACACGTTGCTCAAGGTTGCGCAGGCCATCGTGCGCACGCAAAGCGCGTTCCTCGACTACGGCCCGGAGGCGATGAAGCCGCTGGTGATGCGCGAACTCGCCGAAGAACTCGGCATGCACGAATCCACGATTTCGCGCGTCACCACGCGCAAGTACCTGCACACGCCGCGCGGCACGTTCGAGTTCAAGCATTTCTTTTCCTCGAGCGTTGCGACCGAGGATGGCGGCAGCGCGTCGGCCACCGCGATCCAGGCCATGATCCGCAAGCTGGTCGACGAGGAAGACGCCGCCAAGCCGCTTTCCGACCAGACGCTGACGGCGGAACTGAACCGGCGTGGCATTCAGGTGGCGCGCCGCACTGTCGCGAAATACCGCGAACAGATGCGCATTCCCAGCTCCAGCGAACGCCTGCGCGCGCGCTGACGAAAATCTTTCAGCGCGAACGCGAGTGAACGAGTTGACTTGAAACGGAAAGTTCACGCCACGTTTGGCACGCTGCACTTCGGCGGCGGTCATCGCTGACCGCAAAAACAAAATCCGGCGTCGATGCCGGACTTTCACGAAAGCGTGCAACTTTCCACCTTGCCAACGATCTCAAGGAGTACAGACGAAAAACTTCACACGGATGCCGAATGCGGCATCCGGCTCGGGGCCATCCCGCGCTTCCACCACGCTGCACAGGAGTCCATCATGCAAACACAGGTCAGCGGCCACCAGATCGAAATCACCCCCGCCCTGCGCGATTACGTCGACGCCCGCCGCGAACGCCTCGTGCGACGCTTCGACAACCTGACTTCGCTCAACGTGGTGCTGGAGGTGGAGAAGAATCGTCTGGCCAACCGCGCCGAAGGGACGCTCGCCGCCGCCGGCACGGTATTGCACGCGGATGCCGTGGACCAGGACATGTACGCCGCGATCGATGCGCTGTTCGACAAGCTTGACGCGCAGGTGCGCAAGCACAAGGACAAGAAGGCGACGCACGACCGCGACGATATCCGCAACATGGCTTAGCTTGTGCGATCTTCCATGATCGCTGATCCGGCGAGTGTTATCGCAGCCGTCGTGGTTGAGGGTTCACATGCATAACCTCGGGCATCCCTGCCCTGACACAAAGTTTTGCGTTCATCCATGAACGCTGCTCCGACGCGGATCATCGCAATCGTCAAGTTCGAGGGTTCAACTGGATCACCGCGGCCGTCCATGACCTGACTTTCACAACAGCGACTTCGAACATCACGACACCAACACTGGCAGAATGTCCCCGCCTGCAGTTCCGCGGGCGGGGACAACACGTGAACCGACTCAGCGCGCGCGAACTTTTCGAGGACATCAAGGAACGCATGGCCCTGCGCTGGGTCGCGGGCCAATCCGGTGCCGACCGCGCGCTGCAGGCCGGCGGCGCAGGCCAGCGGCGTCCGTCCGAGATCGGTTATCTCAACATCATCTATCCCAACAAGCTGCAGATCGTCGGCGGCGAGGAACTGAATTACCTCGACGGCCTCGATTCGCGGCAACGCTGGGAAACGGTGCAGAAGATTTTCGGGCAGCAACCGGTCGCGCTGATCATCACCAAGGACCAGGCGGTGCCCGCCGACCTGCGCGAAGCCGCCGAAGAAACCAACACGCCGTTGTGGGTCAGCGCGCGCCGCGGACACGACCTGCTGACGTACCTGCAATACAAGCTTGCGCGCGCGCTCGCGCCGCAGGTGACGCTGCACGGTGTGTTCATGGAAGTCCACTCCATTGGCGTGCTGATCACCGGCACCCCCGGCAGTGGCAAAAGTGAATTGGCACTGGAGTTGATCACCCGCGGACACCGCCTGGTCGCGGACGATGCGCCCGAATTCACGCTTATCGCTCCTGACGTACTCGACGGCGCGTGCCCCGAAATACTGCGCGACCTGCTGGAAGTGCGCGGCCTCGGCGTGCTCAACGTGCGCGAGATGTTCGGCCACACGGCGGTGAAGCGTTCCAAGTACCTGCGACTGATCGTGCACCTGCGCCCGGCCGGCAACGAACCCGAGGATGCGATGGTGCGCCTGACCGGCGACGTCGGCGTGCACGAGGTGCTGGAAGTGAAGATTCCGCAGATCACGATTCCGGTGGCCCCCGGCCGCAACCTCGCGGTGCTGGTCGAGGCCGCGGTGCGCAGCCACATGCTGAAATCGCAGGGCATCGACCAGGCCCGCATCTTCATGGACCGGCAGGCCGCGCGCCTGCAACGCCATCAGGGGTGACACATGCCGACCGACGGACCTTCCAAAGACGCAATCCGCGTGGTGGTGCTGAGCGGCCTCTCCGGGGCCGGCAAGACCGTCGCCCTGCGTGCCTTCGAGGACCTCGGCTTTTATTGTGTGGACAACCTGCCGACGGCCCTGCTGCCCTCGTTGTACCGCGCGCTGGTCGATGGCGGCCGCGAGGCGCCGAGCGGCCTTGCCGTTGGCGTGGACGTACGCAACCGCGGCGATCTCGAGCGCCTGCCCGAAGCGCTGTCGCGCCTTGCCGAGGCCGGCGCGGATGCCGAACTGGTGTTCCTGGAATCCAGTGACGAGGTCCTGCTGAAGCGCTACGCCAGCAGCCGCCGCCGTCACCCGCTTTCGGAGAAAGGCCGCTCGCTGGTCGACGCGATCGCCGAGGAACGCCGCCGTCTGCGCCCGTTGCTTGCGATTGCCAACCGTTCGATCGACACCAGCGACAGCAACGTGCACCAGCTGCGCCGCCGCATTGCCACCGACTTCGGCGCCACCTCGGGCGGCCTCACCCTGATGTTCGAATCGTTCGCCTACGGCCGCGGCCTGCCGCCCGATTGCGACTTCGTGTTCGACGCGCGCTGCCTGCCGAACCCGCACTGGGACGCGCGTTTGCGCCCATTTTCGGGCAAGGACGCGCCCGTCCGCGAGTTCCTCGACGGGCAGGGTCTCGTAGTACAATATCTGGCTGACATCCAGCGTTTTCTCGACGCATGGCTGCCGCGATTCGAGAGCGAGGACAAGGGTTACCTGACCGTCGCGATCGGTTGCACCGGTGGCAGGCACCGCTCGGTTTACCTTGCCGAGCGCCTTGCCGAACACTATCGCGCCAGCCGTGAACAGGTACTCACTTTCCATCGCGAACTGGAATAACGCCGCCCTCTGGACCGAATCTTGCAGGCCTGCGGCTATCCCTTCGCCTATCCCGCCATGACTACGGCTACCGCCCTTCAACATACCGACCCCGCGCCTGCGGCGGGCATCTTGCTGCTGACCCACGAGGAAATCGGCCACGCGCTGATTGCCGCGGCCAAGCACGTGATGCCGCGCCTGCCCTGCCAGCTCGACACGCTGGAAGTCAGCGCCACCGACGATCCTTCGACGCTGCTGCCGGCGGCGGCGCGCGCCGCGCGCGCGCTCGACCGCGGCGGCGGCGTGCTGGTGTTGTCCGACCTGTACGGCTCCACGCCGTGCAACATCGCCAACAAGCTCGCCGGCCTGGGCGTGCGCGCGCGTTGCGTGTCGGGCCTCAACCTGCCGATGCTGCTGCGCGTGCTCAACTATTCCGACAAGCCGCTCGATGAACTGGCCGAAGTCGCCGCCAGCGGCGGACGCGGCGGGATTTGCATCGACAAGGTATAAACCGGCGATGCCACTGCGCCGCACCATTGCGCGTGCACGTTTTGGTAACGTAGCGGGACGCCAACCCGGAACGTCCCGATGGTCGAAAAGGAAATCGTGGTCAGCAACAAGCTGGGCCTGCACGCGCGCGCCTCGGCCAAGCTGGTGCAGCTGGTCCAGGGCTTCAAGGCCACGGTGTGGCTGGTGAGCGGCGGCCGCGCGGTCAACGCGAAAAGCATCATGGGCGTGATGATGCTGGCGGCCGGCATCGGCACGCCGCTGCTGTTGCGCGCGGAAGGCCCGGACGAAGCGCTGGCATTGGACGCCGTGGCCGCGCTGTTCGACCGCAAATTCGACGAGGGCGCATGAGGCGCGCCTTCCCCGGTTACGCAGCTGCGCCCGGGATGGCGCTGGGACGCGTGCGGCTGGAGCAGCCCGCGCGCTTCAGCATCGACAACACGCCGCTGCCCGATTCCGAAGTCGAAAACGAAGTCGCGCGCCTCGAACGCGCCTTCGCGGTCGCGCGCGAGGACATGGCCGAACTGCGTCGCAAGCTGCACGGCGCGCTCGCACGCGAAGTCGGCGAATTCATCGACGCGCACGCACAGCTGCTCGACGATCCGGAACTGATCGAAGGCCTGCGCGCGATGATCCGCAAGGGCCACTACCGCGCCTCCGCCGCGCTGAAAGCCCAGCGCGATCGATTGGTTGCCGTGTTCGACAACATGGACGATCCGTACCTGCGCAGCCGCGGCGAAGACGTCGACCACGTCATCGCGCGCGTGCAGAGCGCGCTGGCGCGCCAGGCCAGCAGTGAGGAAAAGAAACTCGCGACGCGCGTCGGCGAAATCCTGGTGACCGAAAGCGTGGCCCCCGGCGAACTTGCGCACATGGCCAGCCATGGCATCCTCGCGGTGGTCGCGGGTTCCGGCAGCCCGTATTCGCACAGCGCGATCCTGGCACGCAGCCTGCACCTGCCGATGCTGGTCAACACCGACGGCGTGCTTGAGGATTTGCGCGACGGCGACCTGGTGCTGGTCGATGCGGTGCGCGGCGAAGTGATCGTGCATCCGGCCGCGCAGGATCTCGCGCAGTACCGCAACTGGCAGCGCGAAGCGCTGCGCGAAGGCCAGCGGCTCGCGCAACTCGCGGGCGCCGAAACCCGCACGCGCGATGGCCGCAAGCTGCGTCTTTTCGCCAACGCGGAACGTCCTGAAGACATCGAACGCGCGCGCAACCTCGGCGTCGCCGGCATCGGACTGTACCGCACCGAATTCCTGTTCCTCGCCCACGATGGCTTGCCCACCGAAGACGAACAATTCCACGCGTACCGCGATGCGGTGCTGAGCGCGGGCGGCCTGCCGGTCACCATCCGCACGCTCGATCTCGGCGCGGACAAGGCCGACGCTGCGGGCCTGGTGATGACGGCGGAACCCAATCCCGCGCTGGGCGTGCGCGGCGTGCGCCTGTCGCTGCGCCAGCCGGACGTGCTGGTGCCGCAATTGCGCGCGATCCTGCGCGCGAGCTGCTACGGTCCGCTGCGCATCCTGGTGCCGATGGTCACCGAAGCCGCGGAACTGGCCGAGGTGCGCCGCCTGCTGCAGGAATGCGCGCGCGACCTGCGCACCGCCGGCCACGAGATTCCGGACCAGTTCGAACTGGGCGCGATGGTCGAAGTGCCGGCCGCCGCGCTCAACGTGCGCGCACTGCTGGAAGTCTCGGATTTCCTCGCCATCGGCAGCAACGATCTCACCCAGTACGTGCTTGCCGCCGACCGCAACAACGACCAGCTCGGCAAGCTCTACCAGCCCGCGCACCCCGCCGTGCTGCGCATGCTGGCGCACGTGATCGGTCGCGCGCGCATGGCGCACAAACCCGTTTGCCTGTGCGGCGAAATCGCGGGCGACCCGGCGTTCGCATGCGCGCTGATCGCGCTCGGGCTCGAAGACTTCAGCATGCTGCCCGACCGCATCCTCGCCCAACGCGATGCGTTGTCGCGTTGCGACCGCAAGGTGCTGCGCGCGCTGGCGCCGCGCCTGCTGCGCGCGCGCGACCGCAACGAAGTCGCGGCGCTGCTGGACGGCGCGCAGGCCCGCTGAAGCGGTTCCGCGCCCCGTTCGCGCATCGCGTTTATCATCGGGGCACGATCGACACCACGGAGACACTCCATGCCTCGCCGATTGCTTTGCGCGGCCCTCGCCGCACTGCTGATGACACCGGCCGCACTCGCCGCCGATCACGCCCGCCTGACGATCTATTCCGCCGACAACGACGCGCTGTTTTCCGGCAGCAGCCAGGGCACGCTCGACGCCGGCCACGCGCTGGTGCACGAACAACGCGTGCTCAGCGTTGCGGCGGGCAACCACGAAGTCCGCATCGGCGGCCTGCCCGCAACGCTCGATCCCGAAGCCGTCGCGGTGGGTTTCGGTCCCGGCTCCACCGTGAACGTGCTCGGCCAGCGCGTAGTGCTGGCCAACGCCAGCGCGAGCGGCGCGCTGGATGGCGCAATCGGCAGCGAAGTCGAAGTGCAATCGAGCGGCGGCGGATTCACCGGCGAACTGCTGGGCGCGTCCGACAACGGCGTGTTGATCCGCACATCCGACGGCAAGGTGCACCTTGTACACGATTACGCGTCGGTCACGCTGCCGGCGGACGCGGTTTCCGGCGGCAGCAGCGTGTTGCTCGACGTCGCCGCGAAGTCCGCCGGCCAACGTGACGCGCTGTTGACCTACACGACATCCGGACTCGGCTGGCGCGCCGCGTACACGGCCACGCTGGAAGGCGGCAGCGCCTGCCGCATGCAATTCAAACCGCAGGCAAGCATCGCCAACCGCAGCGGCCGCGATTACGACGGCGCCGACATCCAACTCGTTGCGGGCCAGCCGAACCTCGGCAACCGCGGCGTGCGCATGTACAGCATGGCGGTCAGGCCGCCCGCGCCACCCATGGCCGAAGCTGCGATGCCGGTGCAGGCGTCGCTGGGCGATTACCGCAGCTTCAAGCTCGCGGGTTCGGTGAGCCTGCCGAACGGCACGGTCACGCTGACACCGCTGTATCCGGCACAGGCGCTCGACTGCGCGCGCGAATACGTCATCGACGACGGCAACGCGTACTTTCCGCCGAAGCCGAACACCAACGACTACGGCGCGCAGGATTACCAGGATCGTCCCATTGCCAGCACGCTGACGTTTACCGCACCCGACGCGCTGCCCGCCGGCACCCTGCGCGCGTGGATCGCGGACCGCAACGGTGCGCCCGCGCTGCTTGGGGAGGGCAATGTCGCCGACACGCCCAAGGGCCAGCGCGTGTCGGTGCAACTCGGCGAGAGTTTCGACCTTCGCGCCACGCGCGAACGCTCCGAATTCCACGTCGATGCCAACGCGCACACGATGACCGAGGCGTACAAGGTCACGCTCAGCAACGGCGGTGATGCCGCGCGCTCGGTGACGGTGCGCGAGCATCCGAACCGCTGGCGTGAGTGGAGCCTGGCGTCGTCCAGCATCAAGCCTTCGAAACAGACGCCGCAGTTGCTGGAATTCAAGGTGCCGGTGCCCGCGAACGGCAGCGCGACGCTCACCTACACCGTGCGCTACACCTGGACCGCGCAGGATTTATAACGCCGTCATTCCGGGGCCGTTCCCGGTCTCATCGGGAACGGAACCCGGAATCCATTTTGATTCTTTCAGAAACAAAAACCTCAATGGATTCCGGCTTGCGCCGGAATGACGAACACAACGGAGCATCCATGCTCGACATCATCGAACACGACCACGGCATCCGCGAATTCCGGCTCGCACGTCCGCCCGTCAATGCGCTCAACCCCGCGCTCATCGCCACGTTGAAGCAGGCGGTGGAACGCGCGCCCACCCACGGCGCCACGGCGTTGATCCTGTCCGGATCGCAGGGCTTGTTCTCGGCGGGACTCGACATCCCTGCCCTGCTGCGACTCGACCGCGATGCGATGCGCACGTTCTGGCGTGACTTCTTCGGACTGTGCGCGGCGCTCGCGCGCTCGCCAGTGCCCGTCGCCGCGGCGGTGACCGGGCACAGCCCCGCAGGCGGCGCGGTGCTCGCGATCTTCTGCGACTACCGCGTGATGGCGCGCGGCGAATACAAGATCGGCCTCAACGAAGTGCAAGTCGGACTGACCGTGCCGGATTGCATCCAGGCCGCGCTGCGCCGGCTGGTCGG
>DATNAW010000033.1:0-28934 GCA_035572335.1 Rhodanobacteraceae bacterium
CAGCAGGCGGCGTTCCATCAGCTTGAAGCGCGCACGCAACGCGGGCTCGATCGCTTCCGCGTGGTACACGAACAGCCGCGGCAGGTAGAACAATCCGGCGAACCAGGTGACCACGCCGAAAATGTGGAAGGCTTTCAGCCACAGGGGCAGCATCGGAGGCTCCGTTCGTCGCGCGTCATGGCGAGAAGATCAAGACTACATACGCGAGAAACAACAACAGGTGCACCAGCCCCTGCATCGCGTTGGTGCGTCCCGAACCCAGCGTCAGGATGGATACGCCGAAGGTCAGCACCAGCATCATCATGTTGGCGGCGGAGAGGCCGAGCACCGCGGTGCGTCCGAGGAACAGGTCGATCATCAGCACCGCCGGCACCGTGAGCGCGATGGTGGACAGCGCAGTGCCGAGGCCGATGTTCATCGCGCGTTGCATCTGGTTGAAGCGCGCGGCGCGGATCGCCGCGATGCCTTCCGGCGCCAGCACCAGCACCGCCACCGCGAAACCCGCCAGCGCGAGCGGCATGCCCAATCGCGCGACGCCTGTCTCCAGCGGCAACGCGAACAATTTGGCCAGCAGCACGACCAGCACCAGGTACGCGACCAGCAGCACCCCATGGACCACCCAGCCCTGCGGCGAATCCGGATGCGCCGGGGTCTGCTCCATCGCTTCGCCTTCGGCGACGAAGAAACTGGTATGCGTGCGCGTCTGGATCACCATGAAAGCGCCGTACAGCAGCAGCGACATCACCAGCAGGAACAGTTTCTGCACCAGCGACAAGGTGGCGTAGCCGGAGGTGACCGTGAAGTCGGGCCAGATCAGCGCCAGCGTCGCCAACGGAATCAGGAGGCTCAGGAAAGCCTTGGCGCCGCGCAGGTTGTAGGTCTGCTCGTGGTGGCGCAGCCCGCCGACCAGCAACGCGGTGCCGATGATGCCGTTCAACACGATCATCACCACCGAGAACATGGTGTCGCGCCCGAATGCCGGGTTGTCGGCGTTGTGCAACATCACGGTCACCACCGTCGCGATTTCCAGCGAGATCGCGGACAGCGTCAGCATCAAGGTGCCGTAGGGTTCGCCGAAACGTTCGGCGAGGTGCTCGGCGTGGCGGGTGGCCAGGATCGCAGCCAGCAACGCGCCCACGAAGAAGGCGATGAACGCAACGACGACGGCAATGCCGGCGGCATCGTTCGCCGCGAAGACGGGTTTCGACAACCAGCCCGCGACCAGGATCGCGAGCGCGACCGGCAGCGGCCATTCGCCGAGCCACGCGTTGGAAGGCGTCGTTGCCGGCATGTCTTCGCTGCGCTGCATGGGCGGCTAGTATGCACGTCTTTGCAGATGCAACGGCAGGATGGTGGAAACGATCACCTGGGACGACTTCTCGAAGGTCGAGCTGCGCGTGGGCCGGATCATCGACGCGCGGGTGTTTGCCGAGGCGCGCAAACCGGCCTACGTGTTGCAGGTCGACTTCGGTCCGGAGGTCGGCGTCCGGAAATCCAGCGCGCAGATCACCCGTTTGTATTCACCGGATGAATTGTTGGGCAAGCTGGTGGTGGGCGTCGTCAACTTCCCGAAGAAGCAGATCGGGCCGTTGATGAGCGAATGTCTGGTCACCGGCTTTTATGATGCGAACGGCGATGTCGCCTTGTGCGTGCCCGACAAGCGGGTGCCTTTAGGTGCGAAGCTCGGTTGATCGCACTTCACCAATGTGGCGCAAGTGTTGCACCTCAATGATGCTTTTGCCGAGCCACCTCGCCGCAACCCATTGAATCGGAAACAGCAACGACTGGCACGTCGCTTGCACTTTCCAGCCATCCCGCCATCCCGTCCCACTCCGAGCCCGCCGCCATGACCGCCAACAAAGTCCTCGAAACCATCAAATCCGAAAACGTCGAATTCATCGACATGCGCTTCGCCGACATGCGCGGCGTCGAGCACCACGTCAGTTTCCCCGCGCATGCGATCGACGCCGACACCTTCGAGGACGGCAAGATGTTCGACGGCTCGTCCATCACCGGCTGGAAGGGCATCAACGAATCGGACATGGTGTTGATGCCGGATCCCGCCACGGCCTTCATCGATCCGTTCGCCGCGCACAAGCAGATGAACATCGTGTGCGACGTGCTGGAGCCGTCCACGATGCAGGCTTATTCACGCGATCCGCGCTCGATCGCGCGCCGCGCGGAAGCCTTTCTCAAATCCACCGGCGTTGCCGACACCGCATTCTTCGGCCCGGAGCCGGAATTCTTCATCTTCGATTCGGTGCGCTGGCAGAACGACATGGGCCGCGTGTTCTACGAGATCGGTTCGGAAGAAGCCGCGTGGGCATCGCGCTACAAGTACGAGGAAGGCAACCACGGCCATCGCCCCGGCGTGAAGGGCGGCTACTTCCCGGTGCCGCCGGTCGATTCGCTGCACGACCTGCGCGGCGAAATGTGCAAGGTGCTCGAATCGCTGGGCCAGGTCGTGGAGGTGCACCACCATGAGGTGGCCAACGCCGGCCAGTGCGAAATCGGCGTGAAGTTCAACACGCTGCTGCACAAGGCCGACGACCTGCAGACCATGAAGTACGTGATCCGCAACGTGGCGCACGCCGCGGCCAAGACGGTCACCTTCATGGCGAAACCTGTCGTCGGCGACAACGGTTCGGGCATGCACGTCCACCAGTCGCTGTCGAAGGATGGCAAGAACCTGTTCGCCGGCGAACTGTACGGCGGGCTTTCGCAGCTCGCGCTGTGGTACATCGGCGGCATCTTCAAGCACGCGCGCGCGATCAATGCCTTTTCGAACTCGACGACCAATTCGTACAAGCGCCTGGTGCCGGGCTTCGAGGCGCCGGTGATGCTGGCGTACTCCGCGCGCAATCGCTCGGCATCGTGCCGCATTCCGTACGTGGCCAATCCGAAGGGCCGCCGCATCGAGGTGCGTTTCCCCGATCCGATGAACTCGGGTTACCTCACCTTTACCGCGCTGATGATGGCCGGCCTCGACGGCATCCTGAACAAGACCGATCCCGGTGCGCCGATGGACAAGGACCTCTACGACCTGCCGCCGGAAGAGGAACGCAACATCCCCCAGGTGTGTTCGTCGCTCGATCTCGCGCTGGAGGCACTCGACCGCGACCGCGATTTCCTGAAGGCCGGCGGCGTGATGAGCGACGACTTCATCGATGCGTACATCGCGCTGAAGATGAAGGAAGTCACCGCGTACCGCGCGTCCACGCACCCACTCGAGTATCAGATGTATTACTCGATCTGACGGGCAGCGCGTGTCCGCGATGGATCATCCGTTTGCCGACGTTTTTCGCTACAAGGCGTGGGCCAACCAGGAACTGCTGGATCATGGCGAACGGCAATGGCCGTCGCTGCCGGAAGAGGATGCGCGCTTCTTCGTGCGCATCCTCAACCACACGCATGTGGTCGATCGCATCTTCATCGGCCACATCATCGGCAAGCCGCACGGCTTCGACGCCGACAACACGGCGGAGACGCCCACGATCGACGCGTTGCGGGCGTCGATGGCGCAGGCGGATGGATGGCTCGTCGAATACGCAGCGCGCGCGAACAAGGCGGAACTTGCCCGCGAAATCCCGTTCGTTTTCACCGACGGCGACCACGGCCGCATGCGCGTGGATGAAATGCTGCTGCACTTGCTCACCCACGGCAGCAATCATCGCGGCATGGCCGCGCGCGTGTTGGCCACGCACGGGCTGGAGCGGCCGCGGGACACCTTCACGCGTTTTCTGCACCTCGACGATCCGTCGCGCCGCGGCGGCCCATCGGAACCTGGTGCAGCGTGATCCGGATGGCGACCGGCGCGGACGCCGAGTCCGTCTGCGCGATCTACAACCATTACGTCACGCACACGATCGTGACGTTCGAGGAACAGCCCGTCACGGCAGCCGAGATGCAATCGCGCATGGCTGCCGTGCTCGAAAAGCTGCCCTGGTTGGTGCTCGAACACGACGGCGCGATCGCCGGCTACGCGTATGCGTCGCCCTGGAAGACACGCAGCGGCTATCGCTTCGCGGCGGAAAGCTCGATCTATCTGGCGCCCGCGCATGTCGGATGCGGATTCGGTTCCACGCTGTACCAAAGCCTGCTCGACGACCTGCGCGCACGAAATATCCATTGCGTGATCGGTGGCGCGGCGTTGCCGAATCCCGCCAGCGTGGCTTTGCACGAAAGGTTGGGCTTTACGAAAGTCGCGCACTTTCGCGAAAACGGTTTCAAGTTCGGCCGCTGGATCGACGTGTCGTATTGGCAACGCTTGCTTTAGTGCCGGGCGCAAAGCTTCGAAATCGGATTGCGGGACACCGATCGGGCACCCATATTCGTGTTGTCCACGCCACGTGATCTCGATGTCCGTTTCGCTGCCGCTTTTCGATTCGACTGCACTCGCTGCCCGCGAAGAACTCGCGCCCGGCGCATGGGTGCTGCGCGGTTTCGCGCTCGACCGCGCTCCGACATTGCTGCGGGAGATCGAACACATCGCCGCACGCTCGCCGTTCCGGAATCTGGTCACGCCCGGCGGCAAGACGATGTCGGTGGCGATGACCAATTGCGGAGCGGTCGGCTGGTTCAGCGATCGGCGCGGCTATCGCTACACGGAAATCGATCCCGAGACCGGCAAGACATGGCCGGCACTCCCACCATTGTTCGCGCAACTCGCGCGCGGCGCGGCGCACGCGGCAGGATTCAATGATTACGTGCCCGACGTTTGCCTGATCAATCGCTACGAACCCGACACGCGCCTCACCCTGCACGTTGACCAGGACGAACGCGACCGCAGCTCGCCCATCGTTTCGGTTTCGCTGGGATTGCCCGCGACCTTCCTGTTCGGCGGCTTTGCGCGAAAGGATCCGCAGCGGCGAGTGCCGCTGGCGCATGGCGACGTCGTGGTGTGGGGCGGTCTTGCGCGGATGCGCCATCACGGCGTGTTGCCGATCAAGGAGGGCGAGCATCCGCTCACCGGGGCGAGGCGCTACAACCTGACGTTCCGGGTGGCGCGTTGATCTTGCCGGGTTCGGCGATGCGCACTAAATTGGTGCAATGATGCGCACCAGGCTGGAAATGGCACCGCTCGACCAACTCGCCACCGGCGTGGCGCGGCTGGACGCCGAGGGACGCGTGGTTTTTGCCAACCCGGCCTTTGCCGAGCATACGGGTTACGGGCTGTCGCGCCTGCTCGGACAAACGCTCGAGGCATTGAAGCCTGAGGGCGAAGGGTTGCATGCCCTGGCGCGACGATCGCAAGCCGAGCAGCTCGCGTTCGCATCGCCGGGAGTCACGGTATGCGCGGCCCCGGGGAACGAAGCGCGGCTGGATTTCAGTTTCACGCCATCGGCCGATGGCGCATGGGTGGAAATCCGCCGGACCGCGGCGGCAGGCGATGCGACACGCGTGTCCGAATCGCTGCGCGGTTTCGCGCACGAAATCCGCAATCCGCTGGCTGCGATTTCCGGTGCAGCGCAACTGCTGGAGCAGCGCGCGGACGATTCGCGGCAACGCGAGCTGGCGCAATTGATCCGCGAAGAATCCGCGCGGCTGGCGGCGCTGGCCGAACGGCTGCTGGGCGCGCGAACCGCCATGGCGACGCGCGCCGTCAACCTGCATGCCGTCCTCGAACGCGCCGCGGAACTGTTGCAGGCCGAACGCGCCGATGTTGTCGTCGTGCGCGATTACGATCCGAGCCTGCCCGCGTGGCAGGGCGATCCCGACCGCCTGCTGCAGGCCGTCCTGAATTTGGTTCGCAACGCGGTGGAAGCCCACGCGGCGCGCATCATCCTGCGCAGCCGTGCCGAAGCCGGCTGGCGGGATGCGCAGGGACAACGCGTGCCCGCGCTGCGCGTCGAGGTCGAGGACGACGGCGACGGCGTGCCCCGCTCGATCGCCGCAACGCTGTTCGAACCGATGGTTTCGGGTCGTCCGGATGGCACCGGCCTGGGCTTGGCGCTGGCGCGCGAAATCGCCCGGGAACACGGCGGCGAATTGGCCTGGCGGAATCTCGACGCCGGCTCCTGTTTCGTGCTGCTGCTGCCGCGCCATCCGCGCACCGGAGGGCAGGATGGCTGACATCTACATCGTGGACGACGACCGCGCGGTGCGCTTCGTGCTGGCGACGGCGCTGCGCGACGCGGGGCACGTGGTCACGGAATTCGTCGATGCCGCCACGGCGCGCCGCGCCCTGCAGCACGCAGCGCCGGATCTTTTGATCAGCGATGTGCGCCTGCCCGGCGACGACGGCCTCGCCTTGTTGCGCGAAGCGAAGGCGGCGCACCCGGATTTGCCGGTGCTCGTGATGAGCGCCTACACCGACGTCGCGACCACCGCGGCGGCGTACCGCGAAGGCGCGGCGGATTACCTGGCGAAGCCTTTCGACCTCGCGCATGCGGTGGCTTTGGCACAACGTGCGGTCAGCGAATCGGTGCAGACGGGACAACCCTCGCGCACCGCGGTGCCGCGCCATGCATTGCTCGGCGAAAGCCCGCCAATGCGCGAAGTGTTCCGCCTGATCGGACGCGTCGCGGCCAGCGACTTGAACGTGTTGATCACCGGCGAAACCGGCACCGGCAAGGAACTGGTCGCGCGCGCGCTGCACGAGGAAAGCGCGCGGCGCGCGCGGCCCTTCGTCGCGCTCAACACCGCGGCGATTCCGGCGGAGCTGCTGGAATCGGAATTGTTCGGCCACGAAGCCGGCGCCTTCACCGGCGCACAGCGGCGCAACGCGGGCCGCTTCGAACAGGCCGAAGGCGGCACGCTGTTCCTCGACGAGATCGGCGACATGCCTCTGGCGTTGCAGACAAGGCTGCTGCGCGTGCTGGCCGGCGGCGAGTTCTATCGCGTAGGCGGCCGCGAACTGATCCGCAGCGACGTGCGCGTACTGGCCGCGACGCACCAGGACCTGGACGCGAAAGTCGCCCGCGGCGAATTCCGCGCCGACCTGATGCACCGTCTCGACGTGCTGCGCATCCACCTGCCCTCCCTGGGCGAGCGGCGCGCGGACATCCCGCTGCTGGCGAAGCAGTTCCTTGCCGACGCCGCACGCGAACTGGGCTTGCCGGAGAAGCGCTTCACCCAGCCCGCGTTGCAGGCGCTGGCGCAGCGCGACTTTCCCGGCAATGTCCGGCAACTGGAAAACCTGTGCCGGCGGCTCGCGGTGATCGCGCCGGGCGCGGCGATCCGGCGCGAGGATCTGGACGATGCCGGTGCGGCACGCGCACCATCCACGCACGGCGCACTGCCGTGGGAAACAGCGTTGCGCGCGTGGGCGGATGCGCAACTGGCCGGCGACGGGGGCAACCTGCACGCCCGGGCGCGCGAACGCTTCGACCGCGTGCTGCTGGACGCGGCATTGGCCGCGCACGACGGCCATCGCCAGCACGCGGCGCAGGCGCTCGGCGTCGGCCGCAACACCTTGACGCGCAAGCTGGGCAGCTCGCGCAAACGACGGGATACGAAGGAGCATTGACGCATGGCCATCCTCATTCGCGAGGCCACACCCGAAGACGTGCCATTCCTGGTTGAATGCAACGCCGCGATGGCATTGGAAACCGAACACAAGACGCTCGACAGCGACGTGCTGACGCGCGGCACGCGTGCGGTGTTCGACGATCCGCGCCGCGGCTTTTACCTCGTCGCCGAATGCGATGGCGAAGGCGCGGGTTGCCTGCTCATCACCTACGAATGGAGCGACTGGCGCAACGGCGACTGGTGGTGGTTCCAGAGCGTGTACGTGACGAAAGCGGCGCGCCGCGGCGGTGTGTTCCGCGCGCTGTACGCCGATGTCGAAAGCCGCGCGCGCGCAGCCGGCGCGGTCGGCCTGCGGCTGTACGTCGAGCGTGACAACGACCGGGCCCAGCGAACCTACGCATCGCTCGGAATGGAAGAAGAGGCGTACAGGATGCTGCGGCGCGCGTTCATCGAATTCGCGTAGGCGCGGGCCGGCTCGCAGCGCCGCCCTTTCTTTTGCCTGCGACGGCGATCCTTGCACCCCTCGTGCAATCGCGGGCGCGGCCCGCTCCTACAATGAAACAAATAGCAAGGAGCCAGCCATGATCCCGCAAACCCGCCGTGTTGCCGTGCTCGGTGGCGCGCGCATCCCGTTCTGCAAGCGCGACACCGCGTACGCCGATCTCGGCAACTTCGGGATGTCGGTGGAAGTGCTGGGTGCGCTGGTCGAGAAGTTCGGTTTGCACGGCCTGGAACTCGGCGAGGTCGCGTTCGGTGCGGTGATGAAGCATCCGGCCGACTGGAACCTCGCGCGCGAGGCGCTGCAATCGTCCGGGCTGGCGATGACGACGCCCGGCATCACCACCGCGCGTGCTTGCGGAACTTCGCTTGACAACGCGATCCTGGTCGCGCAAAAGATCGCGACCGGCCAGATCGACGCCGGCATCGGCGGCGGTTCGGATACCACGAGCCAAGTGCCGCTGACGTATTCGAACCGGCTGCAGCAACGCCTGCTGGATTTGAATCGGGCGAAGACCTTCGGGCAAAGACTGCGTGCGGCGACGCACGGCTTCCGCCTGCGCGAACTGAAGCCTCAGGTACCGGGTGTGGTCGAACCGCGCACGGGACTTTCGATGGGCCAGCACTGCGAGAAGATGGCGCGCGAATGGAAGATCGGCCGCGCCGAGCAGGACCAGTGGGCACTGGAAAGCCATCGCAAGCTCGCAGCGGCGTATGCCACTGGCTTCTTCGACGATCTGGTGATTCCGTTCCGCGGCGTCGCGCGCGACAACCTGCTGCGCGCCGACACCACGTTGGAAAAACTTGCGGCGTTGAAACCCGCGTTCGACCAGTCGTCCGGCAAGGGCACGCTCACCGCGGGCAATTCATCGGCCTTGTCGGACGGCGCGGCGGCGGTGCTGCTGGCCAGTGAGGACTGGGCGCGCGCGCGGAATCTACCGGTGCTGGCGTGCCTCACCTTCGCGGAAGTCGCCGGCGTCGATTACGTGCACGGCGAAGGCCTGCTGATGGCGCCGACCATCGCGGTGCCGCGCATGCTGCAACGTGCGGGTTTGAAACTCCAGGATTTCGATTTCTACGAAATCCACGAGGCCTTTGCCGCACAAGTGCTGTGCCAGCTTCGTGCATGGGAATCGGCGGATTATTGCCGCAACCGGCTGGGGCTGGATGCGCCGCTGGGTTCGATCGACCCCGCGAAGATCAACGTCAACGGCTCCAGCCTCGCGACCGGCCATCCGTTCGCCGCGACCGGCGCGCGCATCGTGGCGACGCTGGCGAAGCTGCTGGTGCAGAAGGGTTCCGGCCGCGGGCTGATTTCCATTTGCACCGCGGGCGGGATGGGTGTCGTCGCGATTCTGGAGCGGTGAAATAAAGCCCCCCTTCGGGAGAGGGTTTGGGGTGAGGGTCCGATTCTACGGCGCGGGCGCAATACGCAAGCCTCGAACCCTCATCCGGCGCTGCGCGCCACTTTCTCCCGAAGGGAGAAGGAAAAACTCAGCTGATCTTGAACAGCGTTGGCCGCCATGCACCGCTGGAATAGGAATCGCGGCGGCGGCGTTGCATCCGAGCAATCGCTTCGGCGGCTTGCGCATCCGCCCAGTCGGCGCGTTGCACCATCAGCTTGTCCGGGTCGAGTCCGCGCCCGCGGGCTTCTTCGGCACGCCATGCGACGAAATCGTCATAGGCTTCGATTTCGAATTGGAGGTCGCGGCGGCACAACTCGATCATGATCGCATCGTCGAGGAAACCCAGCACCGGTACGTTGTCGGGAATCGCGTCGTTGGGATCGGCAAGGTAGGCCAGCGCGGCCAACACCCGCTTGCGATCGGCCTCGGGCAGGTTGAAACCGACGTCGCGGGACATCGCGATCAGGGACTCGACGCTGCCGATGCGCTCGGCGATGAACGGCGGCGCATACGCGGCATGGGTTTCCTCCAGCAACTTCTGGGCGGCCGCGATGATCGTTTCGGCATCCTCGTTCTTGACGCTGGCTTGCACGTCATGCATGCCCTTGACGAAGAACTGCAGGTCGTCGTCGCTCAACTGGATGTTGATGTCCATCGGCATGGCTTGAATCCTCGAACGGGCGGCTGAACTCGGCAGCGTACCGAGCGGCCGTTGCGGCGTCAATCCGGTTCGGCGACCCGTCCCGGAAGCTACAAGATGCCCTGGATGCCCGCCCCGAACGCGGTGATGAAACGCGTGATGATGGCCGTGAGCGACAGGTTGACTTCGGGAAAATCGCCCACCGGTTGCCAGCATTCCAGGAAATCCGGATCGGTGGGCGGAATGGGCTGGCAACCGGGTTTCAACTCGTAGTCCGTGGCGTAGCCGAACGGCCAGATGTCGAAGATCGGCAGGCTGCGCGAGACGTCGCCGATGGCCTGGCTGACATTGCCGAGGATCGGAATCGGACGCCGCGGCGCGACCAGCCACGCATTGCGCGGCGCCGCGTCGCGCAGGATCCCCGATCGCACCTGCGCGGCGAACGCCGGGTCGTGGATGATCACGCCGTCCTCGGTGTTGTAGTGCGTCGAGCGCGGATCGAAATTGTGCGACCCGACCACTGCAATGCGGCCGTCGACGACCAGCGATTTCGCGTGCAGGCTGATGCGCGGGCCCTGGCTGCCGGGCTGCAGCGGCGCGCGGCCACCATGGTGCGGGGATGACTTTTCCGAGCCGAAGCCGGACAGGCGGTTGTAGTCGCCCAGCATCTCGTCGGCATCGGCCGGGTGCGGCATCAGCTCGTGGATGCTGAAGCCGAAATCGACCAGGAACTTCTTGTGGTGCTTGTACGACAGCGCGTACACCGGCAGTGCGTCGGTGGACGCCAGCGAATTGGTCGACACGATCACCTGCACCGGCGGCTGCTTCTGCTGCAGCGCCTTGAAGATCTTGCCGGCGCGTTTTGTCAGCACCAGGTATGGCGTCTGCAGCACGATCTGTTCGCGCGCATCCGAAATCATCTTCATCAGGTCGCGCGTCAGCTCGCGCGAATCCGGGCCGTGCACCGCTTCATCCTTGGACGGCAGGTCGTAAAAGTAGTCGACCAGGCCGACGTTGAGGCTGTGGTCGAGCAGGTTGTCCGCAAGCCACTGCGGGTCTTCCGCCTCGGCGCGCGTGGTAGCCACGCGCTGCGGATCGGCAAAACGCGGCTCGGTCCATGGCGTGGCATCGAACGGGTGCGCCAGGATTTCGGCGTTGACGTCTTTCAGATGCGTCAGCGACACCGCACGGCTGTTGTGCCAGAAGATGTCGAAACTCTTTTCCATCTGCTGCCCCGCGATGCCGGCCACCAGCACGTCGCGGTCCAGGAAATCCATCTGCGGATCCCAGTCGTAATAGTCGTTGGCGTAGTTGCGGCCGCCGACGATGCCCACCTTGTCGTCGACCAGGAACAGCTTGTTGTGCATGCGCTGGTTGAACTTGTGGAAGCAGCACAGCACGCTGGCGGTGTATTCCACGAAGTTGCTGCGGGCGCTGTCGAAGGTCGGGTTGTACAACTTGATGTGCAGGTTGCCGCTGGCGCGCGCGAGGCGCGACAACAGTTGCGGATCGTTCAACGAACCCAACTGGTCGGCGAGGACGCGAACCTTCACGCCGCGTCGCGCGGCCTTGACCAGCTCGTCCAGCACCAGCATGCCGGCGTCGTCCTTGGACCAGATGTAGGTCTGGATGTCGATCGATTTCTGCGCCGCGCGGATCAGGTTGACGCGCGCCGCCAGCGCGTTCTGGCCGATGTTCAACAGCGTCACGGTGTTGTGCGGCGCATCGGGCTTCGAGGCCGCGATCGCGTTGTCGGCTTGCGCCATGAACGGCGAAGGTTCCGCGCAATGGTCGGCACGGTCGCAATCGCTGCGGCTGTCCGCCGACATCGCGACGATGTTGTTGGCGCGCTGGATGCGCTTTGTCGAAAGCGGTGCGCAGCCCGCCAGCACCAGTGCAAAGGCGCAGGCGAACCATCCCAGTTTTGCGCGAACGGTCTTTCGCATCACCCGCGCATCATACGGGCGCGTCGCATGTCTGAAAGAACCATACGGGGCGGCTGTTGTGAGAAGTCAGGCCGCGGGTGGCCGAGGCGATGTTCAGGACGCGGGGACGCCGACGTCTGGTCTCAAGTCAGGCGGAGCGGCGTTCATGGACGAAGGCAAAACAATCACAATCCTCAAGTCCAGTTCCACCTTGTCCGACAGCACGCCGCGCCAACCGCGCATGCCGAACGCGGAGCGCGAGATCGCGCCGCGCACGCGGATCACGCATTGCAGGGGTTGCCGCGGGCAATCCGACGGCTGCAAGACCAGCGTCACCGGATGGCGTTCGCCGTGCAGGCTCAGCATGCCGCGCAGCGTGCCGCCCGCCGCCAGTTCGCCCATGGGGAAAGGATCGGAGTCGAAATGGATGGAGGGAAACCGCACGGCGTCGAAGAAGCCGGTGCCGAGCGCACGCGTGCGATCGTCGGCATCGTCCATCTGCAGGCCGTCGACCGCGAGGTCGGCGTCGACGCGGCCGAGGTCGGCGCCGATGTGCGTATCGATGCGATGCAGCGTGCCCGACAGCGCCGGAAACGTGCCGCGCACGTGCGCGAACCAGAATTTGCGCACGCCGAACTGGACCTGTGATTGCGCGGGGTCGATGGACCAGGTTTGCGCCGGTTCGGCGGCGTGCGCGATGCCGAATGCAGCCAGCACCAGCAACAGCGCCAGCCGACCCTTCAAGGCGACCACAGCGCGCGCAGGCGCCCGTGTCCCGGTTCCAGCGCGTCGTCGGCGATGTCGATCCAGGCCAGCTCGGCCGGCGACATGCCGCGTGCACCCGCGGAGCGCCCTTCCGTCAACAAGGCCAGCAACTGTTCCATGCCGGGATTGTGCCCGACCAGCAGGATTTGGCGCGCATCCGGTGCGTGGGTTTCGACCAGCGACAACAGTTCGCCCGGCGTGGCCCGGTAGATGCCCGGCAGGAATTGCGGCGTGCGGGTGCGCAGTGCGGTGCACGCGGCGTCCGCCGTCATCTGCGCGCGACGCGCTGGCGAACACAACACCGCATCCGGTTGCGCGCCCTGCTCGGCGAGCCAAGTGCCGACCGCGCGGGCCTGCGCCTGGCCGTGCACGCTGAGCGGACGCTCCGCGTCACGCCCGTCGGGGCCGGCATTCATGGCCTCGGCGTGCCGCAGCAACAACAATTCGCGCATCGTCAGAGCCTGCTCATTGCCCGCTGGAGCCGGCGGATGTGGGCGCGGCATCGGCGGGCGCATCGGTGGAAACATTGTTGGCCCGCAGCGTCGCGAGCACCAGGCTGAGTTCGGTGCCGCCGTTGCCCGCCGCCGCGAGCCATTGCTTGGCCAGCGTCTGATCGGTGAGCGCGCGCTGCAACAGGCTGGAATACGCCTGCACCTGCCAGGCGACGTTCCGCGCCGCCTGGTCATTTTCCGCCTTCTTCGCGGGTTCGAGTTCACCCTGGATGTGCAGGCCCACCGCGCGCGCGATCGGGCTGGATCCCCATGTCAGCGTGTGCGCGAGCTTCAGGCAGGCCTGACGCGTTTCGTGATGCCTGGCCACGGCGTCCTTGCTGCATGCATCTACCACCGGCTTGAGATTCGGGCGCAGATGATTCTGGGTGGCGCTGGCGGCGACCAGCACGCGCACGCCATCACCGTTGTCCGGCTGTCCGCCGTGCGCACCCTGCATGGTATCGGCCAGCGGCGGCAGCACTTCGACGGCCTTGGCGACGCCGGCCAGCGCCTTGCCGAAATAGTCATCGTAGGTCTGCGCGGCGGCGGCTTTTTCCAGTGCAGCGTGCTCGGCCTTGGCGTCCTTGTTTTCGGCGGCGACGTCCATCGCCACGAGCCATACCGCGGCGTTGTCGGCGGCATTCTTCTTGAGGTATTCGAACGCTTTTGCGTTCGGGCAATCGTCCTTGCTCGTGCACAGATCCATGCGCACCCATTGGGCCGCGGCGCCCGAGTTCGGCGCGGTGGCGGCGCGCTGGCTCAGCGAGTCGAAGTCCAAACCGGGCGTCTGGTTCTTGAACGGCCGCGCAAGGATCGCGGCGCCCAGCAGATAATCCGGATCGGCGCGCAGCGCGACCACGTTGACCAGATCGTGCTGGTATTGCTGGATCGCTTCGACGCGCTTCTGGTCGGCGGGCGAGAGTTGCGGCGCCGGACCGGCCGTACTGGCGATCGCGGGGCTGCTTGTTGCCGCGGAGGCGGGTGCGGTGAGTTGTGCGGCGGCAGGGACGCTCGCGAGCAGGCCACCGCAGGCGAGCAGCGCGGCAACAACGGCGGGGGTCACGGCAGGGCGCATGATGGGTTCCGGAGGGAAGTTGGGTGAAGCTAGTGTCGAATGGATGAATGCTTACTGGCCGGCCGGGGCGCAGGTCACGCGCGCAACGCGGTGCGCATGAACTCCGGCTGCGCCAACGCGGCGCGGTGCACGTCCGCGTTGTAATAGCGCGTGGCGAACGGCTTCGCGGCGGCATCGTGCTCGCGGAAGGCGTCGAGGCCGCCATCCTTGCGCGCGAGCGTGCAGCTCCACCAGCCCGTCGGATAACACGGCTGCGGGAATGGCAGCGTGCGGGTGCACGAGAATCCGACTTCGCGCATCGCGCCGTGCATCGACTGGATGAGGTCCAGCAACACCAGCGGCGATTCCGATTGCTGCACCAGGATGCCGCCTTCGCGCAACGCGCGGAAGCAGCTCGCGTAGAACTTCGCGTTGAACAAGCCTTCGGCCGGGCCGACCGGATCGGTGGAATCGACGATCACCACGTCCAGCGAATCGGGCGCTGCATCGGCCATGTGCTTGATGCCGTCGTCGAACAGCAGTTTCGCGCGTGGGTCGCTGTTCGACTCGCACAACTCCGGGAAATGTTTTTCCGCCAGCCGCGTCACCTGCTCGTCGATCTCGATCTGCACCGCCGACTCGACGTCCGGGTGGCGCAGCACCTCGCGCAAGGTGCCACAGTCGCCACCGCCGATGATGACCACGTTGCGCGGCGCCGCGTGCGTGAACAGCGCCGGGTGCGTCATCATTTCGTGATACAGGAAGTTGTCGCGCGACGTCAGCATCACGCAGCCGTCGATCACCATCAGGTTGCCCCAGTCAGTGGTGCGGTAGATCTCGATGTGCTGGAACGGCGTGGAAGCCTCGGCAAGCTTGTCGTCCACGCGATAGCCGATGGATGAGCCGGAGGCTTCGTGCTTTTCGGTGAACCAGTTGGACATGCCGGGGATCCTGTTGGAGAACGCCCGATTCTAACGGGTTGTTGTAGCGGCCCGTCCGCGCCCTCGCGTTACAATGGCGCAGTCGATCCCGCGGCGATGGTGGCTTCCGATCGACCCTTCGTTCGCGTCAAGGCCCGCCGCTGCGACGTTCTGACCCCTCGTTATCCGGAGACCCACGATGACGAACGCCTGGAACGTCGAGGCTGCCCGCAACACCTATTCGGTCGCGCACTGGAGCGATGGTTACGTTGACATCGAGGCCGATGGCCGCGCGGTGATGCGTCCGCGCGGCGCCGAAGGCCCCGCAATCGCGCTGGACGAAGCGGTCGCGCGCGCGCGGGAACTTGGTTTGCGCCTGCCGCTGTTGCTGCGCTTTCCCGACATCCTGCTGGATCGCCGCGCGCGCCTGCGCGAAGCCTTTGCAGCTGCAATGCGCGCGCACGGTTACACCGGCGGCTACACGGCGCTGTACCCGATCAAGGTCAACCAGCAGCGCGCGGTCGCGGCGACGCTGGCGCAAGGCCCGCAATCGCCGCGCGCGGCGGGCACGGGATTCGGCCTCGAAGCCGGTTCCAAGCCGGAACTGCTGGCGGTGCTCGGCCTCGCCGAACCGGGCTCGCTGGTGGTCTGCAACGGTTACAAGGACGCCGAATACATCCGCATCGCGTTGATCGGTCGCAAGCTCGGCATCGACGTGGTGATCGTGATCGAGAAACCCTCCGAACTCGAACACGTGATCACGGAATCGAAGGCGCTCGGCGTCGAGCCGAAGCTCGGCGTGCGCGTGCGGCTGGCGTCCATCGGCGCCGGCAAGTGGCAGAACACCGGCGGCGACAAAAGCAAGTTCGGGCTGACGCCGACGCAGTTGCTGGCGCTGGTCGAGCGCCTGCGCGAAGCGAACCTGACGCACACGATGCGCCTGCTGCATTTCCACATGGGCTCGCAGATTTCCAACCTGCGTGACATCGCGGCCGGCATGCGCGAGGCGGTGCGGCATTTCGCGGAATTGCGCGCGGCCGGGCTGCCGCTCGACCACGTCGATGTCGGCGGCGGGCTCGGCATCGACTACGAAGGCACGCGCTCGCGCGGCGAATGCTCGATCAACTACGACCTCGACCAATACGCCAACGCAGTGGTGGCGCCGCTCGCGGCCGCGTGCGCGGAATGGCAACTCGATCCGCCGCGCGTGCTAACCGAATCCGGCCGCGCGATGACTGCGCACCACGCGGTGCTGGTGGTCAACGTCAGCGGAGTCGAAGCCGCGCCCGACGGCGCCGTGCCGCCCGCGACCGGCGACGAGTCGCCGGTGCTGCGATCACTGCGCGATACGCTGGCCGCATTGGGCACGCGTCCCGTTCGCGAAATCTGGCAGGACGCGCAGCAGTACCTGCACGAAGGCCAGCTGCTGTACGCGCAGGGCGTGCTGGACCTTGCCCAGCGCTCGAAGCTCGACGCGCTGTTCCACGCGATCGCGTTGGGCGTGCGCAAGCACCTGAAGCCCGACGAGCGTTCGCACCGCGAGATCATCGACGCGCTCGACGTGAAGCTGGTCGACAAGTATTTCTGCAACTTCTCGGTGTTCGAGTCGATCCCCGACGTATGGGCGATCGACCAGATCTTCCCGATCATGCCGCTGACGCGCCTTAGCGAGGAGCCGACGCGGCGCGGCACGCTGGCCGACCTGACCTGCGATTCCGACGGCCGCGTGGACGTATACGTGGAGTCGGGCGACCTCGACGTCAGCTTGCCGCTGCACGAATTGCGCGCGGGCGAACCGTACCGGCTCGGCATCTTTCTGGTCGGCGCGTACCAGGAAACGCTCGGCGACATCCACAACCTGTTCGGTGATACCGACGCGGTGAACGTGCGCATCGACGGCGACGGCTTCACGCTGGACGGCGCGCGCCGCGGCGATTCCGCCGACATGCTGCTCGACTATGTCGGCTACAAGCCCGACAACCTGCGCGCGGCGTATCGCGAAAAACTCGCGAAAGCGGGCATCGACGGCGATGCCGCGCGGCACCTCGAAGCCGCGCTGGAAACAGGCTTGACCGGCTACACGTATTTGAAAGAAACATGATGGAAGAGCGCGTTGTTCCCGCTCAATGCGCAGACGGCGCGGCAGGAATCACCGCTGGTTTGTATTGCGCATATTGATCCAATAGCGCCTGAAAACGCGGATCGTTGCGGATCGGATCCCAGATCGGGTCGAGCCATAGCATCACCGGCGAGTAGAGTGCTCCGATGCCCGGCGTTGCCAGCGCCCTGGCGAGCAACGGTACGGCAAGATCGGGGCGGCCGGCCTGGGTGTATTGCTCGGCGTTGTATTCCATCAGTCTCAGCGCAGCCAGATGATCGTCGCTTTTGGTAGCGATGGCCTGTGATTGCGCAAGGGCATCCAGACCTTCCGCATCATGGCCCAGCCCCAGCTCAGCCTCGGCGATGCGGTTCCAGACTGCCCCCTGATCGATACCCTGCTGCATCTTGAGTTGCGTCCGCAGGATGGGCAGCACCTGTTCGTATAAAGGTTTGGCACGCTCCGGCTCGCCGAGCAATCGCAGCAGCCGCGCCCTGGTCTGCGGCTTGCCGATCACCACATAGGCAAGAAACGGGTCGGGTACGTTCACGGGGACGCTGTCGAGCAGGTCCAGGGCTTCCCGGTACCGCCTCTGGTAGATCAACAGGGGCACACGCCCCCCGACTTTCATGCGGTTGGAGTAGCCCGCGGGAGCGTTTGATCCGCGAGGTGCTGCAGGATCGGCCGCCGCCAGCGCGCGGGCGATGTCACCGCTGCCGAACAGGATGCTGTGGATATAGTCCTCTTTTGCGGCGATGTTGCCGGGCTCCAGGGTCAGCGCGCGCTGCAACCAGCGTTCGGCGTCCGCGTAACGCCCCATCACCATGTAGGTGCCGGCGATATCTTCGGCGAGCACGGAGTTGCGCGGGTTTTGCGTGAACGCCTGTTCGAGCGAAGCGATCGCCGCGCCGTAACGCCCCATGCGCCGTTGGGTCAAGCCTTGCCCTTCGAGCGCGCCGGGATCGTTGGGGCGAAGCGCAAGCACCGCCGCAAAAGCCTTGAGCGCACCCTCGTAATCACGGCGCCCCCAATAGTCGTTGTAACCCAGGGCGAGTTGCGCCGCCGCGAGATTGGGCGCCAATTTGAGCGCCTGTTCGGCGTCCGCACGCGCCTGCGCGCCAAGCTGCGTTGCGTCCTTTCCTCCGGCGCCCTCGTAAGTGAAATGGCTTTCCGCGTAGGACAGTCGCGCATACGCGAGTGCAAAGCCGGGGTCTTTTTCGATCGCCTGCCGGTACAGCGAAATCGCAGCTGCGAGTAATAGCGGATTGCCGCCGCCGAGTTCTGCATGATTCGTCTCGTACTCGGCACGCAGAAACAGATCCAACGCGGCCTCATTGTGCGTCGGCACGGCTGCGACGCGTACGGCTTCGACGTTGGTCAGTCTTGCATCGAGCGCGGTGGCGATCTTTTCCGCCACTTCGCCTTCCACGCCGAACACGTTGTCCAGTGTGCGCGTGTAATCCTGCGCCCAGATATGGCTGTCGCTGCCGGCATCGATCAACTGCACGTTGATCAGCACCTGCTTGCCCTGCTTCTGCACGCTGCCTTCCAGGATGCTCGCCACGCCTAGTTGCCGGCCAATGGATTTCAGGTCTTCCGGACGGCTGGCGTACTTCGCGGTCGAAGTGCGCGCGATCACCTTGAGATCGCCGATATCGGCCAGCTTGGTCAGGATCAGATCCTGCATGCCGGCGACGAAGTAATCGTTGTCCTTGTCGTTGGAGAGATTCTCGAACGGCAGCACCGCGATGGACTTGGCGGGAACGGGCTGCGCTGCAGATGCCGGCAGCGCCGACGCGGATGAAGGTCGCACGGATGTGGCAAGGCCCGGCGCAGCGGTTGATCCATTTGCCGCAACAGGCGCAAAGCGCCACATCAAGGTGCCGCCGATCGCCAGCAACAGCGCAAGGATCAGCAATTCGGCACCGCCGATGCGCTGCGCACCACGCTCGCCGTGGTACCAGGCGAGCACCAGCACCACGAAAAAACCGACCGCCAGCGCAAGGATCAGGTAACGCTCGACCGCGCCCGGCCAGTCGAAGCGCTGCGCGATGATGTCGATGCCTTGCAGCAACGCGAACGCGAACGCCACCCAGGCGATCGCCCATTGCACCAGCTTTCGCTGCTTCAGGCGTTGCCAGAATGCGTTCACGCCGGGCCCGTTGTGCCGAAACGACGCTTGTTGGACTGCACGCGAGGGTTCCCGCGTGCGCCGGGATCGTGGTCGATTCTAGTCCGCCCGGAGGCCAGCGGTGGTGGTGGGTTCAGGCGTCGCGCGCGACCTGCAGCCCCGCCGGCGTCTGGCTGACCGGCATCACCTCGATGCGATTCACGTTGAGGTGTGGCGGCAGGTTGGCGATCCACCATACCGTGTCGGCGATGTCGCGGCCGGTGATCGGGTGCGCGCCCGCGTAGAGGTTGTCGGACGCCGCCTGGTCGCCTCCGGTGCGCACCAGCGTGAATTCGGTTTCGGCCATGCCGGGTTCCACGCTGGTCACGCGCACGCCGGTGCCGAAGAGGTCGCAGCGCAGGCCCAGCGAAAACTGCGTGACGAAGGCCTTGGTGCCGCCGTACACGTTGCCGCCGGTGTACGGATACGTGCCGGAAATCGAGCTGATGTTGACGATCGCGCCGCGATGTTCGATCAGCTTCGGCAGCAGCAATCGCGTCAGGGTCGCCAGCGCGGTGACATTGGTATCGATCATCTGCCGCCATTGCGCAAGGTCGCAATCCTGCGCCTTGGCCGTGCCGAGCGCGAGGCCGGCATTGTTGACCAGCACGTCGATGTCGCGGAAATGGTCCGGCAGTGCATCCAGCGCACCGCGCATCGCGGCCTCGTCACGGATGTCGAACGCGGCGCTGTGCACGCGTTCCGCGCCGAAACGCTCCACCAGATGCGCGAGGCGCTCGCCGCGACGGGCAAAGGCGATCACCCGCCAGCCGTTTTCGGCGAACTTCGCCGCGATCGCGGCGCCGAATCCGGCCGACGCGCCGGTGACCAGCACCGTGCCCATCACTTTTCCTTCATCGGCATGGCCTGGAAACCGGCCGACTGCAGCTTCTTCTGCATGGCCTGCAGTTCCGTCGCGGTCGCGAACGGACCCAGTCGCACGCGGTTCCAGGTCTTGCCATCGAGATTGATGGTCTGGACGTGGGCGGTGAAACCCTGCAACGCAAGTTCGGCTTTCTTCGCGTCGGCGGCGCCGGAATCCGGATACGCGCCGACCTGCAATACATAAGTTCCCTTGCCCGGCACGGCCGCGTTAGCACTGGCAGCGGCCGGCGTGGATGTACTGGCGTTGTTCGCCGCCGCGGCTTTCTGCTGCTCGGCCCTGGCCATCGCCGACAGTTCCGCGTTCGGGATCACGACTTCCTTTTCCGGCAGCACCTTGTAGAAGTCGAACTGCGAGGCACTGGATGCCGCGCTGCTGCTGGCGGCGATGCCGGGTGAACTGCCTTGTTGCGCGACCGCGTTGGGGTTCGCCTGCGGCTGGTCGGTGCGGCGCAAACTGGGCATGCCGCGATAGGCAAGCGCCATCACGATGACGCCCACCACCACGCCTGCCAGGAACAAGGCCCAGCCCGGAAAGGCCGCGCCGCCGTTGCGTACAGCTTGTCGGTTGTTGCGAGTTGCCACTGCCGTTCCTCGTAAATGTTCCCGTGCGATCCGGAGGCGGATCGCATCGGCCGTTCGTCAGATGATGCGGATCGTCACATCGTTTGCGGCGCCGACACGCCCAGCATAGCGAGTCCGTTGGCGAGCACCTGGCGCGTCGCATACGCCAGCGCCACGCGCGCGTTGCGCAGGCCCTCGTCGTCCACCAGGAATTGCTCGGCGTTGTACCAGACGTGGAAGGCGCCCGCGAGTTCGCGCAGGTATTGCGCCAGCAGGTGCGGCTCGCGGTTGTCGGCCGCGGCTTCGACGATTTCCGGAAAACGCGAGATTTCCACCATCACGTCGCGCGCGTGGTCGCCCTGCAGCCGGCCGAGGTGCTTCAGCGCGTCGTGCTGTTCGAACACGATCGAACGCTCGTGCATCTGCCGTTGCACCGAGCACACCCGCGCATGCGCGTACTGGATGTAGTAGACCGGGTTGTCGTTGGTCTGCGCGCGCGCGAGGTCGATGTCGAACACCAGTTGCGAATCGCTCTTGCGCGCGATCAGGAAATAGCGCGTGGCATCGAGGCCGGCCATGTCGATCAGGTCGCGCAGCGTGACATAGGAGCCGGCACGCTTGGAGATCTTCACCTCCTCGCCGCCCTTCATCACCGTCACCATCTGGTGCAGCACGTATTCGGGCCAGTCCTTGGGGATGCCGATGTCGAGCGCCTGCAGGCCCGCGCGCACGCGCGCCAGCGAGCCATGATGATCGGCGCCCAGTTCGGTGACCGCGCGCTTGTAGCCGCGCTCCCACTTGGAAAGGTGATAGGCGACATCGGGCACGAAGTACGTGTACGTGCCGTCGGATTTCCGCATCACGCGGTCCTTGTCGTCGCCGAATTCGGTCGCGCGCAGCCACAGCGCGCCATCCGCTTCGTACGAATGGCCTTCGGTGGCGATGCGGTCCACCACGCGCAGCACCTGGCCTTCGGTGTACAGCGACGATTCCAGGAAGTAGACATCGAATTGGACGTCGAATGCGCGCAGGTCTGCGTCCTGCTCGCGGCGCAGCCAGGCGACGGCGAAATCGCGGATCGCGTCGAGGTCGTCAGGGTCCTTGCCGGCCGTCACACGATAGCCGGTGGTTTCGGGGGCGGCGCCCGCGACATCGTCCTTGGCGAGCTCGCGGGTGTACTCGCGGTTGTAATCCCCGGTCGGGTGACCCGCTTCCACCGTCGCGCCGCTCATGTAGTCCCGGGCGATGTCGCGGATGTAATCGCCGCGATAACCATCCGCCGGCCAGCGCGGATCATCGGGCTCGATGCCCTTGATGCGCGCCTGCACCGACAGCGCGAGATTCTGGATCTGCGCGCCCGCATCGTTGTAGTAGTACTCGCGGTAAACCTTCCAGCCGCTGGCCGAAAACAACCGCGCCAGGGTGTCGCCGATCGCGGCGGCGCGTGCATGGCCGACGTGCAACGGCCCGGTGGGATTGGCCGAAACGAACTCGACGCCGACCGCGCGGCCCGCGCCGGATTTCCCGTGCCCGTAGCGTGCACCCTCATGCAGGACGCGGCGGACTTCTTCGCGCCAGGCGGCCTCGGTGAGGAAAAAGTTGATGAAGCCCGGTCCCGCGATCTCGACTTTCGCAATCAACGCATTCGCAGGCAGCGCCGCGACAATCGCGGCGGCGAGATCGCGTGGCGGTTTGCCGGCCTTCTTGGCGAGCAGCATCGCCACGTTGCAGGCGAAGTCACCATGCTCGCGGTTGCGCGTGCGCTCCACCACGAAATGGGGCGTAGGCGCTTCCAGCACGCCGTCTTGATGCAGGCGCTGCAAGGCCTGTTCCAGCAATTCGTGGAGGGCGTCTTTCACGGACCAGGAATATGGGTTGGCGACTTGGCATCGTAGCGCAGTGATGCATGTGGACCAAACCGAGCGCTGTGGATAACTTGGTGGACAGTCGTGGACAGCCTTCGTGTGGAACGAGCTTCGGGCCCGCGTTTTGCGTTGAGTCAGGCAGAAAATACTTTTGCATTCCTGCGGTTGGACTTGCTTTGACGAAAATACGCGAAAAGGAGCCGGCAAATGCTTGTGATCCGGCTTTGTGCATAACTGACTGCAGGAGGGACGCGCCCTGGCCGTGGATCAAATCAATCCGCGCGCGGCCATCGACGTCGGCTCGCCCGCGCCGACCACCAGATGATCCAGCACCCGCACGCCCACCAATTGCAACGCGTCGCGCAACTGGCGGGTGATGTTGCGATCGGCGGCCGAAGGCTCCGCGACGCCGGACGGATGGTTGTGCGCCAGGATCACCGCCGCCGCGTTGTGCTTCAGCGATGCGCGCACCACTTCGCGCGGATGCACCGACGCGCCATCGAGCGTGCCACGGAACAGTTCTTCGAAGGCCAGCACGCGATGGCGGTTGTCGAGGAACAGGCAGGCGAAGACTTCGTACGGTTTGTGCGCGAGTTGCGCCTTCAGGAACGCGGCGCTGTCGCGCGGACTCACCAGCGCCGTGCGGCCGGCCAGCTCTTCGCCGAGGCATCGCCGCGCCAGTTCCAGCGCGGCGGCCAGCCGCGCGCGTTTCGCGGGCCCGAGGCCCGGGGCGCCGGCGAGATCACGCGCGAGCAGCGCGTTCAGACTGCCGGCGTGCGCAAGCAGGTTGCGGCCCATGTCGAGTGCGCTGCTGCCTCGCACGCCGCTTCCCAAAAGAACCGCCAGCAATTCAGCCGGCGTCAGTGCGGCAGCGCCGCGCGCCAGCAATTTTTCGCGGGGACGTTCATCCTCGGGCCAGTCGCGAATGCTCATTGCCGTGTTCCTCGTAACCGGCTTTCAGCATGCCGCTCCCGCGACAACGGATGCAGCGGCCTGAAAGCGCGATTCGGGTAAGCTAATCGCCGGTTTGCCTGTCAGCGGATGCCGACATGAGTGCCACGCAACATCGCCCCGGCGAAAACAAGCATGTGCTGCTCGGCGTCTCAGGCGGCATCGCCGGCTACAAGGCGTGCGAGGTGGTGCGCCGACTGCGCGACACCGGCGCCGAGGTGCGCGTGGTGCTGACCGAAAACGCTGCGCGCTTCGTCACCCCGCTGACGTTCCAGGCGCTGTCCGGCCAACCCGTGCGCCACGGGCTCTGGGACGAAGAAGCCGAAATGGGCATGAGCCACCTGGAGCTTGCGCGCTGGGCGGACGCGGTGTTGATCGCCCCAGCATCGGCTGACGCGCTGGCGAAACTCGCACATGGTTTTGCCGACGATCTGCTGTCGACGCTGTGCCTTGCCACGACCGCGCCACTGGCGGTCGCTCCGGCCATGAATCACAGGATGTGGCTGCATCCGGCCACCCAGGCCAACATTGCGACCTTGCGCGCGCGTGGCGTCGCGATCCTGGGTCCCGCGAACGGACCACTCGCCGAGGGCGAATCGGGGCCGGGACGCATGCTGGAGCCGCAGCAACTGGTGCAGGCGCTGACGACTCCCGGCGGCACGCATGTTGCATGAATCCTGTCCATCGGCGTCGGTCGCGCGTGGAGACAGGGACGCGTGAATACGTGCAGTCGTCTTGAAGGGGCGCTGGCCGGCCTGCACGTCGTGATCGACGCCGGACCGACCTACGAAGACATCGACCCGGTGCGTTTCCTCGGCAACCGCAGCTCGGGCAAGATGGGTTTCGCCGTCGCGGAAGCCGCGGCGCAAGCCGGTGCCGACGTCACCCTGATTGCGGGACCGGTTGCACTTGCGACACCGCCCGGCGTGCGTCGCCGCGTGGACGTGCGCAGTGCGCTGCAGATGCGGGACGCGGTGATGCATGCGATCGAGGGCGCCAACATCTTCATCGCCACCGCCGCGGTCGCCGATTGGCGTGTCGCCGATTACAGCGCGCGCAAGATCAAGAAGGGCGCGTCCGGTACACCGGTGCTGGAACTGGTCGAGAACCCCGACATCCTGGCCGAAGTCGCGGCGCGCAATCCGCGCCCATTCGTGGTGGGCTTCGCCGCCGAAACCGATCACGTCCTCGAACACGCGCGCGCAAAACTGGTGCGCAAGAAACTCGACCTTTTGGCCGCCAACCACGTCGATGAAAACCTCGGCATCGGCGCCGATGACAACGCGCTGGAGTTGATCTGGGCGCACGGCAGCGAATCCCTGCCGCGTGCGCCGAAGTCCGAACTCGCGCGTGCGCTGGTCGTGCGCATCGCCAGCCATTACCACGCGCGGGAACACGCATGAATCCTTCGCAACACGCGGTGCCGGTGGAGCTGAAGCGCCTCGACGCGCGGCTCGGCGATTCCATTCCCTTGCCGACCTATGCCACCGGCGGGAGTGCCGCGATGGATTTGCGCGCCGCACCCGAAAACGCCGTCACGCTGGCGCCGGGCGACAGCGCGTTGATTCCGACGGGACTCGCAATCCATATCGGCGATCCCGGCTGGTGCGCGCTGATCCTGCCCCGCTCGGGCCTCGGCCACAGACATGGCCTCGTGCTTGGCAACCTCACTGGCCTGATCGACGCCGACTATCAGGGACCGCTGATGATTTCCTGCTGGAACCGTGGCAGGGAGCCGTTTACCATCCAACCGGGCGACCGCATTGCGCAGTTGCTGGTGACGCCGGTCGCACGCGTCGCGTGGCGCGTGGTCGAGGACTTCGCGGCAAGCGCGCGCGGCGCCGGCGGGTTTGGCTCGACAGGGGTCGCATGACATGGACAACGAATCGACCGCCAGCAAGGCTTCCAACGCCCAGCAAGTGCAGGCCGCGGCACGCGCCGTGCGCGCGCGCTTCAGCCTGCGCCGCGGTCTCGCTGCGGTCGTGGCGGACCTGTTGCTCGCGCTGGGCACGCTGCTGGTGTTGTTCGGTTTGTTCATGGGCTGGCAGACCTGGCTCACCTGGCACCAATCGAGCGCCGCGCAGGATCTGGCCCAGGCCAAACAGGAAGCCGCGCAAAAGATCGCGCTGATCGTTTCCGACCGGCGTGCACAGGTCATCAAGGCGCTCGCGCAACCCACCGTGGCCGCGGACCTCGCCAGCGGCACCGCGCCAGATGCGGCCGCGCAGGCCATCAAGGCGGACGTCAAGGACGCGAGCCGCGTGACGCTGTACAGCGCGCAATTGAACGAGGTGCTGCACGGCAACCTCACGCAACTCGGTTACGCGCGCGCGGCGCAGTTGATGTCCAGCCTGAGCGACGGCGATGTCGGTCCGGCGCAATCGCCGATCGCGCACGTGACGAGTTTCGCGGGTCCGATCATGGGCGCGGATGGCAAGCCGCTGGCGTTCGCGACGATCGATTTCCCCGATTCGGCGCTGCGCATCGTGCTGCACTCCGTGCCCGTGAGTGCAGGCCGGCTGGATCTGCGGCAAAGCAACAGGTCCGGAGACACGGTGCTGGAGGGTGTGGGCCAGGAGGGCTTGTCAACGGCCGACGACGCCGGTGTGCCAGTGCCGCACAGCTTGTACCGCATTGCCTCGGCACCTCCGGAATTCTGGCTGCCGATCACTCAATCCTTCATGGCGGCGTTGATATTCGGGGTCGTGTCTTTCCTGCTGGGCCTCGGCGTGCTGTGGCTGCGTCCGCGCGTCCGCGCAGGCCTGGGTGGTGCACCGCTGGCGGAAGAGCCCGCGCTGGCCGACGTGATCGCCGCCGCCCCGCCGAAACCCAAACCCGCGCCCGCCGTGAAACCCGCCGCGGAACCGACGAAATCGACGGAAGCGTCGGCGCACGATGATCCCATTCCCGACCACAGCATCTTCCGCGCCTATGACATCCGCGGCGTGGTCGGCCAGACGCTCACCGAAGGCGTCGCGCGCCAACTCGGCCGCGCGATCGGCAGCGCGGTGCGCGACAAGGACCTGCACCAGATCGTGGTCGGCCGCGACGGAAGGCTGTCCGGCCCAATGCTGTCCGGTGCCTTGATCGAAGGACTGCGTGCGGCCGGCGTCGACGTGATCGACATCGGCACGGTGCCGACCCCGGTCAGCTATTTCGCGGCCTATCAGCTCAACACCGGTTCCTGCGTGTCGGTGACCGGCAGCCACAACCCGCCCGACTACAACGGCTTCAAGATCGTGATCGGCGGCGAAACGCTCGCCGAGGACGCGATCCAGGACTTGTACCAGCGCATCGTCGACGGCCGCCTCGCGGAAGGCCACGGTTCCTTCGGCCAGTACGACATCACCGGCGAATACATCGAGCGCATTGCGTCGGACATCCAGACCGGGCGCGCGTTGAAGGTCGTCGTCGATTGCGGCAACGGCATCGCCGGCAACACCGCGCCGGGCGTGGTGCACGCGATCGGCTGCGAACCCATCCCGTTGTACTGCGACGTCGATGGCACCTTCCCCAACCACCATCCCGACCCGTCGGAACCGAAGAACCTCGCCGACCTGATCCTGACGGTGAAGAAAACCGGCGCGGACGTCGGCCTTGCATTCGACGGCGACGGCGACCGGCTTGGCGTGGTGACGAAAGACGGCGAAATCATCTACCCCGATCGCGTGTTGATGCTGTTCGCGCAGGACGTGCTCACCCGCAACCCCGGCGCGACGATCCTCTACGACGTGAAATGCACGGGTCACCTGCAGCCGTTGATCCTGAAGGCCGGCGGCAGTCCGCTGATGTGGAAGACCGGACATTCGCTGATCAAGGCCAAGATGAAGGAAACCGGCGCGCAACTCGCCGGCGAAATGAGCGGGCATTTCTTTTTCCGCGAACGCTGGTATGGCTTCGACGATGGTGTGTATGCCGCGGCGCGCCTGCTGGAGATCCTGGCCGACGATCCGGAAGGCCGTACGCCGGAGGAAATCTTCGCGACCCTGCCGAAAGGCGTGTCGACGCCCGAGCTGCACATCCAGATGCAGGAAGGCCAGAACCATCCCTTCATCGCGCGCTTCCGCGAACGCGCGCAGCTCGATGGCGCGCGCATCACCACCATCGACGGCGTGCGTGCCGACTGGCCGGACGGCTGGGGCTTGGTGCGCGCGTCCAACACCACGCCCGTGCTGGTGCTGCGCTTCGACGCCGACAACCCGACCGCGCTGAAACGCATCCAGGATACGTTCCGCGCGCAGATCCTCGCCTGCGATGACTCGCTGCAGTTGCCGTTCTGATTCGCTGACGCGCGTCGCGCTTCAGCGCGCGACGACCCCGACGCCCCAGATCGCGAACGCGAGCGCCAGCAGGATCACCAGGGCCAGGTAGTAGCGCGCACGATTGCGACGCGGCGCCGCGGGGGTGCGTGTCCGCTGCATGTGGCGCTCATGGCCACCGCTTGCACGGACCGGTGAAGGCGCTTCTTCGATTCGTGCGGAATCCAAGCGTCGCGTCCCGGCCGTCGCGGCGGGCAAGCGGCCGTAACGCTGTTCGAAGGCAAGCGCCGCGCCATACAGCCGGTTCAGGCGCTGCAGGCGATCGGTGTCCGCCTGAGCCGCGGTCTGGCGATCGGGATGCAACTGCGCAACGCGCCGGCGATACGCATGCTTGAGCGCATCTAGGTCGCTGATGCCTGGCGACAGGCCCAGTTCCTCGTACAGCACCAGAAAGTCGGTATCTCCCGCCATGCCGAGCAGTATCCAGCAACGATCGCGTCCCCACACACCGCGTCGTGCGGCATGCCCCGGTTGATCAGTGTGTTGATCAGCGTGCGCCGCGTCCGAACAGCACCACTTCCACCGTCTGGATCAGGATGGCAAGGTCGAACGCGAAATTGTGATTCTTCACGTAGAACAGGTCGAACTTCAATTTTTCCACGGCATCCTCGAACGAAGAGCCGTACGGATAGCGCAGTTGCGCCCAGCCGGTCAGGCCAGGTTTCACGCAATGCCGCAGCGAGTAGTAGCGGATGCGCGTGTTGAAATCGTCCACGAATTGCGGGCGTTCCGGACGCGGGCCGATCACGCTCATGTCGCCGCGCAGCACGTTCCAGAGTTGCGGCAACTCGTCGAGCCGGGTCTTGCGTATGAAGCGGCCGACGCGGGTCACGCGGTCGTCGTTCTTGGTCGCCCAGCGCGCCACGCCGTCGAGCTCGGCATCGGTGCGCATGCTGCGGAACTTGATCACCTGGAA
>DATNAW010000034.1:0-3318 GCA_035572335.1 Rhodanobacteraceae bacterium
TTGCCGGTGTACGGCAACACCAGCAGCGCGCGTTCGCCTCGTTTCTCGCGTTCGAACAGAAGGATCAGTCCTGCGCCGGCGGTTCGGCGTCTTCCTGCCTGGCGTCGTCCGCACCGACCTTGACCGCGCGGCTGGGCACCACGGTCGAAATGGCGTGCTTGTACACCATCTGGCTGACCTGGTTGCGCAGCAGCACCACGAACTGATCGAACGACTCGATGATTCCCTGCAGCTTGATGCCGTTGACGAGATAAATCGCAACAGGCACGCGCTCGCGGCGCAGGGCATTCAAAAACGGATCTTGCAACGATTGGCTTTTGGACATTTTTATGGCCTTCCGATCCCGCTTGCCCGCACGGTTTCGTATGCGGGCACAAATGGTAGCGCAAAAACCCCGGTTTTTGGCCGTTTCAAGCGGTTTTCATGCCCAAAAACAGCGCCACGGCGGTGACGGCGGACGCTGCGCAATGCGCGCTCTCCGGATCGAACACGCGCGCATCCAGTTCGCCGCGCAACCAGGTGGCCTGGCGCTTGGCGAGTTGCCGGGTGGCGTCGATCGCGCGCTGGCGAAATTCATCTTTTGAACCCGCGCCGCCAAGGTATTCCCACGCCTGGCGATAACCGACCGCACGGAGCGCCGGCAAATCCGCATGCAAATCGCCGCGTGCGCGCAGGCGCTTCACCTCTTCCAGAAAACCGGCGGCCAGCATCGTGTCGAAACGCGCGGCAATGCGTTCGCGCAAGGCGTCGCGATTCGCGGGAATCAATGCGAGTTTCAGGACGCGATACGGAAACCGCTGCACGTCGCGCGCGGCGGCATGCAAGACGGTGGGCGTTTCGCCCGTCAATTCGATCACTTCCAGCGCGCGCTGGATGCGTTGGGCGTCATTGGGCCTGATGCGTACCGCGGCTTCGGGATCGCGTTGCGCCAGCCGCGCATGCAATGCCGGCCAGCCGACGCGTTCGGCTTCTGCACGCAAACGTTCGCGCACTTCCGCATCGGCGGATGGCATTTCGGAAAGGCCCAGCTCGAGCGCGCGGAAATACAGGCCGGTGCCGCCAACCAGCAGCGGCACGCGGCCACGTGCCGTGATCGCCTGCATCGCGGCCAGCGCATCGTCGCGGAATTGCGCCGCCGAATAGGGCTCGGCGGGATCGCGGATGTCGATTAGCGCGTGCGGGTAATTGCGCAGCGTGTCCGGCTCCGGCTTGGCCGCACCGATATCCAGCCCGCAGTAGACCAGCGCCGAATCGACGCTGACGAGTTCGACCGGGAAATGGTCCGCCAGCGCGCACGCCAGCGCGGTCTTGCCGGTGGCGGTGGGGCCCATCAGGAAAATCGCGCGCGGCCGCGCGTCGGTGGCGTGGGTGTTTCCGGGCATGCGCCCGATTGTAGGGGCATGTTGTACGGGCACGCCCACGGGGCGCCGCCTTATAATGTCGGGATTTCCACGAACAAGGCACCGACATGCCGAACATGATGAGGGCGCTGGTCAAGCGCGACGCCGCCAAGGGCATCTGGATGGACGAAGTGCCGGTGCCGGAACACGGCCACAACGACGTGTTGATCGAGGTCGAGAAAACCGCTATCTGCGGCACCGACCTGCACATCTACAACTGGGACCAGTGGGCGCAGCGCGTGATCAAGCCTGGCCTCGTGATCGGCCACGAGTTTGTCGGCAAGATCGTCGCGGTGGGCAGCGAAGTGCGCGGCTACCGCGTGGGCCAGCGCGTGTCCGCGGAAGGCCACATCACCTGCGGCATGTGCCGCAACTGCCGCGCGGGACGTCCGCACCTGTGTCCGAACACGGTCGGCATCGGCGTGAACCGCAACGGCGCGTTCGCACAATACATCGCGATGCCGCAATCGAACCTGTGGCCGATCCCCGACCAGATTCCTTCGTCGCTGGCTGCATTCTTCGATCCCTACGGCAACGCGGCGCACTGCGCGCTGGAATACGACCTGATCGGCGAGGACGTGTTGATCACCGGCGCGGGCCCGATCGGCATCATCGCTGCCGGCATCGCGCGCCATGTTGGCGCCCGCAACGTGGTGGTCACCGACGTCAACGACTACCGTTTGAAGTTGGCCGCCGACATGGGCGCGACGCGCGTCGTCAACGTGAAAAACCAGCGCCTGCGCGACGTCCTGGCGGAACTGCACATGGAAGGTTTCGACGTCGGCCTCGAGATGAGCGGCAATCCGCAGGCCTTCAACGACATGCTGGATTGCATGTACCACGGCGGCAAGGTCGCGCTGCTGGGCCTGCTGCCGAACGGCTCGGGCATCGACTGGGACAAGGTGATCTTCAAGGGCCTCACCCTGCACGGCATCTACGGCCGCCGCATGTACGAGACCTGGTACAAGATGACCCAGATGCTGCTCACCGGCTTCCCGCTGCAGAAGGTGCTGACCCACCAGCTCGCGATCGACGACTTCCAGCAGGGCTTCGACCTGATGGCGTCGGGCGAGTGCGGCAAGGTGGTGTGCAGTTGGTGAACGGGGAAATGCCCGCGCCGGCGCCGCGCCGGCGGTTGCGCTGGCTGCGCCGCGGGGCGATCGACCTCGGCGACGTCGTCGTGCAGATCTTCGCGGTGGTGACCGGCATCCTGCTGGCGCTGTTCATCGACAACCGGGTGACCGACCGCCAGCAGCAAAACACGGTCGAGGAAGCCACGCGCGCGATCCACGCGGAACTCGCCGCCAACCGCGCCGCGTTGCACGAGAATGCCGGGCGCCTGCACAGGATGGCCACGCACCTTGAGAGCGCCACGGAGAACCGGAATCAGGCGCCACGCCCCTGCTACGAGTGGCCCCAGTGGGAAGGAACCGGCGCCGTGAACCTTGTCGATGCGGCGTACCAGACCGCCATCGCCACGCAGGCGCTCTCGCACATGCCCTTCGAGCGGGCGCAGCGTATTGCGCAGGCCTATGGATATCAGCATTTCTACCAGCAGGCTTTCAACGTGTTCCGCACCCAATTTCTGAAACCGGCTCCAGCAAGCCAGTGCGCGGCGGAACTGAAAAACTTCGGCCACAACGAACGCCTGCTCGACACCGCCTACACGCCCCTGATCGGACCCGACAAGACGAAATGGCCCGGCACCCAGCCGATGCCGGCCGCCCCGACGAACCCCTCGAAGTGAGCCCGCCATGACCTACGCCGCGCAAGCACGCCTTCACGAAGAACTCGAATCCATCCGAGACTCGGGCCTGTACAAGGATGAACGCGTCATCACCTCGCCGCAGTCGGCCGAAATCACGTTGGCCGACGGCCGCAAGGTGCTGAACTTCTGCGCCAACAATTACCTCGGCCT
>DATNAW010000035.1:0-14439 GCA_035572335.1 Rhodanobacteraceae bacterium
TGAACGCGGCGTCGGACGTTGCCAACCAGCTCGCCGACGCGCAGCGGCAACTCGATCTCGCAGAACACGACCTGCACGATTTGCTGGGACTCGATGCGTCGGTGCCGCTGCACCTCACCGGTGGTCCCTTCATGGTTGAACCCGATGCGGGAGAAGTGCAGCGCGCGCTCAGCGACATGTCAAAACGGCGTCCGGACCTGCTGGCGCTGCAAGCCGGTTACCGCGCGCAGGACCAGGCATTTCGCGCGGCGATCCTCGCGCAGTTTCCGGCAATCTCGGTCGGTTTCGTGAAAGCACGCGACAACGGCAGCATCTCCAGCCGCGGATTCTCGATTTCACTTTCGCTGCCCCTGTTCAATGGCAACCGGGGCAACGTCGCCGTCGAGCGCGCGACACGGCAACAGCTCCACGACGAATATTCGGCACGCCTGCTGACCGATCGCAACCAAGTCCAACACCTGCTGGCGGACTTGCAAAGCGATGGCGCGCAACGCACCACGCTTGCTGGTCATGCCGCGCAACTGGCGCGGGCGCGCGACGCCGCGCGAACCAACTACGCCGCGGGACGGCTGGATTGGCCCACCTATCTTGCAATCCGCGCCAACTCGCTCGCTGCCGACACCGCGCTGCTGGCGCTGGATCGGGACGCCCACGAAACCGGCATCGCGCTGGATGCCCTGGTGGGCAATTGGCCCGATGCAGCGCCTTCCGAAAATAATCGAAAACGCTTTGTCCGCAAATGAACGCAAACAACACAAAAAAGATGCTTTCCAGTTCCCCCCTGCGATATTCGGGTCCCTTCACATTGACTTGCGGGCTGCTTTTGCTCTTGGCCGCATGCTCTTCGGGCGGACCCTCCGATGCGGACACCCCAGCTCCGGTCGACGTCAGCACCGCGATGCCAGTGCGGCAAACATTTCACGCGCACATCGCCGCGTTCGGCATGCTGGCCGCCGACAACCGCAATGCATTGTCGCTCAGCCTTCCGCAGGCCGGACAGATCACCGAGACGTACGTCCTCGCAGGCCGCCGCGTCGAGCATGGTGAAGTGCTGCTGAAACTCGCGACCGATCCGGCGACCCGCAGCGCGTATCTGCAGGCGCAAAGTGCCTTGCGGGTCGCGCGCGACGACCTGACGCGCACACTGCGCCTGCATGCGCAGAAACTCGCGACGAACGCGCAATTGGACGCCGCGCGCAAGGCGCTGACCGACGCGCAAGCCGCGCTGGGCGCGCAGGCACAGCTTGGCGGCGCACACGCAGTGACCGCTCTGATTGCACCGGCCGACGGCGTGGTCACGGCCGTGGACGTGCAACATGGGCAACGCGTCGCCGCGGGCACCACGCTGGCCCAGCTGGCGCCGCAGTCGGCGTTGTCCGCGCAACTTGGCGTGGAGCCCGCCGCCGCTGCGGATCTGAAGCTGGGCATGCCAGTGGTGATCCATCCGGTGTACGACTCTCGCGGCGCGCCACCGCTGCGCGCCAGCATCGCGATGGTGGGCGGCGCGGTGAATCCGCAGACCCATCTGGTCGATGTGGTCGCGACGCTCCAGCAAGCTTCGCAGCTCGCATCCGGCACCGCGTTGTCGGCGACGATCGATACCACCGAGTTCACCGCGTGGTCGGTGCCGCGCGACGCGCTGCAAAGTGACGCGCAAGGCGATTACCTGTTCCAGATCGAACACGACAAGGCCAAGCGCGTGGACGTGAAAGTGCTGGCGTCGGACGGCAGCCCGGTCGGCGTCGCCGGTGCACTCGATCCGCACACGCCGGTGATTACGCTCGGCAGCTATGAAGTTTCCGATGGCGATCCCGTGCGCGCCGCCTCGTCACCCGCCACCCATTCGGCTGGAACCGCCGCGCAATGAACATTGCGCAATGGTTCCACGCGCATCGGCGCTCGCTGTTGTTCCTTATTGCGATCTTGGCGCTGGGCGGCCTCGGCGCCGTGTTCAACTTGCCGGTCGCGCTGTTCCCGGACGTCTCGTTCCCGCGCGTTCGCGTGAGCGTCGATGCCGGCGATCGACCCGCCGACCAGATGGCTGTCGCGGTCACCCGTCCCATCGCGGAGGCCATCCGCGGCGTGCGCGGCGTGCGCGACGTGCATTCCACAACCAGCCGCGGCAGCGCCGAATTGAACGTGGATTTCGACTGGGGCGCGGACATGGCCCGCGCGTTCCTGGAAGTCAACGCCGCGACCAGTCAGGTACTACCCGACCTTCCGCCGGGCACGCGCATCAGTGCGGTGCGCATGGACCCGACCGTCAACGAACCGGTGATTGCCTACAGCCTACGCAGCCCGACCCTCACGCAGACCCAGTTGTACGACCTTGCGAAGTACCAGTTGCTGCCGTTGCTCAGCGGCGTGCAAGGGGTGGCGCGGGTGGACGTGCAGGGTCGCGGCACCGAGGAACTGCAGGTCGATGTCGACCCCGCGAAACTGCGCGCGCAGGATCTGACGATGGCCGACGTCGCCCGGGCCGTGTCCGGCGCGGCCGACATCTCGGCGCTGGGCCGGTTGGCCGACCACTACAAGTTGTTCCTGTTGCTGGCGAACAATCAGCCGGCCGACGTGCATGCATTGGGCGACGTGGTGGTGCGCGCCGGACCGGGCGGCGGGGTGCGGGTCGGCGACGTCGCGAGCGTGAAACGCTCCACCAAACCGGAGTGGGTGCGAACCGATGCCGATGGCCGCCCCGCGATCCTGATGCAGGTCTTCCAGCAATCCGCTGCCAACAGCTTGGCGATGGTGGACGCGGTCAAGGCCAAGCTTGCGTCTTATGCACCGCAGCTTCCCAAGGGCGTGAAGATCGCGACCTGGTACGACCAGACGCAACTGGTGAGGGGCTCCGCCGGCAGCGTGCGCGACGCGATCCTAATCGGCATCGTGCTGGCTGGCATCGTGCTGTTCGTGTTCCTGCGCAACACCCGCGTGATCCTAATCGCGATGCTGGTGGTGCCGGCGACGCTCGCGATCACCACCTTGCTGCTGAAGCTGTTCGGCATGAGCTTCAACATGATGACGCTGGGCGGCATGGCCGCCGCCGTTGGGCTTCTGATCGACGATGTGGTGGTGATGCTAGAACACATCATACGCCGGATCACCGCCGAAAGCGGAGCCGTGCGCGATCGCATCACCGCCGCCGCGCGTGAATTTGCGCACCCACAGACGGGCTCGTCCTCGGCGACCATCATCATCTTCCTGCCGCTGGCATTCCTGACCGGCGTCACCGGCGCGTTTTTCAAGGCGCTATCTCTGACGATGGCGAGCGCGCTGGTGATCTCGTACCTGCTCACCTTCATCGCAGTGCCGCTGCTAGCCGAGCGCCTCATCGACGAGCGCCACGCCCAGGAACACAAGCCCGGTCGTTTCGGACAGAGGTTTTCGCATTTCTACGAGGGCGTGCTGCTGCGCGTGCTGGAATGGCCCGCGCTGCTGTTGATCGGGTTGGTGCCGCTGGTGGTCGCGGGATTCTTCGCCTACAAGTCGGTCGGCTCCGGTTTCATGCCCAAGATGGACGAGGGCGGATTCGTGCTCGACTACCTTTCGGTACCGGGCACCTCGCTTGAAGAAACCGATCGTCTGCTGCGCAAGGTCGCCGCGATCCTGCACGCCAATCCCTACGTGGATACCTGGTCACGCCGCACCGGCCTGCAACTCGGCGGCGGCCTCACAGAAGCCAATCGCGGCGACATCTTCGTGCGCCTGAAGAACGGGTCGCGGCCCTCGACTGAAACGGTGATGGAACACATCCGCGAGCAAGTCGCCGCCAAGGTGCCGGGGCTGGACATCGATGTTTCGCAACTGATGGAAGACCTGATCGGCGACCTCACCGCGGTCCCGGAACCCATCGAGGTGAAACTGTTCTCGGACAACGTGAACGAGCTGAACGCTACGGCGAAGAAAGTTGCAGGGCAACTTTCGAAGATCCATGGCGTGGTCGGCGTGCGCAACGGCATCAACCCTGCAGGTAATGCACTGGAGGTACACGTCGATCCGGTCAAGGCGGCGTTGCTGGGGCTCGATCCGCAAAGCGTGACCAGTCAGGTGGCCGCGGCCGCGGCTGGCAACATCGCCGCGCAATTGCCGAGCGGACCCAAGATGATCGATGTCAGGGTCTGGGTGCCGCCGAACGAACGCGCCGAGATCGAACAACTGGCAGTGTTGCCGATCAGTGACGGACGCGGTCATGTGTTCCCACTTTCCCGCGTCGCGACGCTTTCCGAAAAGCGCGGGCAACCCGAGATCGACCACGAGAACCTGAAGCGGATGGTGGCGGTGACCGGTCGCATTGCGGGGCGCGACTTGGGCTCCACGATGGCGGACGTCAAGAAGCTGCTATCGACGCATGGCGAATTGCCACATGGGATGTACTACGAACTGGGCGGGCTGTACCTGCAGCAGCAGATCGCGTTCCACGGCCTCACCATCGTGCTGCTGACCGCGATCGCGCTGGTGTTCACCCTTTTGCTGTTCCTGTACGAAAGCTTCCTCGCCGCGATCGTGGTATTGATCCAGCCGCTGCTGGCGATCTGCGGGGTGTTCATCGGGTTGTGGGTGACGGGCATCGAACTCGACATCTCCTCGATGATGGGCATGACGATGATCGTCGGCATCGTCACCGAACTTGCGATCTTCTATTTCTCCGAACTCACCCAGATACGCAAGCAGCCGGCCGAAGGAGACGAGAAGCCGCATCTGCGCGACATGCTGCTGCAGGCGGGGCACCGTCGCATGCGCGCGATCCTGATGTCGAGCATCGCGATGATCCTGACCTTGTTGCCGCTGGCGCTCGCGATCGGCCGCGGCTCGCAGATGCAGCAGCCACTGGCGATCGCGATCATCGCCGGCATGCTGATGGCGGTACCGCTGGTGCTGGTGGTGATGCCTGCCTTGTATGCGCTGGCGATGCGGTTCAAATCGCCCGGTTGACCGTCAAAGGATTTTGTCCCGCTTGCGGGGGCACGACGCCCTTCTGCCAATGCAGGCTGGCGCGCAATACACCATCCTCCATTTCGAACGACAACGTCTTGCGCAGCGCGCGCGCCGCGGCGCCGGCCAGCGCAAGCCCGAGTCCCGCGTGGCCTGCGCCCTGCGCCTCCTTGCGCCAGAAACGCTGGCCGAAATTGGCAAGGTCTTCCGGATGCAGCGCGGGCGCTGCGTTGCAAACCTCGATGCCATCGTGGTTCGCGGACAACTCGACTACGCTGCCGCGAGGCGCGTAGGCCACGGCGTTGCCCAGCAGATTGTCGAGCACGATTTCCAGCAACGCGGCATCGGTCTCGACTGCGAAATCCGGACCGCACGCAAGATCGGTTTCGACGCGCACGTCGCGCGCACGCGCCCCGGCTTCGTGCCGAGCCCGAATTCGTCCCAACCACGGCGGCAGCAGCAACCGTTCCGGCCGCGACTGTTCGAGACCCGACTGGATGCGGGTCAGTTGCAGCAGCGCGGTGACGGTGGCCTCCAGTTCCGTTCCGATGCTGCCGATTTCCTGCAACAGGCTGCGCGTGTCACGCCCGCTCGGATAGCGCGTTTCCACATCCACCAACGTGTGCAGTTCGGCGAGCCGCGTTCGGAATTCATGCGCCAGCCCCGAAGCGAACTGGCGTTCGCGCGCGAGTCCTTCGTCCATCCGCGCCAGCACCTCGTTGAAGCGCGCGACCAGCGACGCCAGTTCGGTGGTCGTGCTGGCGGGCAGGCGGCCACCGGGCGCATCCGGACCGATGTCCGCCATCGCGCGGTCGAGCACCGACAACGGTCTCAAGCCCCGCCGTACCAGCCACGGCGTCGCCAACATCACCAGCACGCATGCGCCCAGCAAGCAGGCCAGCAGGATGAAATCGAGCGCGTCCAGCAGGTTGTCCAGCGGCCCGCTGTCCAGGGCGTAAGTCAACGCACAGCTCGTGGCTGTCGACGCCGGCGCGCGTCCTTCCCGCGTCGGCGCGAAACGGAAAGCGACCACCCGCAGCGGGCGGCCGTCGCGCAGTTGCGCATCGGCGAATGCGGGCGATTCGCCGGCATGGATCGACGGCGGCACTTCGGCCGTGCGTGCGATCACGAAATCGCGACAGCGCAGTTCGTACCAGCTCATGTCGGCGTTGCCCGGGAACACGGCAGTGGCGGCATCCTCCGCATCCACTTCGATGCGACCATTTTTGACCTGCGTCAGCGCGGCCAGCGATTGCGCCTGCGCCAGCAGCGAGGCATCGAAGCGTTGCTGCATCTCGGCATCGGCGCGCCAGTCCACGATTTTCGCGGCGACACCGAACACCGCCAGCACCGCCAGCGCCAGCAGCAGCGTCAGGCGCGCGCGCAGCGAGAACTTCCGCGGTCTTCTTAGTGGCATCCGTGTTCCATCATTCTGCCTACTCGACATTCGTCCGCAAACGAAAGCAGCCACTGCGGCGCGGCGCTTCGCTGCATCGCTTTCATGGAATCAGGTAACCCGCGCCGCGGCGGTTCTCGATCAGGCCCTCGCAACCCGCGTCGACGAGCTTGCGGCGCAGGCTGAACACCACCACTTCGATGCTGCGGTCGGAAGCCTCGCTGCCGCTGCCCGCGATCCGTTCCAAGATCGCCGCGCGCGTGAACACGCGCCCACGATGGCGTAGCAGCAGTTCCAGCAATGCGAACTCACGCGGCGTCAATTGCAGCATGCCGCGGTTGGCGGTCACCCTCCGTGCCTGCGCGTCCAGCCGCACGCCAGCGTGTTCCAATACATCGGCCTGCACCTCAGCCGGCCGCCGTGCCAGGGCATGCAAGCGTGCCAGCACTTCCTCGAACGCGAAGGGCTTCACGAGGTAATCGTCGGCGCCAGCATTCAGGGCTTCGATGCGGTCGTGCACCTGGTCGCGCGCCGACAGCACCAGCACGCGCGGACGTTCGCCGCCCGCGGGCAGCGCGCCCAATACGCCGAATCCATCGAGGCGCGGCAGACCCAGATCCAGAATCACGAAGTCGTAGCCGAACCCGGCGAGGTATCCAGTGGCCTCCACGCCGTCGCAAGCCACGTCGACGGTGAAGCCTTCCGCACGCAATCCGCGCGCGACGTTGTCGCGCAGGCGTTCCGAATCCTCGACCAGCAGCAGGTTCATGCACCGCGCTCCAACGTCCATTGACCCGACGCACGAAACTACCACTGCGATCGCGCAACGACCACTAAGCGCTCCCTAAGCACCCGCACAGCAACGCCAAAGATTCGCGGAGCATGCTCGTTCCTCTTTCCACAAAGGAGGTCGCGAACATGAAACGCATTGTCACCATCGGCGCGGCCATCGCACTCGCCGCAGGCGTCTCGAGCGCCGCGTTCGCAGGCCATATCGAGGCCGGCGATCACATGGAGATGGCCGCCGTGTTGAAGGCGCCCGTCACACCCACCCAGGCCGTAAAGATCGCCGAAAGCGGCGGCGGACATGCGTTCGGTTACGGCATGGAAGCCAATCAGCACGGGCATTGGTATGAAGTCAGCGTGCTGCGTGGCGGCGCGAAGCTGCTGCTGCGCATCGATGCCACCACCGGCAAGGTGCTGGGCAGCGCGCCCGCCCGCGGCGGTGAGGCCCAAGGCGCGCATGCGCTGGACGGCAGCAAGCTCGACTTCGACGAGGCCATCACGAAGGCTGAACGCGTGGGCAATGGCCCCGCGCTCGAAGCCGACGCGGCCGGCCACGGCAAGGATGCACATGTCGACGTGGATGTCATCCAGAACCATGGCCAGCGTGTCGCGCACTATCGCGAATCGATGCAGAACGGCCAGATCCATTCGAAGCTGAACGGCACGGATTCCTGATCCGGCGGCATCCCGGCAGGCGTGACGCGACTGTCGGCAGAGGACACGAAAGGCCAGCGAAAGCGTAGCCAAAGCAAGCGCGAAGCGAGTATCGCTATACAAGCGTCATGGATAGGCGCGGACGGTGAAATGACGAAGTGCGGTGGCCCTGCGCGGCGCGCCAGCATGCTGCTGCTGGTCTGGGTATGCGCGATGGCGCCGCTGCGCGTGGCAGTCGCCGGCGGCCCGTTCGGCATCGACCACCTGGTCCATTACGACAACAGCGGCATCTGGGCGCGCAACAACCAGAAGGCGCTGATGGGCGCGACCATCTTGACCGTGGTGGGCGGTTCGCTCGCGCTCGGCGACCAGGACAAACTGGGCAACACGTTCTGGCGCTCGCTGGATTCGATGGCGGTGTCGTCCGTGATTGCCCAAGGTGCGAAATGGACGTTCCAGCGCGAACGTCCGTCGCAGACCAGCGATCCGAACGAATGGTTCAAGGGCACGCGTTACCAGAGTTTCCCCAGCGGCGAGGTAAGCGCCATTGCCGGTGCGGTGACGCCATTCGTGGTTGCGTATGGACGCGATCATCCGGCCGTTTACGCGCTGGAACTGCTGCCGCTTTACGACGCCGTCGCGCGCGTCAAGGTGCACGGCCACTGGCAGAGCGACGTGCTGGCCGGCTGGGCTGTCGGCACGGCGGTCGGCATCTGGGCCGGGCACCGGGATTCGCCGTTGATCCTCGGTTGGCTGCCTGGTGGCTTCCAGGTGGGATTCATCCATCGTTTTTGAGCGTATCGGCAGGCGCGTTTCAGGCAGACGTCAGAAGCAAAATCAGGCCGCAACGCCACCGGGAAATAGCTTGCATTGAAGTTCAGGAACGCACGGCCTGCCGCATCCAGGGGCTACGCGGCCGCCACAAAAGTCCACCCCCACGGCGGCGCCTGGGCTTCGGGCCTGCGGCGGGCCCTAGAAGGATTCTCAGGAAAATCAGTGAGCAGCCTTGAACGCATGGTCAAACGCGGGCGTTACAGCGAACTGAGGCGACGGGTGACCCGTCGCGCGATGCAGCCGTTGTTTCGCACCGGCGATGCACGTCTGACGTCCGCTGCCGACCTGTCCGGGGCGGACATCCGCCGCATTCTCATCTGCCGCCCCAACCACCGGCTCGGCAACCTGTTGCTGCTCACGCCATTGGTGACCGAGATCCAGAGGCTCTTCCCGAAAGCCGACATCGACATCGTGCTGGCCGGCGAGCATGTGGCCGAACTGTTTCAAGAGTTTCCGAACATCCGGCGCATTCACAACCTGTCCAGGCGAATGGTCAGGCACCCAATCGAGCTCGCGCGTATCGCGATGCAGATCCGGTGGGCACGTTACGATCTGGCCATCGATCCCTGCGAGGCATCCCAGTCGAGCCGCCTGCTTGTTGCCGTGGCCAATCCGAGATTTGCGATCGGCGCTCCGCGCAGCCGGTCGCCCGTGGGGCCGGCACTCACATGGATGGAGCAGGCTCCGGTGCACATGGCGCAGTGGCCGGTCCATCTGCTGCGCGGAGTGATGAATCCGCAATCTCCGGCACTGGAATTTCCCAACCTGGATATCCGGCTTTCCGAAGAGGAACGGCAGCACGCCCGAGCCCAGCTCGAACAAGCAATCAATGTCAAGGATGGATCACGCGCACTGCGCATCATCGGCATATTCGCGGCAGCCACCGGAGCCAAGGCCTGCGGCAAGGAATGGTGGCAGTCCTTCCTCGATGTGGTCAGGACGCGGCACCCCGACGCCGCCATAGTGGAGATCGTGCCCGCGGATGGCCAGCCCCACCTGGGACTACCCTCCTTCGGTTCGCTGAGTCCGCGCAAGGTGGCGGCGGTGATTGCCAACATGACCTGTTTCGTGAGCGCCGATTGCGGTGTAATGCACCTGGCCAGCGCCGCTGGCGTGCCGACGATCGGATTGTTCAAGGCCTCGGATTCGTTGAAATACGCACCGTACGGGCACGGCAGCCAAGCATTCGACATCAACGGGAAATCCCCGGAAGACGTCGCGGAATGGGCGAGCATGCTGATCGAAATGCTCCCCGCGGAACCAGTGGCCGGGCCACCCGGGCAGCCAACCCGGTGACTCGATGACTACCGCGATCTTCGATACGCCATCGCCGCAGCCTGCCGATGCTGGCGCGCGCACACGCGACCCGCCGATGATCTTGGTCACCGGCGGCGCCGGATTCATCGGTTCGAACATCGTCGCGGCGCTCGGTGAGCGCGGCGTGCCTGTCGCGGTTTGCGACTTCCTCGGCGAGGAGGGCAAGTGGCGGAACCTCGCCAAGGTCGAGCTGTGCGACATGATTCACCCGGGCGCACTGACAGAGTGGCTCGGACGGCACGTGCACGACGTGGCGACGGTGGTCCACATGGGCGCCATCTCGTCCACCGATGCCAGCGACGGCGACCTCGTGCTGCGGACCAATTTCGGTTTGTCGTGGCAACTGTGGCAATGGTGCGCGCTACACGGCAAGCGCTTCGTGTATGCCTCTTCGGCGGCGACCTACGGCGCAGGCGAGCAAGGCCACGACGACGACAATACCTGCGCCGCGCTGGGCCGGTTGCGTCCGTTGAGCCTGTACGGCTGGAGCAAGCACCTGTTCGATCGTCGCGTGGCGCGCGCAGTAGTCGATGGAGAAGCGCTCCCCGCGCAATGGGCAGGACTCAAGTTCTTCAATGTGTACGGCCCTAACGAGTACCACAAGGGCAGCATGCAGAGCGTCGTCGCCAAGATCTATCCCGAGGCCGCGCATGGCGATGAAGTCCTGCTGTTCAAATCCGGCCGCGTCGACATCGCAGACGGCGAGCAGAAACGTGATTTCGTGTACGTGGGCGACTGCGTGGACGTGGTCCTGTGGTTGCTCGACCACCCTTCCATCAACGGAATCTTCAACGTCGGCACCGGCGAGGCGCGTAGTTTCGCCGACCTGACGCGTGCGCTGTTTGCCGCACTCGATCACCCGCCGCGCATCGCTTACCGCGACATGCCCGAAGCGCTGCGCAACCACTACCAGTATTTCACGCAGGCCCGCATGGACCGCCTGCGCGTGGCCGGCTTCACGCAACCCTTCAAGGCCGTCGAGGAAGGGGTACGGCTGTACGTGCAACGCTACCTGTCGCAATCGGACATCTATCGCTGAGGCGCCATGAGCTCTTCCATCCGCCACGTGATCCTCGACCGCGACGGCGTTCTCAATGCGGAGCCGCGCGATGGCGGCTATGTCGTGGACTGGGCGCAATGGCGATGGCTGCCGGGCGCGCTCGAAAGCCTGGCATTGCTCGGTTCGAAAGGTGTGCGCATCTCGGTCGCCACCAACCAGTCGTGCGTCGGCCGCGGCATCGTCAGCCGCGAACAAATCGATGTCGTCCACGCGCGTATGCTCGACGAAGCCGCGCAGGCAGGCGCCACCATCGGGCACGTGTTCGTGTGTCCGCATGCACCGGAGCAGGGCTGCGACTGTCGCAAACCCGCGCCTGGACTGCTCCTGCAAGCACTTGATGCGACTGGCTCAGCGCGAAACGCCACGGTGGTGCTGGGTGACGATTTCCGCGACCTTCAGGCCGCGGAATCGGCGGGAATCGCCGCGGTGCTGGTGCGAACCGGAAAAGGCTCCCTCGCCGAAGCGGCGGTTGCCGGTACCGGCGTGCCTATTTTCGACGACATCCGCGCATTCACCTCGGCGCTGTTGTCCCATTCGGTCTCCCTCGCAAGGTCGGGAACCCCGTGAACATCCTTTCGATATTCGATGAACACAACGCCGTGATGCGCGACGTCGCACGACTCGCGCCGTTGCTCGAGCAAGCCGTCGCGGTCATGCAGGCGTGCCTCGCGTCCGGCCAAAAAATTCTCGTGTGCGGCAACGGCGGCAGCGCCGCGTCCGCGCAGCATTTCGTCGCCGAACTGGTCTGCCGCTTCCGGGATGATCGGCGCGCGATGGCGGCGATCGCGCTGACCTCGGACACGATGACCTTGACGGCGATCGGAAACGACTACGGCTATGACCGCATTTTCGCTCGCCAAATCGAAGCCATCGCGCAACCGGGCGACGTGCTGCTCGCGGTCAGCACCAGCGGAAATTCGCCGAACATCCTCGCTGCCGCGCAAACCGCGGGTTCCATGCGATGCAAGGTCATTGCTCTGACGGGCGGCGACGGCGGCGCGTTGGCGTCGCTGGCGGATCTCTCGCTGAAGGCGCCGTCGCGAGTCGTGGCGCGCATCCAGGAAGTTCATGACATCTGGATCCACGTGCTCGCCCAGGCACTCGAAACGCATGCCGCACGGTAGCCCCAACATGGATACGTCAGTTGGAAAGCTCGACACAATTTCCTTGGCCGGCATCTTCGACCGCGCCCGCGACCTCGCCGCATGGGTGGTAGGCGATATCATGCTTGACGAATATGCTTTCGGCGACGTGGCGCGCATCTCCCCTGAAGCGCCGGTGCCGGTGGTGCGCGTGCAGCGCACGGAAGACCGCCTAGGCGCCGCCGCCAACGTGGCACGCCAAGTGGCGGTACTCGGCACGCACGTCACGCTTGCGGGACTGACGGGGAACGACGTCGCGGGCCGGCGCATCCTCGACCTGTGCCAGGAATCTGGCATCGACACCCGGGCAGTGCAACAACTTGACGCTCGGCCGACCTCGCGCAAGCTGCGCACCCTCGCCCGCAACCAGCAACTGGTGAGGCTTGACTGGGAAGACACCTCGGCGTGTCCGGGAGATGTCGTCGAGTCGATAGTCGCACGCCTGCAGGAAGGTCCCTCACCGGACATCATCATCCTGAGCGATTACGCAAAAGGCGTGCTGACGCCAGCGCTCGTCGGCCGCATCCGGGAGATTGCCGCGCCGGGGGACATTCGCATCGTGGTCGATCCCAAGCAGCGGGATTTCGGCGTCTATCGCGGCACGGGCATCCTTACCCCCAATCTGCACGAACTGGAAGCCGCAGCAGGCAGGACATTCGATCCGGCGGACACCGCGTCCATCGCCGCGTGCGCGCAATCGCTCGCCCTGGATGCCTGCATCGACGCGATGGTCGTCACCCGCGGAGATCGCGGCATGCTGGTGGTGCCGGCGCGTGGGCATCCCCACGCGATTTCGGCACGCGGACGTTCGCTGTTCGATCCGACCGGCGCGGGCGACACCGTGGTCGCGGTGCTGGCCACGACGCTCGCGGCCGGCGCGACACTCGTCGAAGCAGCGAACATCGCCAATGCCGCCGCCGGCATCACGGTCGGGAAAGTCGGAACCGTCAGCGTCGCAACAAACGAAATAGTCGACTTCATTGCTGGTGAAAGCGCGCACAAGGTACTGGACCTCGATCAGCTCGTGAACCAGGTGAACGGCTGGCGCAACGCGGGCAAGCGCATCGTGTTCACCAACGGTTGTTTCGACCTGTTCCATGCCGGGCATCTCTCGCTGCTGCGTCAGGCGGCGCAACACGGAGACGTGCTGATCGTGGCGGTCAACAGCGATGCGTCTGTGCGCAGGCTCAAGGGATCCGCGAGGCCACTGATCGCCGAACGCGAGCGCGCCACAGTGCTGGCGGCACTTGGTTGCGTCGATGCCGTCACGATCTTCGGGGAAGACACGCCCCTCGAAGTGTTGCAGGCCATACTTCCCGATATCCTGGTGAAAGGCGAGGATTATCGGGTCGAACAGGTGGTAGGACGTGAATTGGTGGAGGCTGCCGGCGGACGTATCGTGCTCGTGCCGCTGTTGCCCGGAAAGTCCACGAGCGCGTTGATCGATCGCATTGCGAATCGCGAGTCGGTACGCGAGCTGCGATCGTAAGTGCTCAATGAGAGGTCCGCGCGGGCTCCAAGCATCTGACCTCGCGATCGGTCCTGTTGGGCCACGGTCGAACCGGCCACGCAATGGACCGACGGCTACCGGTTGAGTTTCTCCAGCATCTGACCGCGGCGCGAGCACACATCAGCATCTGACCGCCAAGCGTGCCGCGCAGGCCCGGCCCGGAATGTCTCAACCCGTGTTCTGCAAGCCTTGCGACACACCATTGACGCAGGCAACCAGCGCGCGCAGCAGTGCATCGTCCTTACCGCCGCTCGCGCGCCAGCGTCGCAGCAGGTCCACTTGCAATAGGCTGATCGGATCGACGTAGGGATTGCGCAAGCGGATCGACAGCGCCAGCCGCGGATCGTCGCGCAACAGCTTGTCGCTGCCTTTCAGCCGCAGCAGCCAGTGACGGGTGCGCGTGAATTCCTTTTCGATCAACCCGAAGAACTCGGCGTGCAGCGGGCCGGACAGTTTCGAAAACGCCTCGGCGATCCCGAGGTCGCACTTGGCCAGCAGCATTTCCACTTCGTCCAGCACGTTGGCGAAGAACGGCCATTCGCGTGCCATCTCCGCCAGCTCCGCATTGCCGAACGCTTCGGCTCCACGCTCCAGCGCGCTGCCCAGCCCATACCAGCCGGTGACGATGGAGCGGCACTGCGTCCACGAAAACACCCACGGGATCGCGCGCAGGTCCTCGACGCCGTGCATGCTGCGGCGACTGGCCGGGCGCGAACTCATGGTCATGCGTTCGATCACGTCGATCGGCGTGGCGGCGCGAAAGTAATCGACGAAGCCGGGATGCTCGACCAGTCCGCGGTACGCCGCG
>DATNAW010000036.1:0-3274 GCA_035572335.1 Rhodanobacteraceae bacterium
CCCGGCGCGAGTTCCACCATGCCCTGCACCCCGAACACACGCTTGAGCGATGTCGACAGTTGCGCCACGGAAACGGACTGCGCGAGGTCGAAGTTGCGGCAGGTGGCGCGGCGTTCCAGCAGGTCGTCGAGTGCGGTGCGCGCGGGCTCATCCAGCGCCACGCGCGCGACGGCATCGTCCCGACGATGGAAATGCTGCGGCGGCGGACCGAACGCTTCGACCATGTCGCCCACCGACTGCAGGCGGGATTCGCGTTGCGCGGCGATGCTGTCGTTGTGCGACCAGCGTGACATCGCATGCGCGATGGCGGCGCCGCCATGCCAGTGCGAAGCGCGCACGTCACGGTCGCGTCGCGCTGCGGGCGAATCGTCGTCCTCGACCAGCAGCAATTGCTTCGCCAGCAATCCTTCGATGCATGCCGCGCCGTGGGCCGCAACGAGCGCATCGCAAGTCGACCACGTTCCGCAATCGAGCTCGGCCAGCGCCTGCATTTCGGCGGCGTCGATTTCCACGGGTTGATCGAGATGCGCGGCCAGCGCCTGCCTGACATTCCTCACGCTTACGGCAGGCCGCCCGGAAAGCAGCGCCGCGAAATCCAGCGTCTTGTATTGATCCACGCGGAACTGCAACTGGGCGCAGCGGCGGACTCTCGATGTCGGCATTTCGACGGTTCCCCGAAGCGTCCGGCAGCCCCTGCCGCCCGGCTCGTCACTCCGATATGCTACCGGCGCTTTCAGGGGCCACGCAGCAACCGCACTCCATCCAGCAAGGGGCTACCTAGATGATCAAGGGCAATCCGTCACCGCAGGCGCTGCACAAGGTTCTGGATCTTCTTGCGACCAGCCACGACTTTCGCGAACAGATGCTGGGCGATCCGGCGTCCGCGCTCAAGGCGCACGGCATCGAGGTCGATGCGTCGCAGATTCCCGCGGTGCGGAAGCTGCCGCCGATGCAGGAGGTCGCGGCGATCCACAAGGAACAGTTCGACGACCCGATGGGGAAAGTCTGTATCTCCGTCTTCCTGTTGAAGTAATGCGCCGCCGCTGGACGCGGGAAACTCCGCGTCCAGCTTCCCGTTGACCGGCATGCCTTATTGCGCTTCCCGCAAAGCCAGCAGGTTCGGGATCAGGCCCGGCTCGTTTTCCAGTTCGGCGGTGGCTTGGCCGCGATGCGCGGCGAGCCACTGCGCCTGCGCGTGGGCATTGGCCGTGTCGCCATCGGCCCGGTAGGCCAGCATCAATGCCACGTGGGTCTGGAAGTATTCGCGCCCGTCAACCAATTTGGTGAGGCAGGCAATTCGATCCTTGGGCGCGCCGACGTACTGCGTTTCGCAATCCGCCGTACGCCACAACGCGGCGCGATCGTAGTAGCCATGATCCAGTGACACCTCGCGCGAGGCGTCCAGTGCCGCGCGCGCCCATTCCGCTTGCCCGCGTCGTGCGGCCAGCATCGCCGCGATGGCGAGATGGACCGGGGTGCTGCCGTCCAGCGCCTGGCCCGATGTTTTCAAGCGCGCGATTTCGCCGTCTATCAGGGTCTTCAATTGCGTTTCCGCGCCACTGTTTTTTTGTGCCAAAGCGAACGCCGTCCGCGCAAGCTCAACACGCGCCTGCTGTTCTTTTGACGCCGCTTGCGTCGCGTATTGCGCAGCCTTGTCGAGATACGGCTTGGCCGCATCCAGGTGACCCTGATCGATCGCCACCGCCGCGTAGCGAAGTTCTTTTTCAGCTTGAATCGAAGCCGGCAACGCCGCGGGTGCGTTATCCAGCCGGGCCAGTACCGCTTTGTAATCGCGTTGCGCCAGATCGGGCGCAACATCCTCGAAATGGGGCACGACAGCGATGAGCTTGAGACCTTGCCTCATATCTGCTTTCGCGGCTTTGTAATCGCCCAGTTCCGTCTCGATGGCGCCCAGGCTGATCCAACTGATGCCCCGCAGTGGATTGCGGGATTCTGCGACCGCCTTGAAGTGCGGGATCGACTCCTTGAGCTTGTGCTGATACCACCACAGCCCCAATCCGAGATTCTGTTGCGCGCTCGAATAGTCGGGGTAAAGCTGGACGGCCGTTTGCCAATTGGCCACCCATTTGTCGGCATCCTGGTATTGGCCAATGGTTGCGTCGACCGCGAGCCGCTCGCGCGCACTCAGCCGGTCGCGGCTTGCTTCCGCCTTTTGCAGGCTGGCGTACGAGGCGCGCGGGTCATTGAGCCAGGCATTCTGGATGGTGGCCAGCCTCCCCCACGCCAGCGCGAAATTCGGGTCCAGCCGCAATGCTTCATGCAACAAAAGCACGGCATTTTCGACCTGTCCGCGTCCGAACGTTTCTTCCGCCTTGCTGAATGCACGCAAGGCGTCCATGTTTCCGGTCGTGATTTGCTGCAACGGCATCGATGTCTTCTGTATCGACGCCAGCGACTCGCCCAGCCGCGACCGCAACTTGCCAAGAAGCTTGTCGGTGGCGGGCAAGATCTGCTGCTCGCTGTCGGCCTGAGCCGAATCGCTATATACGGTGACGCCGGTGTGCGGATCGATCACCTCGGCGCTGATCTGGACGCGCCCGCCGACCTGCGCGAGGCTGGGCAGGATCAGCGCGCGCGCACCTTCGCGCATCGCGATGTCGGAACCGATGGTGCGGTTGACCGGCGTGCCGACGGGCTTCTCCATGCGCTTCAGCGCATTGTCCACCTGCATGTCGGGAATCACGTTGACGTATTGCGACTGTTCCAGCCCGATCTTGAACGCGGCGTCCAGCGGCGCGCCGAGTTGGTTCTGGTTGGTGTGATTCTGCACGTTGCCGACCACCACCCAATCACGCGCAGCAAACGCCAGCGTGGGCGGGCTTTGCAACACGAACCATGCACTGGCGCCGATCGCGATCAGCAACATCGCCGCCTCGGCGGCCAGCGTCAGCGGACGCCGCCACCAAGGCAGGATCTTCTTCGCGGTGCGTCCGGACTTCGGCGCGTGCAGCGGCGCGACGTCGTCCTCGCCGACCTCCACCACGTCCAGCGTTTCCGGCAAGCCCTTGAAGCTGTACTTGCCGTGGTCCTTCCAGTGCACGTGGCGTGAGGCATTCACGCCCAGCTCGCCTTCCGCGCGATGCGCGATGCTGGCGGCGGCAGACGACATCAGGATTTGCTGCGGCCGCGCCAGTTGCGCGAGGCGTGCCGCGACGGGTTTCACCAGTCCTTCCACTTCGATGGGCTTGGCGCCGCGCGTGACGTCTTCGCGTGCGTTCTCCCAGATCACCACGTCGCCCATGTGGATGCCGAC
>DATNAW010000037.1:0-35044 GCA_035572335.1 Rhodanobacteraceae bacterium
CGACAACCTGAAAACCATCGGCGAGCAACTCGGCGTCGCGACGATCCTGGAAGGGTCGGTGCAGAAGGCCGGCAACGAGGTGCTGGTCAACGTGCAGTTGATCGACACGCGGACCGACAGCCACATCTGGGCGCAGAGCTACCAGCGCACGTGGGACAACATCTTCGGCGTCGAGGGCGATGTCGCGGAAAAGATCGCAACGGCGCTGAACACCAAGCTGTCCGGCAAGGAAGCCGCCAACCTCGCCGCGGTGCCCACCCACAACCAGGCCGCGATGGACCTGTTCCTGCGTGCCGAATTCCTGGCCAACAAGGGTTCCACCAATTACGACACTGAAAAATTCCGTGCCGCGATTCCGTTGTACCGGCAGGCCATCGAACAGGATGCTGGCTTCGCGCTGGCGTATGCGCGGGTCTCCTGGGTCGAAAGTGCAATGGCCTGGTTTGGCGGCGGCGGCATGGACGTGAAACAACTCCACACCCAAGCCCGCGCCGACGCCGAGCAGGCGTTGAAGCTGGCGCCGGACGCCTCGGCCTCACAGCTCGCGCTCGGCTACAGCGATTACTATGGACGCGGCGACTACACCGGCGCGCTGAAAGCCTTCGCCGCGGCGCTGGTCTTGAAACCCAACGATTCCGATGCGCTGGCGGCACAGGGCTACGTGCAACGCCGCCAGGGCCGCTTTGATGACGCGCTCGCGTCGCTACAGAAAGCCTTTGCCCTAGATCCGCGCAATTCAGCGTTGGCCTACGAACTGGGCTCCACCCAGATGCTGGCCAGCCGTTATCCCGAGGCGGAGGCATGGTTCCAGCGCGCGCTGGCGATCGACCCGGACAACCTCAATGCCAAGGCCAACTACGGCAATGCAATTGCCTACAACACCGGCGACATTTCGCGCGCGTTGGCTGCGATGCAAGGCGATGACCCGGCACTGAAGCTCCAGCGCATCACCCTGCTGACCTATCAGCGCAAATTCGGGGAGGCGCTCGCGTTACTCGAGAGTATCCCGGACACACCCGACAACTTTCAGCCCGCGCTCAACGGTACCAAGACGGAGCAACAAGCCAGCCTGTACCGGCTGATGGGCGACGACGCCCGTGCGCGGCCGCTGTTCGCGAAATCGCTGCCGGTGCTCCGCACGCAGCTCGAGATGTTGCGGGGAATCAGTCTTGCGTATCAATGGTTGAACGTCGGTTACGCGGAGATCGGCTCGGGCCAGAACGAAGCCGGTTTGGACGCCATCGCCAAATCGTTGAAGATCCTGGGCGGCACGGGAGACCAGGTTTATGGTCCACAAATCAAGTTGTCGGCCGCGCAGGATTACGCGCAGGCGCACCGCCCGGACCTGGCAGTGCCGATGCTGGCCAAGGCCGTGATCGCACCCGGCATCGGCACGACTTATTCGCCTATGCTGCTTTGGCTGGATCCGTATTGGGACCCGATTCGCCACGATCCGGGATTCGAAGCGCTGCTGCAGCAATACGCCAAGTACAAGCCGGCGGTGATCTACCCTGCCGCCCCTGCTTCCGCGACGCCTCCACCCGCGTCGTAATCACTCCCTTCGGCGCGAAGGGGAAAAGCTTTATCCGTTGGCGTGTCCGTCGCGGGGGTGGGCATGACCGTGCGCGATCTCCTCGGGCGCGGCGGTACGCACTTCGACGATCTCGATGTCGAAGTGCAAGGTCTTGCCGGCCAGCGGGTGGTTGTGGTCGACGTCGATGGAACTCATGCCGACCTTGTGTATGGTGACCATGCGCTGGCCGCCGTCCTTGGTCCGCAGCACCGTGGTCATGCCGGGCTTGAGCTTCTCGGCGTTCTGGAAATATTTTTTCGGCACGCGCTGCAGCAGGCCTTCCTGGCGTTCGCCGTAGGCGTCTTCCGGCGCGATGTCGATTTCGAATTTCTCGCCGGCTTCGCGGCCGGTCAGCGCCTTCTCGACGCCGGGCACCAGTTGGCTGTGGCCCAGCAGCGCCAGCAGCGGTTCGCCTCGCTTGCGCGAATCGTCGTACGGCTCGGCCGCAGTGTCAGCCGCGTCGCGCACGACGTAGTGAAAGCTGACCACGGAATCTTTTTCGGCACGCATGGAAACGTCACTCGGGAATCGGCGAACCGCGCATGTTAGCGTCGCCGGTTTCCCGCGTCACGCCGAACTTCGCACCGTGCGCCTCCGGCCCGAACCAGGTCAGCAACGCCAGCAGGATCGCGACCACGCCGATCCACACCGACTGCACGATCGCGTAATTGCCGCCATTGGAGTGCGCCACCCAGGTCATCGCGAACGCGGTCCACGACACCAGCAGGTTGCCCAGTTGGTAGGCAAAGCCCGGCAGGGTGCCGCGCACGTCGTCCGGCGAAAGTTCGTTCAAGTAGCCCGGTACCACGCCCCACGCACCCTGCACCGCGACCTGGATCCAGAACGCGCCGATCGCGAGCAGCAGCACCGAGCCGCCGTAGCTCCACAACGGGATCGCGGGCAGCGCCAGCACGCAGGCGATCGCCATCGCGCGGCGCCGGCCGATCCTTTCCGACCATTGTCCGAACACCAGTCCGCCGACCAATGCACCCAGATTCAGGATGATCGTCAACAGGCTTTTCATGTGGGTGTCGAAATGCATCTGCTCCTGCAGGAAGGTCGGATAGACATCCTGCGAGCCGTGGCTGAAGGCGTTGAATACCGCCATCGTCACGATCATGTAGATGAACAGCTTCCAGCGCCCGCGCATGGTTTCCCTGACGCCGCGGCGCACACCGGCTTGCGTGCGTTGCTCGAACACCGGCGACTCCGGCACGCTGCGGCGCAGGTACAACACGAGCAGCGCGGGCAGCACGCCCAGCACGAACATCCCGCGCCAGCCGATGCTGTCGAACAGCAGGCCATAGGCCAGCGCGCACAGCAGGTAGCCGCACGGGTAACCCGATTGAAGGATGCCCGACACGATGCCGCGCGACTTCGCGGGAATCGATTCCATCGCCAGCGATGCACCGATACCCCACTCGCCGCCCATCGCGATCCCGAACAATGAACGCAGTATCAGCAATGCAAGCAGCGACGGCGCGAACGCACACGCAAGGCCCAGCGCCGAATACAGCGTCACGTCAATCATCAGGATGCGCCGGCGCCCGTAGCGGTCGGCCAGCCGTCCGAAGATCAGCGCACCCAGCGGCCGGAACGCCAGCGTCAGCAGCAGCGCGATCGCGACGTCCGGCACGTCGACGCCGAACGATTTCGCGACCGCCGGCATCACCATCACCAGCAGGAAGTAATCGAACGCGTCCAGCGTCCAGCCGAGGAAAGTGGCCGCGACGGTGTGCCGCTGGGTGGTGTCGAGCGCGCGCAGCGCGGCGAGTGCGGACATGGGCGATTCCGTTGCGGTCGATGACCGTATTGACGCGAGCATACCGCCGCTTGTACGGGGCCTGCACGAACGCGACGACTACAATGACAGGATGAACGTGGAGATGCCGCCAACGGACGGGGCGCTCGATGCGCAGGCCGACCGCATCGATGGCGTCCTGCCGCAGACCCAGTGCACCCGCTGTGGTTATCCCGCTTGCCGGCCGTATGCCGAAGCGATCGTGCGCGGCGAGGCGGCGATCAATCGTTGTCCGCCGGGCGGCGAGGAAGGCGTGCGCGTGCTGGCGCGGATCACCGGCCGTCCGATGCTGCCACTCGATCCGGAATGCGGCGTCGAAACACCGCCGCGCGTCGCCGTGATCGACGAAGATGTGTGCATCGGGTGCACCAAATGCATCCAGGCCTGTCCTGTCGATGCGATCGTCGGTGCCAGCAAGTTGATGCATACCGTCATCGCAGATCTCTGCACCGGCTGCGAACTGTGCATCCCGCCCTGCCCGGTCGATTGCATCGCGATGGTTCCGGCGCGTGGCGTGCCCGAGCGGCTGCCGCGCCCGATGCTGCCATGCCCGCCCTGAGCGCAACGCGGCGGCGCTGGCTGTGGCGCGGCGCGTGGCTGGCCGCAATCGTGGTGTTCTGCATCGTCTGGCCGGCGTGGGAATACCCGGCGTTCGACATCGAGCCGCAGCAGCGCTTCAAGGCGTTCGTGCAACTGGTGCTCCTGCACGGTTCGTGGCTGCTGTGGCCGCTGCTCGTGCAATCGGGATTCAAGACTTTCCTGCGCTGGCACGGACACCGCCGCGGGCGCGCAATCGGCGCGATCGTGCTGGTCGTCATCTGCGCGGTGCTGTGCTGGGCGCGCTTCGTCGAACCGAACGAATTGGTCGTGCGCCGCACCGTGATCCCGGCGCCGATCAACCTCGACATCGCGCTGGTCAGCGACATGCACGTCGGCATCTTCACGCGCACCTCGAAACTGGCGCAGATGGTCGAAAAGTTGAACGCGCTGCACGTCGACATGGTGCTGATCGCCGGCGACCTCACCTACGATCCGCGCTACGACCTCGCGTCCGCGCTGACGCCCCTGCGGCACATCGACCATCCGACCTACGTGGTGCTCGGCAACCACGACGTGCAACTTCCTGGACCGCCGCTGGCGCAGAAGATCGTCCGCGCGATGGCCGCGCCGAACGTGCGGTTCATCGAACATCGCGTGGTCGATTTCCCGACATTCCGCCTGGCAGGCCTGTACGAGTGGTGGAGCGGACGCGACGATACGGCGTTCCTGAAAGCATTGCCGCACGACAAACCGCTGCTGGTCCTGATGCACCAGCCGCACAGCCTGCGCGCGTTGCACGGCGTGGACTTCGCGCTGGCGGTGGCCGGCCACACCCACGGCGGGCAGGTTTACATCCCCTGGCTCACCGACGAGATGTTCATGCTGATCCGCGACGAAAAATACGTGAACGGCTATTACGACACGCCGACCGGCAAGCTGTTCGTGACCCCCGGCATCGGCATGACCGGCGTGCCGCTGCGTTTCGATTGCCCGCCCACCATCGACGTGCTGGAATTGCGCCGGCATGTCCACTGAAACTTCTAGTCAGCGACCCTGCATCCACTGCGGTGAATGCGCCCGCGCGTGCCCGGATGCGCTGGATCCGGAAGCGCTGTTCTTCGCGCTGGTGCAGGATGACTTCGCCGCAGCGCGCACCGCACGGCTCGATGCCTGCAACGAATGCAACCGCTGCGTGGAAATCTGTCCTTCGCACATTCCGCTGCTCGACTGGTTCCGCTGGGGCAAGTCCGAACTGCGCGAACGCGCGCGTGCCGAACAGGCGCGCACACGCTATCTGGCACGCAACGCGCGGCTCGCGCGTGAACGCGCCGAGCGTGCCGCCCGGCGGCGTGAAGTTCCCTCACCCATCGCGCTGCCGGCGCAGACGATCAGCCATGCCGAAGTGCTGGCGGCGATCGCGCGCGGCCGCGCCAAGCGTGGGCAACACCGATGAAGCGCGAGAAGGTTGCAGAGCTTTTCGGCCGTCTCCGCAAGCTCGATCCGAAACCGACCACCGAACTCGAATACCGCACGCCGTTCGAATTGCTGGTCGCGGTGATCCTGTCGGCCCAGGCCACCGATGTCGGTGTCAACAAGGCCACGAAGCGGTTGTTCCCGGTCGCCAACACGCCGAAAAAGATCCTCGCGTTGGGCGAGCAAGGCCTCAAGAAATACATTTCGACCATCGGCCTCTACAACGCCAAGGCGAAGAACATCATCGCGACCTGCGCGTTGTTGATCGAGCACGGCGGCGACGTGCCGCGCACGCGCGAGGAACTGGAAGCGTTGCCCGGCGTCGGTCGCAAGACCGCCAACGTGATCCTCAACACCGTGTTCGGCGAACCCACGATCGCCGTGGATACGCACATCTTCCGCGTCTGCAACCGCACCGGCCTCGCGCCCGGCAAGACCATGCGCGCCGTCGAGGACAAGTTGGCGAAAGTGGTGCCGGACGAATACAAGCTTGGCGCGCACCACTGGCTGATCCTGCACGGCCGTTACGTGTGCACCGCCCGCAAGCCGAAATGTCCCGAATGTCCGATCCGCGATCTCTGTGCCTACAAGCACAAGACGATCTGATGCCCGACATTCATTGATGCGTCACTGCCGCTGATAAGCTGGCGCGATGCATAAACAGATCGAAGCCTACGCAGAACGCCTGTGCACGCGCTTCCGCGGTTTCCTGCCCGTGGTGGTGGACGTCGAAACCGGCGGTTTCGACGCGCAGCGCGATGCGTTGCTGGAAATCGCCGCGGTGATCGTGAGCATGGACGGCGACGGCATGCTGACGCCCGAGCCCGTGGTCTCGACGCATGTCGAGGCGTTCCCGGGTTCGCACATCGACCCCAAGTCGCTGGAAATCACCGGCATCGATCCCGACCAGCCGTTGCGCGGCGCGCTGCCGGAACGCATGGCGCTGGACCTGATCTTCAAACCCGTGCGCGCCGCCATCAAGGCGACCGGTTGCCAGCGCGCGATCCTGGTCGGCCACAACGCGGCGTTCGACCTGGGCTTCCTCAACGCCGCGGTGCTGCGCACGGGCCACAAACGCAATCCGTTCCATCCGTTCTCGTGCTTCGACACCGCGACGCTCGGCGGTTTGGCCTACGGCCAGACGGTGCTGTCGCGCGCGGTGCAGGCCGCGGGTTACGAGTGGAACGCCAACGAAGCGCACTCCGCGGTGTACGATGCCGAACGCACCGCGGCGCTGTTCTGCACCATCGCCAATCGCTGGCGTCATCTCGAACAACTGGAACAGGAACGCGTCGGCGTCACATGATCAATCGTCCATCGGCGGCGGTGTGGCGCGGCCGGCGATGCCCGCGCGCAAGCCTGCCAGCATGCAGCGCAGGTTTTTCCGGCGCGGCGCAATCAGCAACGCGAACAGCAGGAATTTGACGACGAGCCTTGGCAAGTCCTGCGCGATCCAGCGCCGCGGCGTACAGGCGCGCCGGTACAACAGCACGCGATTGCGCATCATGTAGAACAGCCGCCGCGGCGTGTGCACTACCACGCCGCGCGGCACGCCCGGCACGCGATGGCGGGTCGCGCCGTGGTGGTGCAGCATCCGCGCGCCGCAAACGCCGAACAGCGCATAGCCTTTCGACGTGGCGCGGAAACACCATTCCAGATCCACGTTGTCGATGAACAGGCGTTCGTCCATGCCGCCGACCTCGTCCAGCACTTCCAATGGAATCAGCGAACCCGACGTGATCAGGAAATCGCAGGCGACTTCATCGCACGCGCCATTGCAATGCAGCTGCCGGTTGACGGGAAAGCGGATGCGCACGAACGGCGAGTCCACGCCTTCGCGCGGATCGAGGAAACGCGTTCCGACCGCCGCCACCCGCGCATGTCGCGACTGCCGATCCAGCGCCGCTGTGAGCGCCTCGACCATGCCGGGCTCGGGCACGCTGTCCTGGTCCATCAGGAGGACGTGCGTCATGCCCGGCGTTTCTCGCGCGCGCGTGATGCCTGCGTTCAGTGCCGCCGCAAGGCCGATGTTTTCCGTCAACGCCAGCAATTCGACTTGCGGACAGGCTGCGCACAACACGCGCACGGAGTCTGCCGGCGTGGCGTTGTCCACCACGACGATGTGATCGGCCTGCGCGTGCAACGCATCCAGCTGCGCGGCGAGCAACGTCGCGTCCGGGTGATAGGTGACGACCACCGCGCACACGCCGGCTGCGCGCGCCGAGACCGTCGTGGCCTGCTCAGGCATGCTGCATCCTGGCTCGCGCGGAAGGCTGCGTCTTCAATCCTTGCCGCCCCGTTTCAACGCATGCGCGAAACGCTTCGCCTGCAACTGCAACCGGTGGCGTAGCCTGCGCACCTTGTCGGTCTCGAATGTCTCCGCGGGGCGCTCGACGAAATTCGTCATTTCCGATTTGCCGAAGCGCAGGTCCGCCGCAGGCCGGGTGGGCGTGTAGTAATACAGCGCGATGGACTTCCGGAACACGCCCTCGGGACATTCCAGCGGATCGGGATGGCCGTGGTAGGAAATGTCGTTGGTTTCGAACAGCAGCGCGTGGCCGACGCGCGGCGACAACGAGAAGATCCGCTCGCGCGCGTCGGCACTCCACAACTCGATGTTGCCGTTCCATGCGTCCTGCCAGTCCTCGTTGAGATAGACGAGAAGATTGAGGCGCCGGTACATCGACATGCCGCGGTGCCAATTGAAATCCGTGTGCAGCTTGAGATAGCCGCCGCGGCCAATCGCGTGGATGCCGCCGCCGCGCAGCTCCGGATCGGGCTGCAGGTTTTCGATGCCGGTGACTTCGGAAAGAACGCGCAGGAACGGCGGCGCGTTCAATGCCGCGATGAACGCGCGCGCTTGCTCCGGCATCTCGGCCAGCACCGACAGGCGATGCTTGCGACATGACGCGTAGATGTTTTCTTCCTGCGGATAGCGCGCGAGGTTGGCTTCGACTTCCCGCGCGACCTGCAGCACGGTTGCCGCGTCGAACAGGCCGTCGACGGCTGCATAGCCGTAAGGCTTGCGGCTTCTGAACTCGCTGGCGATTTGCCGCACCGTCGCGGGCGCGATGTGCATGTCCATGATCGGTTTCCGTCCTGCACGCGCATTGTAAGGGACCGCCCGCGCGACACGCGCGACGTTCAAAGCCTCGACGCGTCCCAGCATTCCGGGCCGGGCCGGAACGGACGCGGGTGCACGCCGAGCAGCCGTTCCAGTTCGCCGTTGTCTGCGATCAGATCCTGTTTCAGGCGCGTCAATGCACCGCGCATGGGTGGCACCAGGCGCGCACCGGCGCGGATCAATGGCGACGGAACACGCAGCGGCAACGTGCGCACCGGAAGGCTCGCGCGCACCCGCGCGAACATTTGCGCAGCCGGCAAACGTTCGCCACCACCGATGGGAATCACGCGTCCCACCGCGCCGCCGTCCAGCGCAAGCACGACAGCCTGCGCAATGTCGGCCGCGTGTACGGGCTGGCGCAAACCGGAACCCGCCGGCAATCCGAACACGCGCCAGCGCATCGCGCGGCGCGCGAGCGGCGTGAGGCTGCGGTCGCGCGCCGCGCCGTAGATCAGCGTGGGCCGCAGGATCGTCCACGCGATGCCGCGCCTTTCGCAAGCACGCGCCACCGCGGCTTCGCCTTCCTGCAAACGCCGCGACACTTCGCGTTCGGCCGCGACCGGCGAAGCCTGCTTGCTCTCTGCGCTCATGGAACTGGTCGCGACCACGCGTTTCAGATGCATTGCAGCACCTGCGTCGATCCACGCGGCCAAGGCATCCAGTGGGGCGAAGCAACACACGGATCCCGCGCCATTCGCGGCGGCGGGAGCTTGCGGCAGTGCACCCTGTAGCCACGTCACGCCCGTCGTGGCAGCGCGCGGCCTGCGCGACAACGCCAGCACCGGAACGCCCGCACGCACCAGTTCCGGAAGCAGGAAGAAACCGATCTGGCTGCTGGCGCCGCACACCAGCACCGGCGCGCGCCGCCAGGATTCGGCGTCAGCCATTACGGTGAAGCTTGGCATCCACCTCGCTGATGCGCGGATCGTCCGGCACCAACCGTTGCGCTTCGCGCAATGCCGCGCGCGCGGCACCGAGTTCGCCGAGTCCGGCGTAATGGTCGGCGCGATCGAGCCATGCGCTGCCCAAGCCGTGGCGCATCGACGCCACCGCGGGATCGCCCGGGTCGAGTTGCTCCAGCGTGCCCAGCATGTCGTGCGCCTTGTCGAGATTGTCTTCGCGCAGCGCGCGCTGGAACTGCTGGCGCGTGACTTCCGGCAGGTTGCGCAGGCCCGCCTGCGCCTCGGCATTGTTGCCGTCGATGCCGAGCGCGGCGCGATAGAGGTCGTAGGCACAGTTGCCCGGCGGCAGCATGATGTCGCCGTTGCGCGCGGCTGATTGTGCATGCGCGATCAGGCGCGCCAGCTTGGCCGAATCCGTGGGACTCAAAGGCGGCGGTGGCGGCGGCGCGGAGGACTCGGCGGACACCATGGCAGGGGCCGTCTTGCCGGCTGCCGCCAGGCGCGAGCGCGCGGCGGTGAGGTCCGCCGACTTCGGCGCCAGCACGGCGGCCTGGTCCAGCAGAGTGCTTGCGTCGTGCGGATGGCCCGCATCGATCGCGGCGTTGGCTTGCACGATCAAGGCTTCGGCGACCTGGCCCAGGCCGGCCTCCGCCGCGGCATTGCCGGGATCGGCCGCCAGCGCGGCCTTGAACTGCGCCTCGGCGTTGTCGGTGCCGCTGCCGGTCATCTTGCCCGCGCGCAAGTCCGCCTGGCCTTGCGCGAGGTATTGGTCGCGCTGTGCATCCGCGGCGCGATCGGCGGCGGCGATGTTCGCGCGCAGCATCGGCAGTTGCGAATAGCCGGGCAGCAGGCTCGACAAACGGCCCAGCGTCGCCCGCGCGCCGGCGCGATCGCCATTGCCCAGCTGTGTCTGGATTTGCGACGCCAGCGCATCGCCCACTTCGGTCATGCCGTGGCGTGCGACGGCGTTGCGCGGATCGCCGGCGAGCACCTTGCCGAACAGGGCCGCGGCACCATCGTTGCCGTCGATGTGTCCGTTCGCGAGCGCCGCGCGCGCCTGGTCGACCAGCACGCCGACGTTGGCGTTGTGCAGCACCGCCTTGGCCAGCGCCTGGTCGACGGTGGCCACGTCGGCGCCGCCGCCGAGCAGGCTGCGGCCCTCTTCCAGCGCCGTGCGCGCGGACGCGTAGTCGCCCTGCTTCAGCGCGTCCTGCGCGCGCGCGAGTTCGGCGTGACCGACATTCTGCAAACCGGTCAGCGCCTGCTCGTTGTCGGGATCGAGTGCGCGCGCGGCCTCGTACAGGTCGCGCGCGCTGTCCGCGCTGCCGGAAAGCTTGCCGGCCGCGTACGCCTTGTCGGCGCGCACCAGCAATGAATTCAACTGCGTCTGCGGCAGCAAGCCGCTCAGCGTGGCCTGGTGCGTCAGTGCCCACCCCGCGCCGGCCAGCACGATCACCACCACAAGCACGATCCACGGCGTGCGCGAACGACGCGGCGCCTGCCGCTGCCGCGTGGCGTTCGTGAAAGGCGGGCGGTCGGCCGGGTCCGCGCGCATGGTCGCGCGTCGATCCCCATCGGCATCGAAGTGGTCGAGGTTGCCGAGCCTCGGCTCGGTGCGCCGCAAGTTGTCGCGCGAAGGGTCTTTTCTATCGTTCATGCTAGGGCCTGCCAAGGCCATGCCACGTGAGCCACGTTGCTTCCGCAGCGGTCGCCAGACGCGGCGCGCGCCGCAGCGCCAGAGTCGTCCTCTGGTCAAGGCGCGCACCGATGGATGGCGGCCGCGGCGGAGCGACCCTACGGGCCGGGGCTGTTTGCCCGCAGGGCTGCGTCATCACTCGTCGAAGTATCGACATACATCTTCCTCGCTCTTCCTTGCCCTGCGGGCAAACAGCCGCCGGCGCGGCCACGCGGCATGGCCTTGGCAGGCCCGTTGGCCGGACCACAGCCCGCCCGGAATCTCCGCCCATGGGACCACGCGGCCGTTCGCCGGTTCCGTCGCCGGAACGGGCCGCGTTCGATTCATCTTAGCATTCGCCCGGCGCTTGCCCGGCCGCGAACGACCCGCATTCAGCCGGCGGCAAGACGACGCGCTTCGGTGACGTTGGGCAAGGCCGACAACCTCGCAAGCAGCGCAGAAAGCTCGCCGAAATCGTGCACGCGCAGCGTGAAATGCAGCGTCACTTCGCCAAGGTCGTGATCGCTGTGGCTGTCCGAGGCGACGATGCGCGCACCGGAGTTGGTGACGACGTTGGTGACGTCGCGCTGCAGGTCGCGGCGATCGTAGCCGAGCACCACGATCTCGACTTCGTAGGCGCGGTCGGGCGCGCTCTGCCATCGCACTTCGATCACGCGATCCGGATGGAGCGCGCGCAGGCGCGACAGCGATGCGCAATCGGCGCGGTGCACGGTGACGCCGCGCCCGCGCGTCACGTAGCCGGCGACGTCGTCGCCGGGCAACGGGCGGCAGCAGCGCGCCAATGTCGTCAGCAGGTTGCCGACGCCTTCCACGGTCAACGCGCCGGGCTTGTCGGGAGCTTGCACCGGCCTGCGCGAAGGCAGCGCCGGAGCAGGCGCCGCGGGCTGCGTCTCCAGCATCGCACGCGTCAATTGCGCCACGCCCACTTCGCCAAGCGCCAGTCCGACCAGCAAGTCGTCGCGGCCCTTCCGGCCCAGCCGCGCAGGCAGGCGTTCCATCGCTTCGTCGGGGACGGCGAGACGGCGCGCTTCGCGTTCCAGGATCTGCCGGCCCGCGACAAGATTGGCCGCGAGGTCTTCGCGCCGGAACCACGCGCGCAGCTTGCCGCGCGCACTGGCCGTGTTGAGGTAGCCGAGTTGCGGCGACAGCCAGTCGCGGCTGGGTGCGGGTTCGCGCGCGGTGAGGATTTCGATGCGGTCGCCGCTGGCCGGCTGACAGGTCAGCGGCACGATGCGGCCGTTGACCTTGGCGCCGCGGCAGCGGTGGCCCACCATCGTGTGCACGTGGTAGGCGAAATCCAGCACCGTCGCGCCGGCCTGCAGGTCCAGCACTTCGCCTTTCGGCGTCAGCAGGTAGACACGATCCTCCGCCAGTTCCGATCGCAGTTCGGCGGCAAGCGTGGCGTCGTCCTCGCCGTCGGCACGCGTCTCCAGCAGCTTGCGCATCCAGGCGACGCGCGCCTGGTACACCGCGTCGGATTGCCCGCCTTCCTTGTAACGCCAGTGCGCGGCCACGCCGAGTTCGGCGCCGCGATGCATTTCCTCGGTGCGGATCTGCACTTCCAGGGTCTTGCCGTCCGGCCCGATCACCGCGGTGTGCAGCGAGCGGTAATCGTTGCCCTTGGGACGCGCGATGTAATCGTCGAACTCGCGCGGGATGATCGGCCACAAACCATGCACGACCCCGAGCACCGCGTAACAATCCGCGACGCTGCCGGTGAGCACGCGCAGCGCACGGATGTCGTACAGCTCGCCGAAGCCGACCTTCTTGCGCTGCATCTTCCGCCAGATGGAATAGATGTGCTTGGCGCGGCCGTTGACGCTGGCTTCGACGCCATGCGCGGCCAGCGCCTCGCGCAGTTGCGCAACGCAGCGCGTGATCCACGCCTCGCGGTCGGCGCGCCGCTCGTCCAGCAGTTGCGCGATCCGGCGATAGACGTCCGGCTGCAGGTAGCGGAAGGCCAGGTCTTCGAGTTCCCATTTCCATTGGCCTATGCCCAACCGGTTCGCGAGCGGCGCATGGATGTCGCGCGTCAACTGTGCGAGTTCACGGCATTCGGCTTCCGGCAACGCCGCCGCCGCGCGCATCCGCGCGAGCTGGCGTGCCAGCAGCAGGTACACCACGCGCAAGTCGCGGATGATCGCCAGCAGCAAGCGCCGCAGGCCTTCGCTGTTGCCGGCGCCATCGCGCGCCGCGTGCAACGCCCACACGCGTTCGGCCTGTTGCTGGCCTTCCACCAGTCTGCGCAATGCCCCGGGTGCTTGCGCGGCGATGGCGTTCCACGCGTCCGGGTCGGCACACGCCACCGCATACCAGGCCGCCGCGGTCCGGGTGTCGTCGTCGCAATCCACCGACGCGAGCAATGCATCGGTTTCCTGCCAAAGACCGTGCTCGCGCGCGGTCAATGAAGCGACGGGTGGCGCGGGAAGGGAGCCGTGATTCCTGGACGATGCCTGCATGGTGTTGCGCACTTCCGGCCGCGACGCGCCGGTCCGGGAAAGGTTTGCGAAAGAGTGCCAGTGTATTAAATTGCACCCATCGAAACCCTGTGCGACGGGCATGGGGCACTGCTATCATCGCCCCTCATGCGCACCCGATTGATGCTGCCGGCCGCTCTGGCCCTGCTCCTCACCGCCCTGCCTGCCATGGCGCAACAGTTTTCCTCCCTCGAGGAACGCATGTCTGCGGCCGACTTCAAGGCGGCCGGCCTCGACAAGCTTTCGCCGCAGGAACTGCAGAACCTCGACAACTGGCTGCGCACGCACGAGCAGACCAAGATGGTTTCCGCGAGCGGCGCGCCGGTGTTCTATCCCGACAACCAGCCGCGCGACAAATTCAACACGCATCTGGTCGGACACTTCAGCGGCTGGGCGGGACAATCCACGTTCACGCTCGACAATGGCCAGGTCTGGAAACAGGCCGAGTCCGGCAGTTATTCGTGCCCGGAAGTGGACAACCCCGAGGTCACGATCAAGCCAATGATCCTGGGCAGCTGGCTGATGTACGTGCAGGGGTGCAACCAGAGCGTGCGCGTCGAACGCGTGAAGTAACCGCGCCGCATTTTCCGGACTGTCTTTCCACTGTCGCCACAGGCATGATGACGACGCGCGCCAATACCGCGCGAGGATCGTGACATGCTGGAAGTCTGGCTGCCGCTTCTGTCCATCGGCCTCATTGCCGCGTGGTGGTACCACGCACTGAGGCTGCGCGAACACGCCGTCGCGCACGCGCGTGAGTTGTGCCAGCGCCACGGATTGCAACTCCTCGACGACAGCGTGGCACTGCACCGCCTGCACGCGAGCTGGCGCCACGGCGGCCTGCGCATCACGCGCGAATACCGCTTCGACACCAGCCTCGGCGGCAACGACCGCCGCGCTGCCAGCATCATCCTGCTCGGCGACCACATCGTGAGCGCGAGCGTGCCGGAGCGCGACGCCCCACTCTCGGCGCCGACGCCCGCCGTCCGTGTCGTGCACGACGCAACGCCGACCCAGACTGGCACCGACGCCGGCAACAACATCGTTCCGATCACGCGCGCGCGCAGGACGTTGCACTAGCGGCAAGAGCTGTTTCGCGCGCTGCACGCAATCGACCGAGCCGCATATGGGCGTGCTTTTCGATGGGACGGCCATCTATCGCCTCATTCGAAGCGAGACCACCCAATTTTCCATGCCTGTTGCACGCAGGAAGCGCGCCGGTTCGCCGCAGGCACCCCGATGTGCCTGCGGCGAACCCCGGCGGCCGCTCGCGAACCCGCAGCACAGGATGTGTTCGCGGGGTGGCCGTCCCTTTGGTGACTTTCTCTTGGCCACGCAGGAGAAAGTCACCCGCCCGCCCAGGAGGCGCGCGGAAAAAGACAGCGGCGTCGAATCAACAAAACGACGCGCGAGTGTGGACCCTCATCTGACGCTGCGCTCGCGCTGCGCGCGCGTTCGCTCCGCTCCGCCTCTCCCGGAGGGAGGGGAAAATCCGTGTGTCATTTCACGACATGGAGCGTGGGTTTGCCCTTGGGCCGCGGCTTGTCCGGATCGTCGGAGGGAGGAGACGGTGGTTCGCCAGCGTCATCCGCAGCCGGCGATTCCTGGACCGACTTCGGCACGGCTTGCAATGAGGGCGCCGAGGGTTTCGCAGGTCGCGCATCACCGGGCGGTTCGATCGCGGGTGCGCCACCCGGCGCGTCTTCCGCCAGCAGCATACCCTGCCCGTTTTCGCGCGCGTAGATCGCCTGCACCGCGGCAACAGGCACGCTGACGGGCTGGCTGACGCCGCCAAAACGCGCCATGAAGGTGATCGCGTCGTTGCCGATTTCGAGGTGCGCGACGGCGCGAGGCGCGAGGTTCAACACCACCCGGCCTTCGCTGACCGCCTGCGGCGGAACCTGCACGCCCGGTTTGGCCGCATCGACCACGATGTGCGGCGTGAGTCCGTTGTCGCAGATCCACTCGTGCACCGCCCGCAGCAGGTACGGACGATTGGAGGTCATCGCGGGGGATTGTTCGGTCACAACTCGCCCAGCAGGCGCTCGTCGGCCGTGAGGCTGCGCGCGAAACCCTGGCTGCGGAACAGGCGCTCGCCGTAATCGACGATCGGCTTGGCTTCCTTGGGCAGCGACACGCCCAGCGAAGGCAGCCGCCAGACCACCGGCGCGACCAGGCAATCGGCAAGGCTGATTTCCGGATTGAGGAAGAACTTCGCGGCCTTGAACAGCGGCAGCGCGCTCATCAGATGGTCACGCAGGCGCTTGCGCGCCGCTTCGGCGGCGCGGCCGCCGGCGCGGATATTGGCCACTTCCGGCACCCAGTCGCGCTCGATGCGCACGCAGGCGAGGCGCAGGCGCGCGCGCGACAGCGGATCGACCGGCATCAGCGGGGGATGCGGATAACGCTCGTCGATGTACTCGCACACCAAGCCAGGTTCATACAGGACCATTTCGCGGTCCTGCAAGGTTGGCGTGTCACCATACGGATTGATCGACAGCAACTCGTCGTGCGGCTTGCCGGTCGGCACTTCGACGCGGTCATAGACCACGCCCTTGGCGGCCAGTACCAGCCGCACGCGGTGCGACTGCACGTCGTCGGGCGCGGTGAACAGGGTCAGCACGGTGCGGGTGGTATGTGCGGTTTGGATCATGCCAGTGTCCCCTTTGGGCCTTGCGGGTCCGGTGACGCGACAGTCCCGGGTTCGGGTGTCATCGCCTGGCGGGCACGGCGCCCACCAGTCAATGCACGTCCTTCCAATACTCTTTTTTCAGCACCAGCGCGAACAGGGTAAAAAGTACCAGATACAGCACCACCCACGCACCAATATGGCTACGCACCGCCTCGTCCGGCGTGGACACCCAGGCCAGGAACGCGGTCAGGTCGCGCACGGCCTGGTCGTACTGCGCCGGCGTCATGCTGCCCGGATGCGCCAGTTTGAGCTCCTTGACCGTGGCCGGGTTCGTGCCCTCGGCGGGATTCATCACCGCCACCTGCTCGCCCTGCAGCTGCCAAAGCGGGAAAGGCATCGCGACGTTCGGGAACACGGTGTTGTTCCAGCCGCTGTTGGTGGCCGGATCGAGGTAGAACGACTTGAGGTACGCCGACACCCAGTCGGCGCCCTTGGCGCTGACTTCCAGCGACAGGTCGGGCGGCACCTTGCCGAACCACTTCTCGGCGTCGGCTTCGGGCATCGCAGAGACGACCGGCTCGCCGAACTTGGCGCCGGTGAAATCGAGGTTGTCCATCACCTGCTGTTCGGTGAGGCCCAGCCCTTCCGCCATCTGCGAATAGCGCAGGTACTTCAGCGAATGGCAGCCGACGCAGTAGTTCATGAACAGGCGCGCGCCGCGCTGCAGTGATGCCTGGTCGTGCACGTTGATGTTGGCTTCGGGATAACCGCCGCCCTCTTCCGCGAGCGCGGACGGCGAGGCGGCGAAGGCCACCACCAGCGCGAGCAGCAGGGCCGTGAAGGTGCGCGCGGCGGTGCGCTGAATGGACTTATGCATGCGTGGTCACCCTTTCCGGAACCGGCTTGGTTTTCTCCCACCCGAAGAACGTGTAGGCCCACAGGAACACGAAGAACCCGAAATACAGCACCACCAGCGTGCGGCCGAACAGGTTCTCGATGCTGGTGATGTCGGCGTTCGGGCCGAAGATCGAAACGATCCAGCCCGGCGTGAGGTCGGCACCGATGCAGGCAAGCAGCATGAACACGATCGCGAAGATCGTCAGCGCGACCTTGTAGCCGACCCCGCGGTAGCGGATCGACTTGACCTTGCCGCGATCCAGCCACGGCACCAGGAACAGCACGATGATCGACAGCGCCAGCGCAATCACGCCCCAGCCCTTGCTGGGGATCATCCGCAGGATCGCGTAGAACGGCGAGAAATACCAGACGGGCTTGATCGTCGCCGGCGTCACCAGGTCATTCGCCGGGATCGAGTTGTCGTGTTCGAGGAAGAACCCGCCCACGGTGGGTTCGAAGAAGATGATGATCGCGCAGATGATCAGGAACACGCCCACGCCGACCAGATCCTTCAGCGTGTAGTACGGGTGGAACGGAATGCCGTCCAGCGGATGCCCGTTCGGACCCTTGTGCTTCTTGATCTCGACGCCATCGGGATTGTTCGAACCGACTTCATGCAGTGCACCCAGGTGCAGCACGACCAGCAGCAGCAGCACCAGCGGCAACGCGACCACGTGCAGTGCGAAGAAGCGGTTGAGCGTCGGATCGGACGGCACGAAGCTGCCCATGATCCAGTCGACCAGTTGCCCGCCGATCACCGGCACCGCGCTGAACAGGGTGATGATGACCTTGGCGCCCCAGAACGACATGTTGCCCCACGGCAACACGTAACCCATGAAGGCCTCGGCCATCAGCGCGAGGAAGATGAACATGCCCAGCAGCCACACCAGTTCGCGCGGTTTCTTGTACGAGCCGTACATCAGGCCGCGGAACATGTGGAGGTAGACCACGATGAAGAACATCGAGGCGCCGGTCTCGTGCATGTAGCGCACCAGCCAGCCCCAGTGCACGTCGCGCATGATGTACTGCACGGAATCGAATGCGCCGGCCGCGGTGGGCGTGTAGAACATCGTCAGGAAGATGCCCGTGACGATCTGGTTCACCAGCACCAGCAGCGCCAGCGAACCGAAGTAGTACATGACGTTGAAGTTCTTCGGCGCGTAATACTCCGTCATGTGCTTCTTGTAGGCTTCGCCCGCGCCGGGCGCGCGCTCGTTGAACCACTGCATCAAGGCGCGCATCACGCGGCTCCTTTCGGATCGACGCCGATCTGGATGTGGGTGTCGTCGACGAAGTGGTACGGCGGCACCACCATATTGAGCGGCGCGGGCACGCCCTGGTACACGCGCGCGGCGAGGTCGTAGCGCGAGTGGTGGCACGGGCAATAGAAACCGCCCTTCCAGTTCGGATCGAACGGTTCGGGCTTCACCTCGCCCTTGTAATCCGGTACGCAACCGAGGTGCGTGCAGATGCCGATCAGCACCATCCATTCCGGCTTGATCGAACGCGTGGCGTTCTGGCAATACTTCGGCTGGTCGGATTCCCTGGAGTCCGGATCGCGCAGGCGCGGATCCTGCTTGGGCAGCCATTGCAACTGATCGGGCGTGCGGTTGACCACGAACACCGGCTGGCTGCGCCAGCCGTAGCGCACCATCTGGCCGGGTTCGATCTTGCCGATGCCGACGGTCACCGGTGCGCCGGCCGATTCGGCACGCGCGCTGGGCAGCCAGGTCTCGACGAAGGGAATCGCCGTGATGATCAAACCGGCGCCGCCGATCACGGCCGTGGAGGCCGTCAGGAACCTGCGTCGGCCCTTGTTGATGCTTTCGTCCGCCATCCGCTTCTCCGCACTGCTTGTGGTCACGACCGGTGAGCTGCACCGCGATGATGTTGTCCGGGTGCACGGCCCGGGCTCGCGGCCCTGCCACGGCCGCCGTCCCGCATCCATCGGGCCCCAAAATCGTGTTAGTTTAGCGTTCGCCTCCGTGGCGCACAATCCAATCGCGCTCCACCGGGCCACGATTCCATGCGGCACAAGCTCCGACCCTTTCTCTTCGTCCTGCAATTCGTGGTCGCAGGACTGGCCGCGGCGTTCCTGATCAGCCTGGCATGGCCCGGCGTCGGCGCGCACCTGCGCGATGGCCTGCGCGGAAAATCCAGTGCACCGCCTGCCGAACCCGCGCCTGCGGGAGCCCATGCCGCATCCGGACATGGAGCCGCTTCCTATGCGGACGCGGTCGCGCGCGCCGCGCCGGCGGTCGTCAACATCTACGCCGACAAGACCGTCACCGAACGCCAGATCCAGATCTTCCCGGACCCGCTGCTGGGCGGCGTCGCCGGGCCGGCGCTGAAACGGCGCGAGCAGAGCCTCGGCTCCGGCGTGATCTTCACGCCCGACGGTTACGTGCTCACCAACAACCACGTGATTTCGGGCGCCGACGACATCCAGGTGATGCTGCACGACGGGCGCGTCGCCCACGCCAAGGTGATCGGCAATGACCCCGACACCGATCTCGCCGTGCTCAAGATCGATGCCGGCACGCTGCCCACGATCCAGGTCGATCCCGACGCGCCGCGGGTCGGCGACGTGGTGCTGGCGATCGGCAATCCGTTCGGCATCGGCCAGACCGTGACGATGGGCATCGTCAGCGCGCTGCAGCGCCAGTTGAGTTTGTCGCCCTACGAGGATTTCATCCAGACCGATGCGGCGATCAACTCCGGCAATTCCGGCGGCGCGCTGGTGAATGCCGAAGGCCAGCTTGTCGGCATCAACACCGCGATGCTGGACCGCGACGTCGGCGCGCAAGGCATCGGCTTTGCGATTCCCGTGCGCACCGCGAAACGCGTGCTCGACCAGATCGTCGAACACGGCCACGTGGTGCGCGGCTGGCTGGGCGTCGAAGTCGGCAACGTGACGGTGTCCGCCGACTCCGGCCTGCCGGCGGCGGCGCGCGGCGCCACCGTGCTGGATGTCTATCCGGGCGGACCCGCGGCGCAGGCGGGGCTGCTGCCTGGCGACATTTTGCTGAAACTCGGCACGCAAGCGATCACCGATCCGTTCGATTTCCGCACGCGCGAAGCAACCATGAAACCCGGTGACAAGGTGGAAGTATTCGGCCTGCGCGCGGGCGTGCCGTTCCGCACCGAAGTGGTGCTGACGCAACGCCCGAGTTTTCGTAGCAGTTAGTGCGATCGTCCCTGATCGCCGCGTCACCACCATTGGCTGGAAGCGACGCACGCCTTGTTCCGCCCACACCGCCACGGCCATCCATGGCGTGGCTTTTCACAACAGCTACTCCGAACCGGCCTTAGTAGCGAAGCAGGGAGTGCAGCGGCACGTCCGCCGGCCAGCGCGCGCGCGCGTGCAGGAATGAAAGTTCGATCAGCACCGCGGCACCCGCGATGTCGGCGCCGAGTTGCGCGATCAACTGCCTTGCCGCGGCGAGCGTGCCGCCAGTGGCCAGCACGTCGTCGATGATCAACACGCGCGCACCGGGCGCAAGCGCATCGGCGTGCACCTCCAATCGCGCCTGCCCGTATTCCAGTTCGAAATCGGCAGCCAGTGTCGCGGCCGGCAGCTTGCCGGGTTTGCGCAGCGGCACGAAACCGGTCTCCAGTGCTCGCGCCAGCGCGGCGCCGAAGATGAATCCGCGCGCTTCGATGCCGCAGACCGCATCGATCCGTTGCGTCCGCCACGGCGACGCCAGCGCACCCACGCAATCGCGGAACGCCCGCGCGTCGGCCAGCAGCGGCGTGATGTCCTTGAACAGCACGCCCGGCTTCGGAAAATCCGGAACGTCGCGGACATGCGCGGCAAGCCGCGCGCGCAGCGTGTCGTCGATCTCCACGGGGGTGGCCAGCGTGTTCAAGCGGTCGCGGGTTTCAGGCGCAGCGGGGGCGCGGATTCGGTCCGCTCGCCCGCCAGCGGTGCGCGCAACATCCCGGTGATCTCCTGCACGATGGGGCCGGCGTCGTAGGCGAAGATTTCGGGCACGCTGACCGTCAGGAAATCGCGCGCGGGCAACTGCCCCATCCCGCCGATCAGGTATTCGCCATTGACGAACGCCGGAATGCCGGCGCCCTCCAGCGCATCCTTCACCAGATGCGCATCGACGATGCCTTCGGCGTGATAAACGATTCGCATGGCTTCAAGCTATCCCCAATGGCTGTCGCAAGCAAGCGCGCATTTCTCTGCGATCGTCCATGATCGCTGCGTCACGAAACCCCGTTTCCCGTGGCAGCACGAGTCGCCAACGGACTCCACCACGGCCATCCCTGGCCTGACTTTCCACGACAGCATTAAACTTGCGGGCTTCGCAAAGCAGGATGTGTCCCATGGCGGACGAAAACGCCCCCGTCGTCACCCATTTCATTCGCCAGATCGTGCTGGCCGACCGCGAAGCCGGGCGGCTGGACGCCGGTCCGAAGACCCGTTTTCCGCCGGAACCGAACGGACACCTGCACATCGGCCACGCCAAGGCGATCTGCCTGGACTTCGGGATCGCGCGCGAATTCGGCGGCAGTTGCAACCTGCGGCTCGACGACACCAATCCCGGCAAGGAAGACCCGGCGTTCGTCGAAGGCATAAAGGATTCGGTGCGCTGGCTCGGGTTCGAATGGAGCGAGCTGCGCCACGCCTCGGATTATTTCGAGGTGCTCTATCGCGCTGCACTGAAATTGATCGAGGATGGCAAGGCCTACGTCGATGATCTGAATGCCGACGAAGTGCGCGCGTACCGCGGCACGCTGACCGAACCCGGCCGCGCATCGCCGTACCGAGATCGTTCCGTCAAAGAGAATCTTGATCTCTTCAAGCGCATGCGCGCCGGCGAATTCGCCGATGGCGCGCGCACGCTGCGCGCGAAGATCGACATGGCTTCGGGGAACATCAACCTGCGCGATCCCGCGCTGTACCGTATCCGCAAGGTCACGCACCAGAACACCGGTGACGAATGGCCGATCTACCCGATGTACGACTTCGCGCACTCGCTGTCCGACGCACTGGAAGGCATCACGCATTCGTTCTGCACGCTGGAGTTCGAAGACCATCGGCCGCTGTACGACTGGTGCGTGGACAACGTCGACCTGCCCAATCATCCGGAACTGTGGCAGTCGCTGGTCGAAAAAAGCGTGCCGACCAGGCCCTCGAAACCGCGGCAGATCGAATTCGCGCGCGGCAACCTTTCCTATACGGTGATGAGCAAGCGCAAACTGCTGCAGCTCGTCAACGAAGGCCACGTGGACGGCTGGGACGATCCGCGCATGCCGACGCTTGCGGGCGTGCGCCGGCGCGGCTTCACCGCCGCCGCGATCCGCCGCTTCTGGGAACGCGCGGGCGTATCGAAACAGAACAGCGTGATCGACTGCAGCGTGCTCGAGAACGCCGTGCGCGAAGATCTCGATGCGCACGCACCGCGCCGGATGGCGGTGCTCGATCCGCTGAAACTGGTCATCACCAATCTGCCCGACGACCACACGGAAACCCTCGCGTTTCCCAACCACCCGAAAGACGAATCCTTCGGCACGCGCGGAGTGCCGTTTGCGCGCGAGGTGTGGATCGAGCGCGACGACTTCGCGGAAGTGCCACCGAAGGGCTTCAGGCGGCTCGTGCCGGGTGGAGAAGTGCGCCTGCGCGGCGTCGGCATCGTGCGCTGTGACGAAGTCATCAAGGACGCATCGGGCAACATTACCGGGTTGCGCGGCACGCTCGATCCGGAATCGCGCCACGGCATGCCGGGTGCGGACCGCAAGGTGAAGGGGACGATCCATTGGGTCAGTGCAAAACACGCGATCGAAGCCGAGGTACGTTTGTACGACCGCCTCTTCGATGCGCCCGATCCGGAGGACGACGCCAACGGCAAGGGCTGGCTCGATCATTTGAATCCTGATTCGCGGCGCAGCGTGCGCGGCTACCTGGAAGCCTCGCTGCGCGATGCCGAACCGGAGCACCCCTTCCAGTTCGAGCGCGTCGGCTATTTCGTGGCCGATCGCCGCGACCATTCGGCCGAACGACCGGTCTTCAACCGCACGGTCAGTTTGCGCGATTCCTGGGCACAGCGCGCGCGCTGACCGGTTCGGTGCGTGATCACGGCGACGTTCTCGCGCAAGGAACGTGAAAGTCGTCGTGACAATATCGAACGCAAGCTGAAAAGCTTGCGTGGTCCGCGCGAGTGCGTCCCGCGCACCGTGCCACGCATCCATTGGCTTGCGAAAGCAAGCTGAACGTGCGCGTTCCCGCCCATCGCGATTTTTACATCGCGGTCATGGGTGGGTCATTGTTCTGTTGCTACGTTGCAGTCGCATCTTTCATCGACGCCGCCGCTCAAGGTGAAGTCATCAGTCAACGACGCAGCAACGGGAGAGCACCATGCTTTACTACGCCATCGTCTTTCTGATCATCGCACTCGTCGCGGGTTTCTTCGGGTTCTTCGGCGTCGCCGGGCTTGCAGCCGGCATTGCGAAGATCCTGTTCGTCATCTTCATCATCCTGTTCATCGCGTCGCTGATCTTCGGACGTCGCCGGCGGATCTGAACCGGCACACGGAATCCCGCGCGGGGCATCAAAGTTCGATGCCGAATCGCACACGGAAGGCACGGTGTCCCGTGCGGGTCACTTGCAGGGCGCGGCTGTCCAGGTCGCGCACGATCCACTTTCGATCCAAGGCAGCTTGCAGCACGCCGGCGCCAAGCGCGCCGGCGAGGTGCGGCCGGCGCTCGCTCCAGTCGAGGCACGCGCATGCGAAGCGCCTGCGCGAGGCGCGCGCCGCATCGACATCGACGCCGACATCGCGCAGGCCCCCCACGCCAGCCCGCGTGACGTTGTAATCGTCTCCGCTGCGCGAGAGCCAGCGCAGCGCGAACAGACTGTCGTGCAGGCGGACCGCCAGCGTGCCCGCCATGTGGTCGTAGCAGGTGCGCGCCACGCGCAAGCGTTCGGGCGTGTTGGGGACGAAACGTGCGCGCGGTTCACCCGCCACCACCGTCAGCGCTTCCAGCGCGGCAGCGACGTGCTCGTCGTGCAGGCTGTAGTAGCGATGGCGTCCCTGCGGCAACACCTTGACCAGCCGGCGCTCCGTCAACTTCGCGAGATGCACGCTCGCGGTGGACGCCGTCACGCCCGCGACCGCGGCGAGTTCGGTACTGGTACGCGCGTGTCCATCCAGCAGGCGGCACAGCATGCGCGCGCGCGCCGGTTCAGCGATCGCGGCCGCGATTCCGGCGATGGGGGCGTCGTGGCTTCCTGCATCCATACTTTTACGATAATCAAAGCATGGCCGCCGCGCAAGCGCCAGCATGCGCGCATGAAGTCCCGGCGCCAGCTACCCGCGACACCCGCCATCGACAACCCGGACCGCCGCGCGTTTCTCGCGCACGGCATGGTCCTGGCCGCGGGCGCCGCAACCTGGCAGCTCGGTGGGCTCGTCGCTCCGTCCATCGCACCCGAACCCCGTCACGGCAGGAGTTCCACCATGAAGATCGTCTGCATCATCCGTTACGAAATCGATCCGTTCCAGCGCGACGCATTCAAGATCTACGCGGAAAACTGGGGCAAGGTGATCCCCCGCTGCGGTGGTTACCTGATCGGCTATTTCCTGCCCTGGCAGGGCACCAACTACGTGGGCTGGGGGCTGATCGGATTCGACAGCCTGGCTGCGTATGAAACCTATCAAGCACGCCTGCGCGAGGATGCCGACGGCCGCAAGAATTTCGCGTTCGCGCAGGAGAAGCGTTTTATCCTGAAGGAAGAACGCAACTTCATCGAAGTCGTGGACGGCACCTTCAACGTGGCCGCCATGACCTGAGCGCTACCCGGGGCGAACCCGCATGAAGAAGATCGGCATCCTCGGCGGCATCGGCTGGCCTTCCACGATCGAATACTACGCAGGCTTGTGCACGCTGGCGGAGTCGCGCGCGCAAGCCGGGCACCGCGCGACGATGCCGGAAATCTCGATCGAGTCGCTGGATCTGTCGAAAGCGGAAAGCCTGGTCGGCCGCGACGGCGACGAGGACTCGTGGCCCGCCTTCGATGCCTACCATCATGCGGCGCTGCAACGGCTTGAACGCAGCGGCGCGGATTTCGCGGTGATCGCCTGCAACACAGCGCATCATCGCCTGGCGCAGATCGAACGCGGTCTCGGGATCCCCGTGCTCGGCATCGTGGACGCCGCCGCCGATGCCTGCGCTGAACACGGCGTGCAGGAGGTGCTGGTGCTCGGCACCCGTACCGTCATGGCCTCCGCGGTGTTCCGCGAAGCATTCCGGCGGCGCGGCATCCACGCGCGCGCTCCGGCGGAAGAACGACACCGGCAAAGCGTGCTGGCGGCCATCGATGCACTTTCGCGCGGGCGCGATGACGGCGCATCCGAAGGCCTCCGCGACGTCATTCGGGAGTCGCACCGGCCAACAACGAGCGACGTGGCTGTGTATCTCGGATGCACCGAACTGCCGCTGGCGTTCCCGGCGCACAAGCACGAAGGCCTGTTCGAGATCGACGGCGTCCGCTGCATCAATTCTGCCGCGCTGCACATCCGCGCGGCGTTCGAATTCGCGATCTCGGACGGATGAAACCCCGCGGTGCCCGCCGACTGATCACACTGGGCCTGACAAGCCTCTGCACCATTGCGGTCTGCGCGGCACCGCCGACAGGCCTGCAGCGGGACGTCGTCTTCAGCACGCCTGCGCCACTCGCGCGCAACGGCGAATTGTTGCGCAGGCTGGTCAGCCCACTGCACGCCATCGACCTGCAACGGGCGATGGCCGGTAATCCGCTGGCGATGCAGGCATCGCCGCTGGCCCCCGTACAACAACATTTTGCGCTTTACGTACCCGCGTCGCCGGCGCCGGCGCGCGGTTATGCGCTGATGGTGTTCGTGCCGCCATGGAACGATGCACGGATACCGATGGAATGGATTCCGGTGCTGGACCGCAATCACGTCATCTTCATCTCCGCGGCCGGTTCGGGCAACGACGCCAATGTCCTGAATCGGCGCGATCCGCTCGCATTGCTCGCGGCGTACAACGTGATGCAACGCTATCGCGTCGATCCCGCGCGCGTGTACGTGGGCGGATTTTCCGGCGGATCGCGCGTGGCCCTGCGGCTGGCGCTCGCCTATCCCGATCTTTTCCGCGGCGCGCTGCTGGATGCCGGCAGCGATCCGATCGGCACCGCGCAAATTCCGTTGCCTCCGGCCGAACTGCTGCACCGCTTCCAGCAGTATTCGCGCATCGTATTCCTGACCGGCAGCGATGACGCGATCCGGCGGGCGCAACATGCGCGCACCGCCGAATCGCTGCAGCAGTGGTGCGTATTCGACACCGAAAGCATCACGCTGTTGCATGCGGGCCATGTGCTGGCCGCTGCGCCTGGCTTCGCACGAGCGCTGGGCGTGCTTTTCAAACCGCGTGCGCCGGACGCGGCCAAAGTCGATGCGTGCCGTGCGCGCAATGCAGCGGCGCTCGCGAAGGATCTCGCCGACGCCGAATCCCTCATCCGCGCGGGCCATGCCAACCAGGCGATGCAGGCGCTCGCGGCAATCGACGCCCGCTACGGCAGTCTTGCCGCACCCCGCAGCGTCGAACTCCTGCATGCGCTCGATGCACATCGCGAACCTCATTGACGCGAACGCTTCAGGTTGGCGGTAGTACGGTTGAACATGCGCAAGCATTCGTCGAGCAGGTGCGACTGGTCCGCACATGCATCGAACAGGGGCTTCGATGAAGCTCGCGCGCCCGCGAACGGAGCGATTGATCCGCGTCAATATTGAACCCGTACGTTTCGCGTCGCTGTTCGCGACCCGCTATGCTTTTTGCCATCCCCTTACTCTTGCGCTCCCGTCACGCCTTGTCATGAGCCGATTGCGCGCCTTCGTGCCACTGCTCGTCCTCATCGCGATCGGTGTGGCGGTGGGTGCCAGCGGCATGCTGCAACATCTGGCACCCAGTCACCTGATGGCCGAGCAGGCCAACTGGTCGCGGCAGATCGCCGCGCACCCGGCGTTGACGTACACCATCTACGTGATCGTGCTGACGCTGTCGATCGCCACGGCGATGCCGGGCCCACTGTTCATCATCATCGCGGGCGGCATGCTGTTCGGGATGGGGCCAGCGATCGGCTTGTCGCTGGTCGGCGAAGTGCTGGGTTCGCTGCTGCTGTTCTATGCCGCGCGCCACGCCTTCGGCGCGGGCAAGCGGCCGCCACCGAAATTCGTGGAGCGAGTGCGGCAGGGTTATCAGGCCAACCCGATTTCGTACACCTTGTTCCTGCGCCTCGTGCCGCTGTTTCCGTTCGGCGGGATCACCGTGGCGCTCGCCTGGCTACGTTGTCCGGTCTGGCTGTTCACGCTGGCGACCGCACTGGGCGGCGTCATCATGCTGGTGTTCGAAACCGCGATCGGTGCCGGACTCGGGCAATCCATCGCCTCGGGCCAAAGCTTGTCGCCCGAGCTGATCCTGGAGCCGCACATCTGGCTGCCCCTGGTGGGCCTGGGATTGCTGGCGCTCGTGCCGGTCGTCGTGCAGCGATTCAGATCCGGGGAAAACTGACTCGTCAGTCGGGGCGTGTCGCCCAGAAGGCCAACCCGGTGATCAGGCACGCCACCGCGGCGCTGATCAATGCCGTTTCCACCGGCCGCCGGTGAACGAAACCGCTCACCTTGTCGCCGCCGCGCTGCGCATAACGCCACGCATCGCTCGCCATGTCCTGGGCCTGGTCGGCCATCACGTTGACACCATGTCTCACTTGTTCCTTTGCAGTACTCATTGCGTCCGCTCCACCATGCATTGCCGACTTCCCTTCTTCCGTGACGTTCACGCTGCTTCTCCTTCCAAAGCGACAGCCTACATCCGCGCGCGTGGAAACCGTGTCAACGCGGCGGGAACGATTCAGCGGCGCTTGGCGTGCGGTTCATCGACGCACGCGCGATCGACTGTCTCCGCCCTGGCGATCGTCGCACGGCCGCCACGTCCGATATGCACGCACTGGTCCGCGATGTCGAGCGGTCCGTGTCGGTGCGACACCACGATCAGGATCGTGTGCGGCAGGCGCCACTTCAATGCTTCGAGCACGTTCATTTCGGACGCCGCATCGAGCGCTCCGGTCGCCTCGTCGAGCACGGCGATGAACGGTTGGCGCAGGATGACTTGCGCCAGCAGCAAGCGCTGCAGTTCACCGCCCGAGAGACGGCAGGACGAACCCTGCACCTCCAGGTCGAGGCCATCGCGCATGCCGTGCAAACGCGCGTCGAGGCCCACGTCCGCCAGCACCTCGTGCAGACATCGATCAATACGATCGGGCGCCGCCCACAACAGGCACTCGCGAATCGTGCGCTGCCAGGGACGGATGCTCTGGCTGACGTAGGCGCCCTTGCGCACCAGTTGCCGGTAGGCGTCGAAGTCCACGCAACGTCCGTCGACGTGCGCGGCAAAAAAAGCAGGCGTCGTCATGCCCGCCAGCACGTCCACCAGGCTGGTTTTCCCGATGCCGGAGTCGCCCGCGACCAGGGTCATCTCGCCGGGCGTCAGGATCAGGTTCTCGACCTCGACGCGCAGCGAAGACAACTGCAATCGCACCCGTTCAATGTCGATGCGCCGCACGGCGCCGCCGGCATCCATTGCCGGCGGCATGGACCACCGTACGCGATCGAGGGTTGCGTAGCGACGCCACAACTCGAACGCCGGCACGGCGAGACGCAATTGCTGGATATTGTGCCGCGTCGAAGACATGTAGGGCAGCAGGCGGCCAAGCAGCAATCCCACCGCGACCAGCGACGCCTGGTCGACGCCATGCCAACGACCGGCGATCAGGAAGATGACGACCATGCCGACCGTCGCCAGCAGTTCCACGACGAGTTTTCCGGAAGCGGTCAGCTCGATCTGGCGCCGATATGCACGCGCGAGCCGCGCCGAGGTGGCGCCGTAACCGGCCTTCTCCGCCTCTTCGCGCTCGAACGAACGGACGTGGCGCAAACGGCGCGGGAAATCCTCGCTGAACCAGAACAGCCGCGTCGTGTCTTCGACAAATTGCCGGCTGACCCGCGACTGCTCGCGGCCATGCCAGCGCAATGCAACCAGGCCGAGTGCCGCCAATGCAGGCAGCATCAGCGCAAGCACGGGCGAGACCCAGAAGGCGACCGCGAGGTTGACGGCGGTCGTCACGCCCGCCACCAGCAATTGCAATGTCGCGCCGACGCCCTGGGTGACGAGTTCGACGTTGGCGGTCAGGACGTTGGCGATCTCCGCCGAGCTCAATCCGTTCAGCGCCACGACATCGGCATCGACCAGCCGCGCGTGCACCCTGCCCCGCAACCGCATCGCGCAATCGCTGATGATGCGCGCACCCAGCCCGGACACGAACCAGCGCAGCAGCACGTGGCACGCCGTCGCCATCACGAAGAGCGCCAGCAGTGTTCCGGTATTTGTCGGCAGCGCCAGCACGTGGCCGCCGAACATCGGCGCGTGGCCCGACTGGATCAGCGGTACCAGCACGATCGCGGCGAGGCTTCCCGTCAGCGCCGCGACGAGCGACAACAACACGTGTGTGCCGGCAAGGATCGCGCCATACCGGCCGACGATCGGCGCGAATGCGCGCAACAAATCGAGGCGCCGGCGCCACGACGGCAAAACCGGCGACGATGTGGCCGCGGCCACGCCGCGTGCGTCAGTCGAGCAATCGGCGGAGCGCATCGATGGAATCGCGCGGATGCCTCCCGCGCCGCAATTGATGGGCACCCTTGTCCAGGATCTGCCGCTTGAAAGGTTGCCAACCCGGTTGGCGCGATGCATTGGGCTGGTCGGCTTCGAGGAGGAGACTGGCCTCGCGTGCATCGAGCGGCCTCAGCAGGGCATCGGACGAATCGGCCGTCTGGGCAGACACGAACACCGCAGCGACCAGGGACAACGCGCGCGCCGCGGGCCTGCCGTATTCCTGCCGCAGATCGACTTCGAATTTCCGGACGCCGCTGCGGCGGCGGATGACCGGCGCGTGCGCGATCCAGCGGCGGATCGCATCGTCGGTGACGAAATCCAGTGCGTCGCCCTTCAAATGCAGATAGTTGGGAACGCCTGTCGCGAGCAAATCCCCGGGCCGCACGAAGACCGCATCCTCGGCGAGCAGTTCCAGTCCCTGCAACAAGCCATGCAATGCCAGCGTCGATTTGCCCGAGCCGCTGCCGCCGAGCAGCAGCACGCCGCGGCCATCCCGTCCCACGCACGCGCCATGCAGGGGTACCAAGCCAATCGCGCGCGTCGCCAGGATGAACACCGCGAATTCGATCAACTCGCAACGCAGGTGATAGGCGTGCTGCAGCATGTCCTCCGACGCGGTGATCCGCGCCCACCGTCGCTCCGGATCGATGACCGCATGATTCAACGCATCGACATGCGCGCAAAACACATTCCCGTCCTGTCGTATCCACGGCGCTGGCGGCTCACCCGTCCACGAATTTGCACGCCGCGGAAGCAGGCACAGCTCGACACGGAATTCCGCGGCGACACCGGGCAGCGTTTGCGCTGGCAGCCGTCCATACGCGGCCTCGACCAGATCGATCAAATCACGGCTGATGCTTTCGAATCGGAAGAGGCCGCCCAGAACCCGCCGGGTTGCGGTGAGGGGAGGCGCAGCGGGTCTGGGCGGTGGGAACAGCTTCCGATGCGTGCCATCGCCGACGCGCATCGCGCCGGCACGATCGAAGGAAGCTTCCAGGTTGGATCGCACGGGGTTCGCAATCTCCGGATGGCACCGTAGGTGCGGTGCCGCGCGAAAAAGGTTGCGCATCGACGCGGCCGCATCGGACTCCCGTTGTGCAACCTGCAACGACACCCGCGGCACTCACTCCCACGCGTGTTCGATGCGTTGCCACCGGCACCCCACAAGGCCTCTCCGCTGATGCTGACAATCCAGGTCTCCCATTCTTATTTTTTGCGATACGACCCCAAGCAGTGGGAACGCGGCAAACCCTACCCCCCGCTTGCAACCATCCAGATCGCCGCGTTGTTGCGAAGAATGGGACACGGCGTCGCGCTGTTCGATGCGATGCTCGCCGACGGCGTCGAGGCTTACGAAGCATCACTGTCGTCCGCCGCGCCTGACGTGGTGGTGTTGTACGAGGACAACTTCAACTTCCTCACCAAGATGTGCCTCGGCCGGATGCGCGAAGCCGCATGCCGGATGATCGCGGCGGCGCGCGAGCGCGGGGCGCGGGTGATCGTCGCCGGTTCCGACGCGTCCGACCGTCCGGAACCTTTTCTCGCCGCGGGCGCCGACGTGGCGCTGGCTGGCGAAGGCATCGCGGCACTCGTCCAGTTGATTGGGCGGCTGGACGCGAATCCGGACATCGATACCCAAGGCTGGGCGGCCGGGCTCGCCGGCGTCTCCATCCTCGATGCGGGACAAACGCGAACGGCCCGCATCGGGGTGCAACCGCCGGACGCGCAACTCACCGGCCTCCCGGCCTGGGACCTGATCGACATCGAGCGTTACCGTGCGCTGTGGCTGGAACGACACGGTTGCTTCAGCCTCAACATGACGGCATCGCGTGGTTGCCCGTTCCACTGCAACTGGTGCGCCAAGCCGATCTGGGGCAATCACTACCGGCGCCGCGAGGCCGGCGAAGTCGCGGTGGAGATGACCTACCTGAAGCACGCGTTTCGCCCCGACCACATCTGGTTCGCCGACGATATCTTCGGATTCCACAGCGACTGGGTGAACGAATTTGCCGAACGCCTGCGCGACAACGACGGCGGCGTGCCCTTCACGATCCAGACCCGCGCCGACATCTCGACCGAACCGATGGCCGCCGCGCTCGAACGCGCCGGTTGCGCGGAAGCGTGGATAGGCGCGGAAAGCGGCAGCCAACGCGTGCTCGACTGGATGGCCAAGGGCACCCGCGTCGGCAAGCTCGTCGACGCGCGCAAGCGGCTCGGCGCGCACGGCATCCGCGTCGGCTTTTTCATCCAGCTCGGCTACCTCGGCGAACAGCTTTCCGACCTGCTTGCAACGCGCGAACTGATCAAGCTCGCCGCACCCGACGACATCGGCGTCAGTGTGTCGTACCCGCTTCCGGGCACGCGATTCTACGAACAGGTGAAAACCCAGCTCGGCGAAAAGACCCATTGGCGCGACAGTGGCGACCTGGCCATGATGTTCCGGGGCACCTACGACTCGGCGTTCTACCGCGGCTTCCGCGACCTGCTGCACGAACAGGTGACGCTGCAGCAGGCACGCGACATCGATTCGCCCGCAGCGCGCAAACGCGCGCTCGCCGCGCTCGGTGCGCGATGGGATGCGCTGATCGCAAGCGAATCCCTCCATCGCAATCCTGACGCGACGCCGGCGCCGCTGCCGCGTCGCGACCATGTCGAGCCGCTGCGCCGTGTTGCCGCCACTCAAACGCATTGAGGCCGGCCTGCGCCGCACCACCGAGGCGATTGCCGCGGAGCTGGCGCGCCCCGGCGGTGCAATGCCCGCATGGAGCGACCTCGAATGGCGGCTCGCATCGGCCGTCGCGGTGGCACACGGCGTGTCGCCGCTGCTGTGGAAACATTTGGGCTGGGCGCATCCACGCTGGCGAAGGTTCCTGGAAGCCCAGCACGAACACGTCGCGATCCGCCACGCACGGATCGCCGCGCTGCTGGAACGGATCGACAGCCTGGCGCGCGCGGCCGGCGTCGCGATGACGCCACTGAAGGGCGCCGCGTTGCACGCGCTCGGTCTCTACGCGCCGGGCGACCGGCCGATGGCCGACATCGATTTGCTGGTCGGGGAGCGTGACTTCGATGCGGCGAGCGGACTGATCCGCGCCGTTGGTTACGTTCCTTCATTCGACCACTGGCGGCACCGGGTTTTCAAACCGGCCACGGGAACGCCTCCCGCGGTGCTGGGCGAACACCGCGACACGCCGATCAACATCGAGCTGCACGCGCACGTACGCGAACGCCTGCCGGTATCGATCGTCGACATCACCGCTCGCATCCTGCCGCATGCACCCGAAGCCGGCTTGAACCCCTACCCGTCGCGCGGCGCCCTGCTCGCCCACCTGCTGCTGCACGCCGCCGGCAACATCTGCGCACGCAGCCTGCGCCTGATGCACCTGCACGACATCGCCCTGCTGGCGCGAAGCCTGCAACCGGAGGAATGGGTGTTCCTGTGGAACGCGGATGCGTGTTGGTGGGCACTGCCGCCGCTGCGAATGGCCGCGCGCTATTACGAGGATGCCATTCCCCAAGCCGTGCTCGCCACGCTTGCGCGCGATTGTCCGCCGCTGCTGCGAAGGATTTCCGGCCGCCAAATTCTCACGGATGTTTCCTGTTCCGCACTGTGGCTGCACGCGTTCCCCGGCCTCGAATGGTCGCGCAATGCCGGGGACGCCGCCCGCTACGTCATCGAACGCGTGAAACCATCCGCCGAAAAAAACCGCGAGCGTGCGGACATGGTGCGCACGCAGTTGTGGCTCCACGACGAAGACTGGGTCACGGCGACGCAACGCCGGCGCATCCTCACCTGGCTGACCCGCCGCGTGCCGCGCATGGACATCATGTTCGTGGCGCGCATGGCGCTGGCGGACGCGCCATCGGCGGCCGGCGGCAATCGCGAAGTGACACGGGACGGTGCATGCCATGGGAACGCCTGAGGTTTCCATCGTCCTGTCGACGTACAACCGGCTGCCTCTGCTGCACAGGGCGGTGGACTCCGTCATCGCGCAGACCTTTCGCGACTGGGAACTCATCGTGGTCGACGATGGTTCCACAGACGGCACGCGAGAATATCTCGAAGCGATCGAGGATCCACGCGTGCGGCCGATCTGGCTCCAACACGGTGGTGTCACTTCGGCCCGTAACGCCGGCCTCCGGCTTGCGCGCGGGGAGTGGGTGGCATTTCATGATTCGGATGACCTGTGGCTGCCCGAAAAGCTGGAATGGCAACTGCAACGCGTCACTGCACACCCGGCGTGCCGGTGGAGTTACACGAAATATTCGTTCATCGACACAAATGGGACACCGCTGCCAGAGCGAACAAACCTTCTGCCTCTGCCGGTTTCGGGGCACATCCTCGAACCGCTGCTCAGGTTCGAGGTCTCGACAGCGGTTCCGACCATGCTCGTACAGCGCTCGCTGATCGAAGAGATCGGCGGATTCGACGCAAAGATGCTGTTCCTTTCCGACTACGATTTCATACTGCGCCTCGCTGCATGCAGTGAGGTCTACGCGTTGTCCGAAATGCTGACCCTGGTTCGCGAACACCCGGGCAGGACCACTGCGCGGCTGCGTCCAGCGGATCTTCATGCCGATCAGGCCCGCTCGCTTCGCAAGGCCGCGGCGGCCACAACCGATCCCGGAATACGCGCACTGTGCCTGCGCCAATGCGCAACACAACTCGCGAGACAGGCGAACGCGCTGTCGCGCGAAGGATCGCACCGGGCGGCATTTGCAACGCTCGCCCGCGCCGCGCGCCTCGCTCCCTTGCACAAACCGGTCGGGCGCGCGGCAGCACGCTGCGCGGCGCGGGTGGTGGGCTGGAAGTGAAAGCTGCAGACCTTCATCGTGGAGCGGAGCGACGCAACCTTTTCTTCGTCCGCCGGCAATCACGAGAACCATCGTTCAAAGCAGGCTCGCCCTGGCGCAAGGCATTCGGCAACGTGCATACCGGAGCGCAGTACCACGCATTCATGCTGGCCTCGCGGCAGGATCGGGAGGTGCGCGACCGCTTCCAGAGCATGGCACTCGGCCTCCTGCCCGCGGGCGCGGACGTGCTCGACTTCGGCGCGGGCACCGGCATCGATGCCAGGGTTTACGCCGCCAACGGGCATCCGACTTTCGTGCACGAACCTTCGCAGGCGATGCAGGATTGCCTGCTGCAGCATTGTCGCGACGAAATCGCCCGCAAAACCGTTATCCCGGTTGCCCGGCCGCTCACGCACAAGGTGCATGCCGTCAC
>DATNAW010000038.1:0-11041 GCA_035572335.1 Rhodanobacteraceae bacterium
GCGCACCAGCCGTTCCATGCTGTCCAGCACCCACGGCAGTTGCCGCACGCAGGCGATGACCTTGGCGCGCGGGAACAGCGTGTCGAGCATCTGCATGCGGCTGCACCACAGGCGGCTGGTGTCGAAGACCACTTCGGCATCGGTTTGCGCGGCGTAGAAATTCTCGACCAGTCCACGCATGACCGAGACGCGGGCTTCGTCGGAAATCGCGTGCGAGAAATCATTCTTGGTGCTCATTTCCGCGACCACGACGCCCATGATGTCGGCGATGGGGCTGGTCATGCCGGCGTGGAAGCGCGGGTTCTGCTTCAGGATCGCCGCCAGCAAGGTGCTGCCGGAACGCGGCAGGCCGGAAATGAAATGGAACGTTCGGGATGGCTTCGCGGGATGCGGTGCGGCGGACATGCATGCGCTCCTTTGGTGAACGTGTTTTGCGTTGGCAAGTATCGCAGGCGCTGTTGTGTGAAAGACACTGGATAAACTCGCGCCATCCTTGGCGCTCGCCCTCCGGGCCGCCTCCGGCGTTCGCGTTTGCAATCCTGCAAACGCAGTCCGCTTTCGCGGGAATGACGGCAAAAAGGCGGGATGGCAATTATCGGATTGGCTACGGCCGTGGTCCCGTCGAAGCGCGGACGCGCATTTCGTAATCGAGTTCGACCATGCGGGCCTCGCCGCGGCCAAGCACGAGGCGCAGCAATTCTTCGGTGGCCCGTCGGGCCATCGCATGCACGGGCTGGTGGATGGTGGTCAAGGGCGGCCAGACCTGGGTCGCGATGGTGGTGTCGTCGAAGCCGCACACGGAGATGTCGCCGGGCACCGACAGGCCTGCTTCCGAGGCGGCCCAGATGGTGCCGGTGGCCATGTCGTCGTCGCCCGCGAAAATCGCGGTGGGCCGCTGCTTCAGCGCCAGCAACTGACGCGCGGCGGCGACGCCGGATTCGAACGAAAACCGGCCCTGCACCATGTAGGCCGGGTTCTCTTTCAGGCCGGCGCGCTGCATGCCGTCGCGATAGCCGGCCAGGCGCCACACGCCGGCGCCGTGTTCAAGATCACCGACGATGTGCGCGATGCGCGTGTGGCCCAGCGAAACCAGGTGCGCGACCATCGCGGCCGCGGCCTCGCGTTCGCGCAGGATCACGCCGACCTGCTTTTCCGGATGGCGCGGTGAAATCGAGGCGAACGGCACGCCACTCTTGCGCAGGCTCTTCAGCAAGGCCGCGTGGTCGGTGATCGGCGGCGTCAGGATCAAACCGTCGGGGCGGTGCCGCGTCAGGATGTCGTCGACGCGTTCGACGAAATCGGGCGAAGTGGAAACCAGCGGCTGTACCGTCATGCTGTAGTGCTGCGCTTCGCAAGCCTCCAGTACGCCGGCCTGCACTTCCATGATGTAGCTGGGCGAGCGGTTGTCGTACAGCAGGCCGACCGTGAAGGAGCGATTGGTCGCAAGGCTGCGCGCGGACGTGAGCGGGCGGTACTTGAGCGCGGCCATCGCATCCAGCACCTGCTTGCGCGTGGATTCGCTGACGTTCGGCTCGTTGTTGAGCACCCGCGAGACGGTCTTGCGCGAGATCTTCGCCACGCGGGCCACGTCGCTGATGTTGGCGCGCTTCATGGGTATTGGTGGCGGGGTTTCGTGGAATCCATCAGTCATCCATATTTTCGTCATTCCCGCGAAAGCGGGAATCCAGTGCCTTTGCTGTAGCGGTTGAGGCGAAAGTCACTGGGTCCCGGCTTTCGCCGGGATGACGAGAGATGAGTTCTCGGCAGGCGCGGCCGACACATGCTGCACCGGCACGTTCCATCCCCTCACCTCGACGAGCGGCGCGGTGATGCCCTTCGCCGCATAGTGCGCGGTGACGGTCACCGATTCGCCCGGCCACAGGGTGACGTCGTTGCCGCTCCACAGGATCGGCAGCGCGGCGTTGCCGTTGGCGGACTTGCGGATCGACAGATGCTGGAACAAGGCCACGGCCTTCGACGAGTCCGGCACTGAAAGCGTGACCGTGGTGACGTCTTCGTCGCCGTCGCGTCGCGTCGTGGCGTGCACATCGGTGGTTGCTGCGGGCAAGGATTGCAGTGCGGTCAGGTCGGCGTATTGCGTCAGCGGCGTCAGATACCAGTTCGAGTTTTTCCAGTCGAGCACGTCCTTCTGTGTCGAAAGCCAGTAGACGTTGCGGCTGACGGGCTGGCCATCGCCGGCCGCAAGATCCAATTCGATGAAGTACGTCCGCGACAATCCGGAAATCGCCTGAAGCTTGGTGACGCCGAGCGTGTGGTTGCCCGGAAGATCGAGGCCGGCAAACGACTTGTCGTAACGCACGCTGCCATCCAGGTTGCGCACCCGCACCCTCGCCCGCAGGCCGTGCGCGTCGGTGAGCGTATGGTTGACCAGCACGATCGCGCCATCGTCGTACGAATACTGGATGTGCAGCGGCTCGTTGGCCTTCTTGGCGCCGAAATACGCGCCCGCCGGATTCATGTACCAGTCGTACAGGTGCCAGTGCAGCGACGGCCACGCGTTGTTGAGCATCCAGTAGATCACGCCGGTGGATGGATTGGCCGAATCCATGTGCGCGTTGAAGGCTTCGAATTGCGCGCGCACGTTGTCGTAGTTGTCAAGCTGGGCCTTCTGCACGTAGTCGGCAAGACTCTTCGGCGCGCCGTAGCGTTTTGCGAGCGCCGTGTCGAACGGCTCCAGCTTCGCGAACGGCGACCACGATGCGGTCGCGTGGAATTGGCGGACGTCCGGAAACTTCCAGAGCGCTTCCTGCAGCAGCGGAGACAGCATCCGCTGCACGTCTTCGAGGCGCGGAATGTCGGCGCCCGCGCTCACTTCGGAATCGAAGCCGAACGCGCCGCCCAGCTTGTCGGCGTACCAGTACGACGGCGGAATCCACGCATACGGACCGGCCATCTTCATGCCGGACGGACCGGCCGCCGTGCTGGCCTGGTCGACCGCGGCGGAGACGATGGGCAGGTTCCAGTCCGCGGCACGCAACGTATCGACGTACATCTTCGCGATCGCCGGCGGCGGCGCGTTGTCGCTGCCGATCAGGAAGCCGATCACTGAAGGATGGTTGCGCAGCAACCGCGCTTCGCTCGCCATCGAGGCCAGCGCGATCTTCATGTCGGCGTCATTCCACGGCTCGCCGCCCGTCTTGGCCGCGGATTCCCATTTGTCGCAGCACTCCCAGCCCGGCAGGATCATGATGCCGTTGCGATCGGCGAGGTCGTAGAAGTGCTGGTCCTCGAGCTTGCCTTCGCTGCGGATCGCATTGAGTCCCATGTTGCGGACGTAACTGAACTCGGCCTCCATGCGCCCGGGGATCTCGCGCAGGAACATGTCCGGCGCCCAGCCGCCGCCGCGGATCAGCACCGGCATGCCGTTGATGAAGAACTGGATGTAACCCTGCTTCGTCAGTTTCGAAATTGCGCTGCGGATGCCGAAGGTGGTCGCGGCGCGACCGGATTCCGCGCCATCGACCGAAGCGGTGAGCTTCAGGTTGTACAACGGATGGTCGCCCATGCCGATCGGCCACCAGACCTTCGGGTGTTGCAGCACGAGGGCCGGATCGGTCTTCGGCGTGAACGCAACGGTTTGCGTCTGCCCTGCCGCGAGGCGGATTTTTTTCTGCAACGAAACGCCCGCCACCTCGCCCTTCACGATGGCATCGTGCGGCACGCTGTCCAGATTGACGGCGTCCACTTTCACCGTCAGCGCCGCGCGCGCAAGATCCGGCAACGAAAGATCGGTGTTGACCGCCGGGAAACGCAGCTCGACCGGGCCGGTCTGCAGGATATCTACGCCGCGCCACGGCCCCATGTTGTTGTCGGGCGGTTCGGGATTCCAGTCCACCCAGCCCATCAGGAAATCCGTCTGCGGATCGCCCGGGTGCACGCGCAAGGCCAGCGTGTTCACACCCTCGCGCACCCAGCGCGTGACGTCGAATTCATGCACGGGATACGCACCCGCAACGGCCGCGTGGTCGGCGACCTCGTGCCCATTGATCCACACGTCCGCGCTGGCGATCATGCCGTTGCTGCGCAGGAGCGTGTGCGTCCCGGCCCGCGTTTTGGCCAGCGTGAATTGCGCGCGATACCACCACGGGACCACGAAACGATGATGCCCGGCGTCGGGCACCTCCACCGCGCGCAGGTTGTCGTCGTGGAAGATGTCCTTGTATTTGCCGTTTTCGAGCAGGCCCGCCATTACCGTGGCGCGGCCGCTGACGGGATACCAGTCCTTCGTCGAAAAATCCGCGCTCGATATTTCCGCCCCGCCCTCCTGCGCCTTGGCGCTCGACTGCATTTCCCAATGGGCGATCGCGGTGACCTGGCCTGCGCCGCCGGCCACGCGAATCGGCTCGGCAGCGTTGGCGGCGAGCGCAGGCGATGCAGCAACGATCGCCAGTGCCATCCAGAAGCATTGCGGTTTCTTGTACATGGCTTCAGTGGTCCCCGAGATAGGCTTCGCGTATTTCCACGGGCGCGAACGGCCAGGCCTTGTTGACATTGGCCCAGACGATGAACACCACCAGCCCGGCGACGATCCATGCACCGGACAGGATCAACGACAACGTCGAGGCCGACACGTACACGTAGATCCACCCGAGCATTGCGACGATGCACGGCAGCGGATACAACCATTGCCGGTACGGTCGGCGCAATTCAGGCTGGCGCTTGCGCAACACCACCAGCGCCACGATTTGCGCCGCCGACTGCACGATGATCGTCGCGGCCAACAGCATGTTGATCACTTCGGTCAAATCGAAGAAGGTGCCAGCCGCCATCACCACGCCCATCGTGATCAATGCCACATGTGGGAACCCGTGCTTCGCATGCAGGCGTCCGAACGCGGACAGGAACACCTTGTCGTGCGCCGCCTGGTACGGCACGCGCGAACCGCCGAGCAAACCGGCGTACACCGACGCGAATGCGGTGACGATGATCAGCACGGTCATCACCGCGGCTGCCATATGACCCCAACTGTGCTCCACCACCAGCGACGCGATCGACTTCGACGTCGCGACGTCCTGCCACGGCACCACGCCCATCACGCTGATGTTGAGGGCGAGGTAGACGAACATCATCGCGATCACCGAGATGAGGATGGAACCGGGCATCGTGCGGCCGGGATTGCGCAGCTCGTCGCCCATGTACGCGGTGGTGAAATAACCGAGATAGTCGTAGATGCCGATCACCAACCCCGCGCCGAGGCCCACGAAGAAATGGCTGCCGAACGCACCGCTCGGGAAGGTGAAGGCCAGGTCCGGGTGGAAATCACTGAATCCTGCCGCGGAAGTTCCGACCACCGCAACCAGCATGATGACCCACAACGCGATCGTGATCGCACGGATCGATTCGATCCGGCGGTACAGCAGGAACACGACCGCGAAACTCGCGAGCACGCTGATCAGGTGCACCGCCGTCCAGCCCATATGCGGGAAAAAGAAGCCGAGGTACTCGACCATCCCGATGATGCCGGTCGACATGATCAGCGGGATGGTCAGCAGCACCGTCCAAATGAAAAGGAACGGCATCAACTTGCCGGTGCGGTACTGGAAGGCTTCGCGCAAATACACGTAGGTGCCGCCCGCGCCGGGCATCGCCGCGCCCAGTTCGGCCCAGACCATGCCGTCGGACGCGGCCAGGATCGCACCCGCGATCCAGCCGATGATCGCCTGCGGGCCGCCCATCACGGCGACCATGATCGGGATCGTGATGAACGGCCCGATGCCGCACATCTGCGTCATGTTGATCGCGGTGCCGGAGAACAGGCCGATGGAGCGGCGGAAGCCGGCGCCGCTTGCGGGTTGGCTGGTTTCCGCTGCTTGCTTGCTGATTTCAGCTACTGGCATGTCGTTTCCGGTTATGTATCGCGATGGAGGCGCGTGCGCGAGGTCGGACCAACCCATTGGTGAATGTCCGGCAAGAAGACGCGATCCTTCTCTTCGCCGTCATCCCCGCGAAAGCGGGGATCCAGTGTCGTTGGCATCCAAAGCATAAGTCACTGGGTCCCGGATATCGCTTCGCGATTCCGGGATGACGAGCAAAAGCGCCGGGCATGTTGGGCATCCGCCGATCAAGCCGGCGTCAGCCCAACCTACCGAAGCATGAAGCGGGTCACCATTGCCCACGAATCCCCGCCATCACCATGCGTTCGGAGAAGTTCGAATGCGCAGGCTGGTCGGGCCACACGAGATAGAAGCGCTGGTACTCGTTGCTGAGGTTGGTGCCCTGCAGGAACGCTTCCGCGTACTTGTTGATCTTGTACGACACCGACGCGTCGATGTATTTCTGCGGCGCCTCGTACATTTCCAGACCCGAGATCGCACCCACGTCGGAGGACACCGCACGACGCGAACGATAGTTGTAAGCGACGCGCGCCTGGAACCGGCTGTCCTGGTACCAAAGGATAAGGTTGCCTGACTTGGTCGAATTGTCCTGGAACGGAATCTTGTTGCCGGCCAAGTCCGTCTGGCCCGAATCGCTGGGCGCGTACGTCGCGTTGAATTCCAGACCGGTGTTGCGCAGGAGGCCCGGCAGGAACGTGAAAGCCTGGCGGTAGTCGAACTCGGCGCCGTGGATGCTGTTGCCGGTGCCCTGCACGGGTTCGGTGATCACCACGCAGCGGTTGCGCACCACGCCGTCCTCGTCGGGCAGCGTGCAGTTGATCACGCTGCCGCTCTCGATGAAGCTCTGCACGTTGATGCGGAAGAACGCAAGGCTGACCATGCTGGAGGGATTGATGTAGTACTCCAGCGATGCGCCGTAGTTCTTGGAGCGCCACGGGTCGAGATCCGGATTGCCGTCCGAATTGCCGCCCGCGACGCGGAACAGCGCCGGCTGTCCCGGCACTTCCGTCAGCGAGTAGTTGAGCGAAAGCCCTCCGCCCCAGGTGCTGAGGTCGAGCGGCATCATGTTCTTCGAATAGGCCAGCCGCAGCTTCAGGTCATCGGTGAGGTTGAGCGCGAAGTTGGCCGTCGGCAGCCAATCGCGGTAACTCCGCTGCGTGACCTGGGTGCCGCCGTCGGCGGGCTCCAGGCCATACGGCGCGGGCGCGCCGGTCAGGTGCTGGGTGACGTTGAGGTTGGTGTCGATCACGCGCATGCCGACGTTGGCGGCGTACGGCATGTTGCCGATATGGCCGTCCAGATCGAGCTGGAAGTAGGCCGACGATTCCTTCATCCACACCGCCCAAGTGCGCCCCGGCGTCACTTGCCGCTGGGTGCCGGGATACAGCGACTGCCAATAGCCTTCGGGATTGTCCATCGCGTGCGGATCGACGGCCCAGAAGGTGATGCCGGATCCGAGCAGATCGGTGTATTCCTTCCAGTTGTTGGACAACGGCGGCGGCGTCTGCGACATGTGCTGCGCGGACAAGGGGCCCGCGCGGAAGAATCCCTGCGAGTTGCCCGCCGAGCAACTCGGATCGTCCATCACCACGTCGGCGGCCACGTAACGGACGAAGCAACCGTTCGGATCGCTCGCACCCATGCCGGCGTACACGGGCGCGATCAGCGTGAACCCGAGATTGTTGGCACTGCGGATGCTGTTGCGCACGCCGAAGTCGAACTTGATGCCATTGTCGAAGTCGTAGTGTCCATCGAAGCGCACCACGCTCAGGCCCACCTTCCGGTCGTAGTCGCCGGCCGATTCCAGCGTCTTCATGGACCAGCCGTCGGGATTGGCGAAGTTGCTGGCGAGGACGCCGGGCATGCTGATGCCGAGATTGCGGTTGCGGAAATCCGCGATCATCGAAACCGTGTTCGCCGGAATGCCGTTGTCGTTGAACACCCGGTTGCCGCCCAACTCGACGGGATAGATGTAGGTGCCGGGCGGTGCCGCGTCCTCCGGATCATTCGGCCATTGCGCGCCGTCGGAATTGGAGATGTTGAGGTCGGTCTCGACGTTCGTCTGGTGCGCCGTGTCGCGGATGCCGCGCAAGGTGGCGGTGAACGGTCCGCCGTTGTCGAAGTCGACCTGGACGTTGAAGTTCCTTGCCATCGAATCCGTGCGCGTGATCTGCGAAAACGATTCGACGTCGCCCGGCCATTTCTTGTAGACCTGCGTGGTGTAGATGTTCATGTTTTCCCACGGCGGATCGTCGGGCGTGCCGTACTGGCCCGCGACGCTGGCGCCCGTGTTGCGCGAATTCACCGGCACGTAGGTCGCGCCCTCCCAATCGAGCGAGTTGAACTGGATGCCGACATTCCGGTCGTAGCGGTCCTGGCGCGCGTAGAAGAGATCACTGGTCAGGGTGAAGCCGCCGCCGAGATCCATCTGGAACGAAGCATTGCCGGATTTGCGCCGCCGCTGCGTGGTGGTGTCGTACAGCGCGATGTTCTGGCTGCCCATGAATACGCCATTGGATTTGCCGTCGCCGTTGACATCGACGCTGCCGTCCGGGTTCTGCTTGATGTCCGGCGGGATCGGCGCATTGCCCCACGGCGTGAGGAATCCGTAGTAACTGTCCGCGCTGAGCGCATTCTCGCCGTTCAGCACCACGCCGTACTGGTCGAGGCCTTCGGTCGCGTTCTCGGTCGTGGTGTCGGAAAAATCACCCGACAGCAGCAGGCCCCAGCGTCCGCCCGAGTTGTAGGAAACCAGTCCGCTGGCGGCCTCGCCCCACTTGTCGGTGGCGTCACCGTACTGCCCGTGCGCGGAATAGCTGTAGGTGAACCCATTGGGAAGATCCCATGGACGATAGGTGTGCAGGTTCAAGTCGCCGCTGATGCCCGAATCCAGCATGTTGGCGGTGGGCGACTTGATCACGTCCACGCCGCGGAACAGCGTGGCCGGCAGCATTTCGAAATCGGGCTGCTGCGAATCGATCTGGTTCGGCGTGATGAATACCTCGCCGTTCAACATCGTGCCGACTTCCGGCAGGCCGCGCACGTCCACCGAGGTACCGACGCCGGCGTCGCGGTTGATCTGCACGCCGGTCACGCGCTGCAGCGCGTCGGTGATGGTGGTGTCCGGCAACTGGCCGATGCTCTCGGCCGTGATGCTGTCCTGGATGTCCGGTGCATCGCGCTTCAATTCGATGGCACGCATCTGCGAGGCGCGCACGCCTACCACGTTGACCACCGACAAGGTCTGCGCGTTTTCCGCTGCCTGGGCGGCCTTGGCTTTCCTGGATTTCGACGGATCGGTCTGCGATTGATCCGAAGCCGGCGTGGACTGCGGCGTCGCCTGCCCGGCTTGATCCAGGGCCTGGCGCGCGGCCTGCGGTGACGCCGCAGCCGAAGTCGCGACCACCGCGAACAATGCGGCCGATATGGCAACCGACAACCGACTTCTGCGATGCACGATGGACATGGCCTTTCCCTCACAGGTTGTGTCGAGTTCGCCGGCCCGCGTGATTCACGTGCGCCGGCGTGTTCCGATCATGTGTTTTTCAATCGTTCGCCAATGCGTTCCGTCGCGCTGCTGCACCGTTCTTCGAGCCCGACGGTGTCGAGGTAATACCGCGCGGCGCCCAGCACGCCGTGCTGGCCGTGCTCCATCACGCGAACCGGAACGTGTTCCAGGAAAATCCGGATGCTGCGTCCGTGCAGGAAGCGCGCCGCAAATTCGCTTCGCTGCAGCAGGTCGAACATCGCGGAAAGAAAACCGCCCGCTAGGTACACGCCGCCCCTCGCCATGAAATCCATGGCGAGGTTGCCGACGAAACTTCCCAACGCCCCGCAAAACAGATCGACGGCTTCCGACGCGTTGGCATCCGTGCGCTGGCGCGCAGCGTCGGTGACGGCCTCGGGCGTATCCAGCCACGGCGATGCACCGTTCAATGCGCAAAGCGTTTCATAGAACGCCAAAAGGCCCGGACCGGACAGAAGCCGTTCGCACGGGACGTAACCGCCATCCGGCACGAGGCATGCAAGCACCTCGCGTTCGCGAAGCGTTTGCGCCGCAAAGTCCATCTGGCCCGCTTCGGTCGCGATCACGGAGCCGTTCGGAAGATGGACGGCCGCGCCCAATCCGGTGCCCGGTCCCACCACCAGCTTCGGTCCCGCTGCGGCAACATCCGGACCGTGCAACAAACGCGTGTCCAGTTGAGCGACATCAGCCAGCGCATATCCCAGCGCCTCGAAATCGTTCAACACGAACAGCTCATCGAAATCGAGCGCGCCGCGCAGTGCGGAGATATTGATCGGCCACGCAAGGTTGTCGTGGATCACCTCGTCGTCGATGACCTGGCCGGCGCAGGCAAGCACGCAATGACGTATCGGCCCGGTTGCATCGGTCTTCAGGAACAAGCGCAGCAAGTCGGCAAGGCTCGCGAAGTCGCTGCAGGCGAGCTTGCGGTACGCGATCAGTTCGACGCCGCGCTCATGCGTGCGCACCGATGCCAGGCGCGCATGCGTGCCGCCCACGTCGGCGGCCAGGAACGGCTGTGCCGAACCGCGCTCGTATCGCCCCTGATGATTGACCATTGCGTCCATGAGACCCCACGCAACGTAGGTGCATGCCAGTGTGGGCAACGATGACACCGGTGTCAATTTGCGGCGCAGCAACGGCCAGAGCGACCGCCGGGTGGCTCAACCGAGCCCGTGAATCAAGGGAAATATCGGTTTCTCTCGCAACGAGGCCGAGTCAGGATTGCTGCGATCCAGCAATCTCCTTGCCCCGCGCCATGCATGCGCGCAACGCGCACATCGAATCAGCGTTGCGATTTGCCGGAGCTGTCCGGCTTTTCGCGAAGCGTGCGAATCGCCTTCGCGTCGAGGCGCTGAATGCGCATGATCGCGCACCGGTCGCCGCCGGCGATTACCGCGTCGCGATTGGAACTTACCAGTCCATCGTGCGACGTCAGGCCGATCATCGCGCCGGCGGTCTGCAGGCCGAGGCACGGCCCGACCAGTTGCAGTCGATAGGCCTGAGACGGACTGGTCCAGACCACCACGTAGCCGAGCTGGTTCGAGTCCCAGCTGTACAACGAGGTGAAGTTGAACCACGGCACGTCGCCTTGCACGTACTTGCCGTAGTCGATTGCCTGGTGCGCGTGGCGCGTGGACGATTCGCGCGCGGGTTGCTGGGC
>DATNAW010000039.1:0-20143 GCA_035572335.1 Rhodanobacteraceae bacterium
TTCCGGAACTGGTCGAAGCTGGGCGCGCCCGGCGACAGCAGCACGACGCCACCCTGCGGGGTGTTTTTTTTTGCGTAGGCGACCGCGGCGGCAAGATCGGCGACTTCTTCGACGGGACAGGCCAGCGCCGAATCGCGCAGCCTACGCGCGATCCGTGGACCGGCAGAGCCCTGGGCGACGACGGCGAGCGGTGCGTGTTTTCGGAGCGAACGCGCAAAACCTTCCCAGTCGAGCCCGCGATCATGGCCGCCAAGGATCAGCGTCACCGCACGGCCTCGCAGGCTTTCCAGCGCCGCCAGCGCGGCATCCGGCGTGGTACTGATCGAATCGTCGATCCATTCGACGCCATCGCGAACGCCCAGCGACGTGAGCCGATGCGGCAGCGGCTTGAATGCCGCCAGCGATGGTGCGGCCCGGCGCGCGTCGAAGCCCAGCAACTCGATCGCCGCGAGTGCCGCGCACGCGTTGCGCGCGTTGTGCGCGCCGTGCAGCGGCAAGGATGCGACATCGAACACGCGCTCGTTGCCGCGCATGATCCATCCATCGGCGGCGTGCCAGCCCGAGACATTGCCGAATGTCTGACGATGCGGATGCGCCGCGGTGCATTTCATCAGCAACGGTGTTTCGGCATCGACCAGCAGCGTGCGCGACACCTCCGCGAGTTTCAGCTTGTCCGCGACGTAGCGTTCGCGCGTGCCGTGCCAGTCCAGGTGTTCCTCGGCGAGGCTCACCACCACGCCAAGTTCCAGCGGGCCCGCTTCGCTCGTCTGGAAACTGGAAAGTTCGATGGTCCACAAATCTGCGTGCTGCCCATCCAGATCCAGCAGCGGCAGGCCGATGTTGCCCGCCAGTGCGGTGCGCACCTGCAATGCACGCGCAAGATGCGCGATCAATGCGGTGGTGGTGCTTTTGCCCTTGGTGCCGGTGACGGCCACCACGCGCGCGTCTGGATTCCCGCCGAACCACAGCGCGGTGCCCGAGGTGAAGCGCGTGCCGCGTTCGTACGCGTCGAGGATTTCCGGCTTGTACGCGCTGATGCCGGGTGACTTGACCACGATGTCGTGCGCGGCCAGGGCCTCTGCATCGGGTGCGACACCGATGATGCGCAAATCCGCGTCGCCGTGCGCGCGCGCCGGTTCCAATTCGTCGGGCGTGCAATACAGCGTCAGCGGTTTGTCCGGAAAGCGCCGCCGCAGCGCAGCCAGCACACTGCGCCCTTCCCGGCCGCAGCCCCATACCGCGACGTCCGCGTGCTCAAGCTCCGCGAATCGCATCGAGCGCTCCCGCGAAGCGCGGCGGAATGCCGTGCTCGCCCGACGGTTCAAGCCACGGCTGCAACTTCAGTTGCGCCGCATCGAGCTGCGGCGAGATGTCATCGCGAAACCGCGCCACCAGCGCGTCCTCGCGCCATTCCGGACGCGCCGCCAGTGTCGCGAACGCGGCGCGCGCTTCGCTGGCTTCACCCACGCATTCGAAGGGCTTGTGGTCGTGGTATTCGATCAACGCGTCGAAACCGGGCGCCTGCGCCTCGTCGTCCAGCAGGTTGCGGCCGAATATCTGCAGCAGCCGCGGCTTGGGCAGGAACGGCGCCAACGCGAGGAACACGAAGTGGCATTTCGGACACTGGCCGCACCAGCGATCCGCGGGCTTGGGGCCGAGGATCCTGAAATTGCGGTTGCACGACGAGAACGCGTCGAAATAGGCGGCGCCGGATTTTGCGAACGCGCGCGTGACCGCGAGCTCTGAAAACGGGCGCAGCAACGAGAAATAATCGAGATCAGCCGCGACGTGCGAATGCAGCCACGCCGCGAGCCGCTTTTCGAATGCCCAGCCCTTGCTCCACTGGTGGTTGACCTGTCGGCCTTCGTATTCCAGCGTCGCCGCCGAGGCCGAGCGTTCGTTGGCGAACGCGATCGCGTCGAACCCGTACAGCACCGCCGCGCAAGCGAGGATGGCCGAGTTGATCGCGGTGACCGGGATGTGGCCATTCCACGCCCCCATGCGGTTGTACTCGAACAGCACCGGTGAAAGTTCGCGGCCGATGCTGAGCATCGGCAGGCCGGTGCGCGCGGCCACGGCCGCAATCAGGGGCGACGCTCCGACCCATGTTGCGGTGGCTTCGATGCCGGCGGCTTTCAACGCCTCGACCACGACAAGCGAATCCTTGCCGCCGCCGATGGGCACCAGCGCACGGCGCGGCAGCCCAAGGGCTCCGGTGACATGCGTGGATAAGGCGCCGCGCGGAAACGCAATCCTGCCACGCAGGTCCAGCCCGTTGCGGTACGCGAACTCGCCCAGTCCGTGCAGGTACAGCGCATCCAGCAAATCCACCGTCGCCGGATCGGGGGCGCCGGTTTCGACTTCGATGCGCGGCGGCAAGCCGGCCTTGTAATAGCTGATGCCCGCGAAGCAGTGCAGCATGCGCAGCGTGACGGCGAAAGCGGCTTGGCGCGATTCGGGCAATGCGGGCGCATCGGGAAAACGGATGCGCTCGACCATTTCCGGACCGTTGTCGAACGCGTACACCAGTTCCGCCACGCCATCCGCGTAATCGCAACGCACGAAGCGGAAGACTTGCGCCTGGCGCGGGTCGGCAAGCATGCTCATTCGATGATGGCCGTTTCGGCGAGTGGCCGCAAATTGTAGTGCGAGGCCATCGATTCACCGTAGGCGCCGGCCTGCGCTATCAGCAGCACGTTGCCTTCTTCGCTGCGCGGCAGGCGACGGTCGGAACCCAGCACGTCGCCCGATTCGCAGATCGGCCCGACTACTTGGTAAAGCGTGTCGGCTGGCGCGTCGAGCCGCGACAAGTTCACGATCTCGTGCCACGCGTCGTACAGCGCGGGACGGATAAGCGCGTGCATGCCCACATCGCAACCGAGGTATTCCAGCGCGCCCTTGCGCTTGGTCTGGGTGACGCGCGCGAGCAAAACGCCGGCATCGGCCACCAGCCAGCGGCCCGGCTCCAGCCACAACTCGTATTGCGGATACGCGCGCTTCACTTCCGCGAGTGCCGCATCCACGGCGGCAAGATCGAGTTCCGCTTCGCCCGGATGCGACGGCACGCCCAGCCCACCGCCCAGATTCAGAATCCGCACGTTGCCGATGCGTTCGGCAAGACTCGCGAGTTGCGCGCACACACTCGACCAGTGCGTCGCATCCAGGATGCCCGAACCGAGATGCGCGTGCAGCCCGATGACGCGCACGTCCTTCGCGCGCGCCAGTTCGAGGAACGTGCCGAGTTGGTCCAGTGGCAAGCCGAACTTGCTGGTGACGCCGCCGGTGCGCACCTTGTCGTGGTGGCCGAGTCCGCGGCCGAGGTCCACGCGCAGCATGATTTCGCGTCCGGCGAACAGGTCCTGCCAGTGCTGCAGCGGATGCGGCGCGTCCAGCGTGGCAGTGATGCCGCGTTGCAGCGCCTGTGCATAGTCGGCACGCGGTGCGAAATTCGGCGTGAACAGGCGCGGCGATTCGCGCGCCTCGCCGATCGCATCGACTGCGTCCAGTTCGCCCGGCGACACGCATTCGAAACCGAAACCCTGCTGCGCCAGCGTACGCAGGATGGCGGGATGCGGATTGGCCTTGATCGCGTAATACAGGTGGTCGACCGATGGCATGGCGCGCAGCACCTGCGCTTGCGCGCGCACGGTCGGCAAGTGGTATGCGTAACGCGGCGTCGCGAATTCTTTCCCTCTCCCATCGGGAGAGGCGGCCGCAGGCCGAGCGCGTAGCGCTTCCCGCAGGGCGGGTGAGGGTTCGGCCAGTGCGAGGTCTTTCAACTCGATCGAACCCTCACCCCCGACCCCTCTCCCGGAGGGAGAGGGGAGATTTCCTGCGAGCGCGAGCAGCGTTTCCCGTTGATCGCGCCACCACGGCGCACGCACGCGTTTGACACCTTCGCCGTACAGCTCCTGCCAGCTCGGCCCGAACAACGCCGAGTCGTCGGTGCGCAGCGCGCCGGCGCGGATCAGCAACTCGTGCAGGCGCGGCAGCAAGCCGTCGAGCATTGCTTCGTCCACCACAAAGGTCAGGTTCAAGTTGTTGGACGACTGCGAAATCAGGTGCACGCGTTCGCGCCCGAACTCGGCCAGCACGCCGGACAGGCGGTGCAGCATCGAACGCATGCCGCGGCCGACCAGCGTCACCGCAGCGCACGGCGCGATCACCTTCACGCGACACACTTTGGCAAGATCGGCCGCCAGCGCGGCGACCACGTCGGAATCGAGCAGGTTCTCGGTGGGATCGAGCGACACCGTGACGTTGGTTTCCGCCGAACCGATCAGGTCCACCGACAAGCCGTGCTGCTTGAACGCGGCGAACACGTCGGCAAGGAAGCCGACCTGCTGCCACATGCCCGAGGTTTCCATCGACACCAGCGTGATGCCGCGCCGCGAACTGATGGCCTTGATGCTGGGCGCGGCCTCGGGCGGCAACGGACCGATCAGCGTGCCCTCGAAACCGGGATGCCGCGTGTCCTTGATCAGCAGCGGCACGCGCGCGCGCCGGCACGGCGAGATGCAGCGCGCGTGCAGCACCTTGGCGCCGGTGGTCGCGATTTCCTGCGCCTCGTCGTAGTCGAGCCGCTGCAACAGCCGCGCGCCAGGCACCTGCCGCGGATCGGCGGTGAACATGCCGGCGACGTCGGTCCAGATTTCCACGCGCGAGGCCCGCAACAGCGCGCCCATGTGCGCGGCCGACGTATCGGAACCGCCGCGCCCCAGCAGCACGGTGCGTCCTTCCCCATCGCGCGCGATGAAACCCTGGGTGATGAACACGTCACCGCGCGCCGCCAGCGCCGCGGCAAACGCGGGATCGGGCTCGACCTGCACCTGCGCGGACAACGCGCGCGCGCGTTCGTTGAGGAACGGAACCTCGCGCGCCAGCAGCGCTTCGCGCGCGTCCAGCCAGTGCGTCGACAATCCATTTGCGGTGATGAAAGCCGCGCCCAACGCGCTCGACAGCAGTTCGCCGTGGCCCTGCACGGCGGCCTGCCACAAATAATTTTCCCTCGATCCGCCTTGGGATTCGACCATCAGCGCCTGCAACGCTGCCAGCCGGCGATCCATCTCGGCTGTTTCAGCCAGGCCCATTTCGCCGGCCAGCGCGCGATGCCGCTCCACCAGTTTCGCAACCGCAGCCTCGCGCTCGGCCGACGCACACGCGCAGAGGGCCTTCAAAGCATCGGTGACGCCGGCCAGCGCCGATACCACGATGACCACGCGCGCACCCTCGGCACGGCGCGCCGCGGCGAGCTGCTGGATCGTCCGCCAGCGATCGGCGGTCGCCACGCTGGTGCCGCCGAACTTCAGCACCACCCAAGGCGCATCGGGCGCGAGCGGCGCGGCGGCGGGAGCGGTCATGGAGGCGAGGATGTTCGAGAGGCGCGCGGCCGCGCGGACAAGGCCGCCAAGTGTTGCGTGCGGCCCCGCAAAACGCAATCGCGCGGTCATGCCCATTGTGCATGACCGATGAATACCACCGCGGACCGGCATCCATCCGGGGATGAGCAGCGGCGGCGCAGCGAATACAATCGGCGGATGCCCCAAGCCCCGCAAACCCCGCCCGCGAAGATCGTGCCCAAGCCCATCCGCAAGGGCATCGACGTTTCCATCAACGGCAAGCACTTCCGCCATACCGGCGACCCGGCGATGCCGCTGCTGTGGTACCTGCGCGACGTGTTGCGCCTGACCGGTTGCAAGTACGGCTGCGACGACAAGAGTTGCGGCGCGTGCAGCGTGCTGGTGGACGGCAAGCTCAAGCACGCTTGCGCGGTGGCGATGGACGATCTCGCGGACACTGAAATCACCACGATCGAAGGACTAGCCGGCGCGGACGGGAAATTGCATCCGGTGCAGCAGGCCTGGATCGACGAAGATGCCATCCTGTGCGGCTATTGCCAGTCCGGCCAGATCATGGCGGCCGTCGATCTGCTCTCGCGCAAGCCGAAACCGTCCGACGCCGATATCGACGGCATCACCAACCTGTGCCGCTGCGGCAGCTATCCGCGCATCCGCCGTGCAATCCAGCGCGCGGCCGCGGCCACGCAAGGCAAAACCAAGTGACGCGCGCCCACGACGCCAGTCGCCGGCGCTTCCTCAAGGTCTTCGGCACCGCCACCGGCGCATTGGTGGTCGGCCTGCCCGCGCTGGCATGGACGCCGGACGAACTGCTCGGCCAGAACCTCGTCACGCTGAATCCGTACCTGCGCATCGAGCCCGACGGCACCACCATGATCGGTGCGCGCGATCCCGAGGTCGGTCAAGGCATCCGCACCGCCGAGGCGCGCATCATCGCCGAGGAACTGGACGCCGACTGGAATCGCGTGGTCGTCGAGCCGCTCGACCTCGGCGTCACCGACGTCGGCGGCGAACCGCACTGGACCTACGGCCACCAGATGGCATCGGGGAGCACCAGCGTGCCGGCAGCGTGGAACGACCTTCGCACCGTCGGCGCTGCCGCGCGCGATCTGCTGGTGCGCGCCGCCGCGGCGCGCCTGGGCGCCAACGTCACGACGCTGCGCACGCAACGCGGCGTGGTCATCGCGCGCGATGGCCGCAAGCTCGGCTACGGCGAACTTGCCGAAGCCGCGTCAAAACTGAAACCACCGAACAACCTGCCGGCGCCGAAGCCGGCTTCGCAATACACGCTGGTCGGCCAGGACGCGGGCGACGTCGATGCGCGCGACATTGTCAGCGGCCACCAGCATTTTGCGGGTGACGATTGGTTCGGTGACACGCTGGTCGCGGTGATCGCGCACTGTCCGTATCCCGGCGGCACGCTGACGCAGCTTGACGACAGCGCCGCGCTCAAGCTGGACGGCGTCAAGAAGGTGTTGACGATCCCGCCACCGAGTCCCGCGCGCCCGCTCGGCACGCAGCAACTGGCCGCGGGCGTCGCGGTGTTGGCGGAGGACACGTGGGCGGCCATGCAGGGCATCGCGAAGCTCGACGTCCGCTGGAACCCGGCCGCGCGGGCGGCGCAAGGCGACGATGCATTGGCGCAGGCGGCAGCCATCGCGTTGCAGGGCCAGCCCGAAAAAGCGGTGCGCACCGACGGCGATTTCGCCACGGCCGCCAAACGCGCGCGGTACCGCTTCCAGGCGGAGTACCACATCGCCACCGTCGCGCATGCGGATCTGGAACTGCCGAACGCGCTGGTGAAGGTGGACAGCCAGCGCGCGGTGATCGTCGCGCCTCTGCAGAACCCGCGCACCACGTTCGACACCGTGCAACGCCTGACCGGTCTCGCGCCCGACAAGATCGAAATCAAGTTGCCGCGTGCCGGCGGCGGTTTCGGCCGTTTCCTCGAAACGGATTACGTGGCCGAGGCGGTGATGCTGGCCAAGGCCGCGGGCAAGCCGCTCAAGCTGACATGGAGGCGCGCGGACGCTTTCGCGCACGACACGTTCCGGCCGTTCTCGGTGCACAAACTCGAAGCCTGCGCCGATCGCAAGAACAAGCTGACCGGCTGGACGCACCACATCGCCAGCACCTCGCGCCTCGCGGGCCGCGAGCCGCGGCCGCGCTGGTGGCTTTCCGAAATGCATCCCGACGACCTGCCGGCGGGCCTGATCGACAACCTGCAGTACGCGTGGTTTGCGCTGGATTCGACCTTGCCGCGCGGCAGCCACCGCGCCAGTTCGCACGCGGTCAACGCGTTCGCGACCGAATGCTTCATCGATGAAATCGCGCAAGGGCTGAAGCAGGACGCGCTGAAGCTCCGCCTTGCGCTGCTGGGCGAACCGCGCAAGCTTTCCTACCGCGGCCACGGCGGCCCGGTACTCGACACCGGGCGCCTGTCATGGGTGCTGCAACTCGCCGCCGACGCGATCGGCTGGAGCAAGCCGCACCCGCACGGGCACGGTTTCGGGCTGGCCTGCCATTTCACCTTCGGCGGCTACGTCGCCCACGCGGTGGAAATCTCGATGGAAGGCGAGCGCCTCGAGATCCACAACGTGGTGTGCGCCGCCGACCTCGGCCGCGTGGTCAATCCGCTGGGCGCGCGCGCGGCGCTGGTCGGCGCGACGCTGGATGGTTTCTCCACGGCGCTGCGCCAGCGCATCACCGTCAAGAACGGCGCCGTCGTTCAACAGGGCTTCAAGGATTATCCGCTCGCCACGATGGCGCAGATGCCGCACGACGTGCAGGTGATCCTGGTGCCGTCGCAGGAGAACCCGACCGGCGCGTTCGACATGGGCTTCCCTTCTGCCGCGCCCGCGCTCGCGAACGCGATCTTCGCGGGCACCACGGTACGCGTGCGGCAGTTGCCGATCTGGCCGGAATTGATGCGGTTGTTGTAGGCATCGGCATTGATGGTCGCAGGCAGGCCGGCTCCTGCAAGAGCACCGGAATACGCGCTTTTCGTGGGAGCGCGCTCGCGCGCGACAGACCTCAGGCCATGAAGCCGCGCAACACGCTGAAAGCACCCGCGGCATCGACCTCGCCGATTGCGAGCAATGCACCAGAGGGCGCGTGCACGCGGTAACGGCCGGGCTCTGCGCCCGCATGCAACCGGCGGCCATGCACGACGTCGCCGGCAGCGCGTTCGTCCAGCTTCAGGACGGGCCATTCCGCGAGACCGGCTTCGATGGGCAGCAGCGTTCTGCCCAACGCATCTGCATCGCGTTGGCGCAATGCGACGAGTTCGTCCAGCATGAACATGCGCGGCTCTCGAAAAGGCTCTACCCATAGTCGGCGCAGCGCGGTCAGGTGCGCGCCGCAGCCCAGCGCTTCACCCAGATCCCGCACGAGGCTCCGGACGTAAGTGCCTGATCCGCATTCGACATGCAGGCGCAATGTGTCGCCTTCGCGTTGCAGGAGATCGAAACGGAACACGTCGATCTCGCGCGGCGGCGCTTCCACGCTTTCGCCGCGCCGCGCGCGCTTGTACAGCGGAACGCCGCCCTGCTTCAGCGCGGAATAGACCGGCGGGATTTGCGTGATGCGGCCGACGAACGACTCCAATGCGTCGCGAATTGCCGCATCGTCCAGCGCCGGCACCGGCTGCTCGGCCAGCACCGCGCCGTCGCTGTCGCAGGTGTCGGTGGTGACGCCGAGCCGGCACTCGGCCGCATACGCCTTGCGCGCGCCGAGAAGGTAACCCGCGATCTTGGTGGCTTCGCCGAAACAGACCGGCAACAGTCCCGTCGCAAGCGGATCGAGGCTGCCGGTGTGCCCGGCCTTGGCGGCGCCGAACAGTCGCTTAGCCTGCTGCAGCGCGCGGTTGGACGAGATGCCTTGCGGCTTGTCGAGCAGCAGGATGCCGGTGATTCCGCGGGATTGGAGCTTGGGCACTTGCATAAGTGGACGCGAACTTTCCAACTCGTCACCTTGGCGCACGCCGGGCCCAGCGCCTTGCCGCAAAGCCACCAGGTTGACTCGCTGCATCCTGCATCCTGCCTCCGTTCCTGCCTCCGCAGTCGGCTTGCGCCGGAATGACGACGGAGCGAAACGCAACAGCGGGTTATTGCTCTTCCGAATCCCGAGCCCCGGGCCCCGAGTCCCGAAGCAACTGTTCGATCCGCTCGCCCTTGTCCACCGATTCGTCGTACTTGAAGCGCAGTTCAGGCACGCGGCGCATCCGCATCGTGTGCGCGAGCTGGTGGCGGAATTCCTTCGCGAGCATCTTCAGGGCCTTCACGACTTCGGCGGAGCGCTCCGGCTGCAGCGCCGTGACCCAGACCGTCGCGACGTCGAGTTCGCGGCTGGTTTCCACGTCCACCACGCTGGCCTGTGGCAACGCGTGATCGCGCACGGCAGCGTGCACCAGCGCGCCGACTTCACGGCGAAGTTCGGCGTTGACGCGGTCTGTGCGGTGGAAGGAGCGGGTTGGCATACAGGTACAAAACAACTTGAGCGAGAACGGCTTTTACTTCTCCCTTCGGGAGAAGGTGCCCCGAAGGGAGAGGGGTCCAACACTACAGCGTGCGCGCAACCTCGATGCGCTCGAAGCACTCGATGCGGTCGCCCGGCTTGACGTCGTTGTACTGCTTGACGCCGATGCCGCATTCGCTGCCGCTCTTCACTTCGTCCACGTTGTCCTTGTAGTGGCGCAGCGATTCCAGTTCGCCTTCGAACACCACCACGTCGTCGCGCAGCACGCGGATCGGCTTGCTGCGCTTGACCGAGCCTTCGACCACCTGGCAACCCGCGATCGCACCGAACTTGGAGGAACGGAACACGTCCCTGACCTCGGCGATGCCGATGATCTCCTCGCGCACTTCCATGCCGAGCAGGCCCGAAGCCGCCTGCTTCACCTGGTCGATCACGTCGTAGATGATCGAGAAGTAGCGCAGGTCCACGCCATTCTGTTCGATGATCCGGCGTGCCGACGCATCCGCGCGCACGTTGAAGCCGATCAGCAGCGCCTTCGATGCCGCCGCCAACGTGGCGTCGGATTCGGTGATGCCGCCGACGCCGGACGCGATCACGTTGACCTTCACGAGGTCGTTGCTGATCGCCGACAGGGATTCGCGCAGCGCCTCGGCGGAACCCTGCACATCGGCCTTGATGAGGATGTTGAGGGTCTGCTGGCCCTCGCCCTTGCCCATCATCGCCATCACGTCTTCCAGCGTGTTGGTGCGCGTGACCAGGCGCTTCTCGCGGCGCCGCGCTTCGCGTTCGGACACCACGTTGCGCGCCAGCTTTTCGTCCGCGACCACCACGAATTCGTCGCCCGCTTCCGGCACGCCGGACAGGCCGAGCATCTGCACGGGAATCGACGGTCCGGCGCTTTCGCCCTGCTTGCCGGTTTCGTCGAACAACGCGCGCACGCGGCCGTATTCGACGCCGCACACGACGTAGTCGCCGCGCTTGAGCAACCCCTGCTGCACCAGCACTGTCGCGACCGGACCGCGGCCCTTGTCGAGGCTGGATTCGATCACCACGCCGGACGCGCGCCCGTCGGGCACCGCCTTCAGCTCCATCACTTCGGCCTGCAGGCCGATCGCTTCCAGCAGGTTGTCGACGCCCGAACCCGTCTTGGCAGACACCGGCACGAACTGCGTGTCGCCACCCCAGTCTTCGGGGATGACTTCGTGCTGCGCCAGGCCTTGGCGGACGTTGTCCGGATTGGCTTCCGGCTTGTCCATCTTGTTGACCGCGACGATCAGCGGCACCTTGGCCGCGCGCGCGTGCTGGATGGCTTCCACGGTCTGCGGCATCACGCCGTCGTCGGCCGCGACCACCAGCACCACGATGTCGGTGGATTGCGCGCCGCGCGCACGCATCGACGTGAACGCCGCGTGGCCGGGCGTATCGAGGAAAGTGATGACGCCCTTGGGCGTGTCCACGTGGTACGCGCCGATGTGCTGGGTGATGCCGCCGGCCTCGCCCGCCGCCACCTTGGTGGTACGGATGTAGTCGAGCAACGAAGTCTTGCCGTGATCGACATGGCCCATGATGGTGACGACCGGCGGACGCGGCGCCTTCTCGCCCTCGGCCGCATCGGTGGCGGCGTGCGCGGCGAGTTCGGTTTCGGCGGTCTTCTCTGCCGCATCCACGGCTTTGTGGCCGAGTTCTTCCACCACCAGCGCGGCGGTGTCGTGGTCGATGGCCTGGTTGATGGTCACCATGGTGCCCATCTTGAACAGTGCCTTCACCACTTCCGACCCCTTTACCGCCATCTTCTGCGCGAGGTCGGCCACCACGATGGTTTCGCCGATCGGGATTTCGCGCATCTGCGGCGCGACCGGCTTGGAGAAACCGTGCTGGCCGGTAATGTCCGACAAGTCGACGCGCGGCTTCGCGCGCTTCTTGGTGGAGCGGCGCGCGCGTTCCGCATCGGTGAGATGCAGCTCGCCGCCGACGTGGCGCGCGGGACCCTCTTCCTCGTCGTCGCGCATGCGATGCGATCCACGCGAACGCTTGGCCTTGTGGCCGGCCGCATCTTCCTTGGGGCGTGCGGCCGGTTTCGGCGCTTCGTGCCGGCGCGCATGCGTGGACGCCGAATCGGGAGCATCGGTCGCTTCAACCGCCACGCCGCGCGCGGCGGCGGCGGCCTCGGCTTCCGCCACGGCGCGTTCTTCCTCGGCACGCTTGCGCTCGGCCTCGGCGGCTTCGAGCTTCTGCTGCTCTTCCTTGCGGCGACGGTCCTGCTCGGCCAGATCGGCCAGTTCGCGTTCGTGCTGTTCCTGCGATTCCTTCAGTTTGCGCAGCGCGTCCTCGCGCTCGCTGTCTACCACCTCGTCACCCGGAACAGCAGCACGCTTGACATACGTGCGACGCGCGCGCACTTCGACGTTGACGGTCTTGGCGCTGGCGCCACGGCCGCCGGCCACGGTGATTTCGCTGACCTTGCGGCGCTTCAGCGTGATCTGCTTCGGCGACGCGGCCGCGGCGGATTCCTGCTTGCCATGGTTGCGGCGCAGGAAATCAAGCAGCTTGGTCTTCTCGCGATTGCTGATGACCTGGTCGGGGCCTTCGAATTGCATGCCGGCCTCGGCGAGTTGCGCGAGGAGCTTGTCCTCGGGCGTGCCCACCATGTTCGCCAGTTGCCTGATTGTGATATCCGACATCGTGTCGTACCTCTTGTGTCTTCAGCGCCGATGCGCGTGGCAGTGCGACCGGGACGCGTCTCGACGGAACCCGAACCTTTCGGATCAGGGATTTCCCGCTTCCTGTTCCATCTTCGCGAGCATGGGCGCACGCGCGGCCATGATCAATGCGCCGGCACGATCCTCGTCCATGCCTTCGATGTCGATCAGGTCGTCGATCGCCTGGTCGGCCAAATCGTCGGTCGTGACGATGCCGCGCTCCGCCAGCGCGTACGCGGTTTCCTCGTCCATGCCTTCCAGGGCCAGCAGTTCTTCCGACGGCGCGTTCTCATCCAGGTTTTCCTCGACCGCGAGCGCCTCGGTAAGCAACGCATCCTTGGCGCGCGAACGCAGTTCCTCGACGATGTCCTCGTCGAAGCCTTCGACCGCCAGCAGTTCGCCGGTCGGCACGTAGGCGATTTCCTCGACGGTCGAGAAACCTTCCTGCACCAGGATGTTGGCGATCTCCTGGTCGACTTCGAGCTTGTCCATGAACAGCTTGAGCGCGGCTTCCTGCTCGGCCTCGCTCTTGGCGGCGACCTGGTCCTGCGTCATCACCTTGAGATCCCAGCCGGTCAGCTTGCTGGCGAGGCGCACGTTCTGGCCGCCGCGGCCGATCGCCTGGCTCAGCTTGTCCTCGGCCACCGCGATGTCCATCGAGTGCTTGTCTTCATCGACGATGATCGACTGCACTTCGGCCGGCGCCATCGCGTTGATCACGAACTGCGCGGGCGCGTCGTTCCACAACACGATGTCGATGCGCTCGCCGTTCAATTCGTTCGACACCGCCTGCACGCGCGAACCGCGCATGCCGATGCAGGCGCCGATCGGATCGGTGCGCTTGTCGTGCGCCAGCACTGCGATCTTGGCGCGGTCGCCGGCGTCGCGCGCGCAGGCCTTGATCTCGACGATGCCCTGGCCGACTTCCGGCACTTCCAGCTTGAACAGCTCCATCATGAATTCCGGCGCGGTGCGCGACACGAACAGCTGCGGTCCGCGCAGCTCCGAACGCACCTCGAACAGATAGCCACGCACGCGGTCGCCCACGCGCACCACTTCGCGCGGGATGGCCTTGTCGCGCGGGATGAACGCCTCGGCCTTGCCGCCGAGGTCGAGGTAGATGTTGCCGCGCTCGACGCGCTTGGCGACGCCATTGACCAGTTCGCCCAAGCGATCCTTGAACGCATCGACCACCTGCGCGCGCTCGGCCTCGCGGATGCGCTGCACGATCACCTGCTTGGCGGCCTGCGCCGTGATGCGGCCGAACTCCGGGTTCTCGATCTGCTGTTCGATGTATTCGCCCACCTGCGCACCGGGGCGCTCGTCTTCGGCGTCCATCAGGCGCAACTGCCAATCGGGTGATTCCATCTCGCCGTCGTCCGCGATCACTTCCCAGCGGCGGAAGGTTTCGTAGTCGCCGGTTTCCTGGTCGATGGAAACGCGAATATCCGGTTCTTCTTCCGGATAGCGCTTCTTCGCGGCGGTCGCCAGCGCCGCTTCGAGCGCGCCGAAAATCACCTCGTGCGGCACGGCCTTCTCGGCGGCCACGGTTTCCACGATCATCAACAAGTCGCGATTCATCTCTTTTGCTCCATCGAGGTCGCGTTCTGTCGCACCTCGTTGTCTTTGTCATCTGTCATTACGGATCACATCCTGTGATCCGCCCCTTGGGCCGCCTTCGGCGTTCGCTTCGGCGTCCTGCCTCCGCAGTCCCGCGAAAGCGGGAATCCAGTGTCTTTCTTTCAACTCAACGCGGTCGTCCCGCCTTCTTGCTCTTCGCTGCGTGCGGCGCCTTGCCGGGTTTCGGCTTCGGCGTGTAGCCCAGCGCATCCCAATCCGGAACCAGGTGCGCGCTCTCGATTTCGTCGTCGGCGATGCCCAACCGCACGCCATCGACGTCCATGCCGATGCGCTTGCCGTCCACCACCGCGATCCTGCCGCGCAGGCGCCTGCGTCCATCGCGCGGCAGCTTCAGCGTCAGCTTGGCTTCCTGGCCGAGGAACCGCGCGAACTGCGCCGCGTTGAACAGCGGCCGCTCGATCCCGGGCGAGGACACTTCCAGCACGTAATGCCCGGGGATCGGATCGTCCACGTCCAGCAGCGCGGAAATCTCGCGGCTGGCCGCCTCGCAATCGTCCACGCTCACCGCGTTGGCGGCGTCGCCTTCGTGATCCAGCGAATCGATGTAGACGCGCAGCAACCCGCCGCCGTGTCCGGCGTTCCATTCAACGCCGAGGCATTCCAGGCCCAGTTCCGCCAGGGCCGGCGCCACGCGTGCGACGATTGCTTCGGTCTCCATCGCGCTCCATGAATTCCGGAAATAAAAAATGGGCACAAGGCCCATTCCTTAAGTCGCCGTTTTCGCTTCCAGTAGTCGGCGTTCCGCGTCCTGCGGATCAGGGAACCAAGCAGCTTCCCTGACAAAGGCCTGGTAGCGGGGGCAGGATTTGAACCTGCGACCTTCGGGTTATGAGCCCGACGAGCTGCCAGACTGCTCCACCCCGCAACAGGGAACGCCCATTATATAAGGCTGCCTCGAAAAACTGCAACGGGTGAGCCGCATCCGCTTGAGCACACAGCGTTTCTTGATCGAAGGGCGCTGCAACGGAGTTCTTCGAACGGCCAACCCATGCAGCCGCCGGATGGCTGCGTTGCATCCCAAGTCACGCCTACTGCGCTTACCCATGGCCCGGGGTGCGGACTAAACGACGCCCACGACGCCGAGGAACACCACGGTCTCACCCGCGCGACGGCGACCGCTTCCGCCAGATGGTACGTCCCGCGGCAACACCGAACACCTCGCCAAGAGACATGAGCTGCTGCCGACTTCACAGACACTGAGTTTAGGTGTGATGATGAAGCCGGAGCCGGGCCTCGTGCGCAAGGCTGCGTACACCTTGGAGGTTGCATACCGCAACGAGATCAAGAGCGATGGCTTTCCCAACATGGAAGGCGTACAGACGAAAGTCGTGAGTACAACGACGGTACGGGTTCTCTGCATGTGTCGAGCCCGCAAGCGACCAATCACTTCGGCGTGAGGTGATACAGGCCGCCACCCTTGGCATCTTCCAACATCCAGAGCGTGCCGTCCGACGCCTCTTCGATGTCGCGGACGCGTTTGCCGATATCCCAACGCTGGACTGCGGTGGCGCCGCCCTTGCCATCGAACGCGACGCGAACGATGGCTTCGCTGGCCAAGCCGCTGATCAGCGCGTTGCCATTCCAGTGCGGGAACACGTGGCCCTTGTAGAACATGAGATTGCCCGGCGCGATCACCGGCACCCAATAGATCACGGGCTTGGCGAGATCGGGGCGCGTGTCGGGACTGGGGATGGGCACGCCGTCGTAGTTGACGCCATAGGAAACCAGCGGCCAGCCGTAGTTCTTGCCGCGCTCGATCAGGTTGAGTTCGTCGCCGCCGCGCGGGCCATGCTCGAGTTCCCACAGCTGGCCGCCGGGCGCGAAGGCAAGGCCGTAAGGCGTGCGAAAGCCGGTGGCCCAGGTTTCGGCCGGCGTCAGGTTGGGGCCGGGGAACGTGTAGGTGCTGACCACCGGCGCGGTCTTGGCGGCCTCGGTATCGGCAGGCGGATCGATCAGCGGAATGCTGCGCGCGCCGACCTTGCCTGCCCATGGATTGCCTGGCGCGGGTTTGCCGTCGAGGGTCAAGCGCAGGATCTTGCCTACGGGTTGGTTGATGTCCTGCGCGGGGGTCATCCGCTGGCGGTCGCCCACCGAGAGGAAGAGGTATTTGCCGTCCGGCGAAAAGGCGATCTGGCCTCCAGGCTGGCCGCCCTTGCCCGGCGGCACTTGCCGCCACAACACCTTGAAGCCTTCCAGCCGGGGCTTGCCGTCCAGCACGAGTTTTCCCCGGCCCAGCGCCACGCCGCCGCCATAGGCGCCCGGTTCGACGTAGGTGAGATACACATTGTGGTCGGTGGCGTAATGCGGCGAGAGGAAGACGCCCAGCATGCCATCCTGCCCTTCCACATAGCTCGGCGGAACACCGCCGAGTTCGGTCTTGGCGCCCTGCGGTGTGACCAAATCGACGCGGCCGACCTTCTCCGTCACCAGCATGCGGCCATCGGGCAGGAACGCGATGCGCCAAGGCAAATCGAAACTCGCCACCTTCGTGATGTTGAAGGGGAGGTTGGGATCAGACTTCTGTTCGCCTGCATTGGTCTGCGCATGTGCGGCGCTTGTCAGCAGCGCCATGAGCAGGGCGGCGATGACCAGCTTCGTCATTTGCATGTTTCCTTGCGTCAAGATGACCCGGACGATCCTAGCAAGAACGGGTCAGGTTCACGTTCTCCCAACCACTCGACAATGGTGTCACGGATGAGCCGGTTGTTCAGGCAGCACGCGAGCCAGCCGCGTGTGCAGCGCCGCCGCACGTACTAGGAACGCCGCTGCAGCCCGATGCGCGTGACCGCAGCCCAGCCATGAACCTGCCTGACGTTGGTCAACCCTGCAAGACAAGTTCACCGTCCCCATACTGATCGCACACGAAGTCCACGAATGCACGCACCTTCGCACTGGGCAGGCGGCGCGAAGTGTGCAATGCCCAAAGCTCGACAACCTTGCCAGTCGTTCCCCATTGCACCAGTTCACCGCTTTTCAGCCTTGACCGGATGATGGAGCGCGGCAATACCGCGACGCCGACGCCTGCGAGCGCGGCATCGCGGATGATCAGCAGTGACGAGGCACGCATCACGGGCTGCGGATCGATCACGAGACGGCTGCGATCGATGGACCAGGGCCCGCTGGCGTACGAAGACAGGATCACCGCCGGGACCGGGACAGGTTTTCCGGCCTTGCCTGCCCTCGGCATTTTTATCGAAGGCGCGGCGGCGATGACGAGCCTGTCCCTGGCGAAACATCGGCCCACAAGCGTGCTGTCCTCGCGCGGATTGACGCGGATGGCCACGTCGAAATGTTCTTCAACCAGATCGACGGCGCGATCCTGTGCGACCACGTCCAGTTGCACCTCCGGGTAGGCCGCCAGGAACCGGGCACCGAGCTGGCCGAACGCGAGTTGCGAAAACAGCAATGGTGCGGCAACGCGCAAACGGCCGCGCGGCATGGCGAGTCCCTCGCGCGCCGCGGCCACGGCCTCCCCGACTTCGCGCATCGGATCTTCGGCACGGGCCAACAGCGTGTGCCCGGCCTCGGTCAGGATGAGTCGATGCGAACCCCGCTCGAGCAGCCGCACGCCCAGCGCCTCTTCCAGATCCGCAATACGGCGCGACAGCGTGGCCTTCGACCGGCCGCTAGCGCGACTGGCTTTGCCCAGGCCGCCGTGGGCTGCGACCAGCAGGAAGTCCTCGAGCGCGTTGAGATTCATGTGTTTCCATATTGAGACGGTGTATCCAAATAATACAGTCTATGTCTTGACCATGAAACGACCTATATTCCGTTGCGACACGCTCCGACAAGCCTTTTGCAACGAGAGAACAACATGAACCAGCAACTGCTCAAACCCGTACACGTTGGACACTACGTGCTTTCCAACCGCCTCGTCATGGCGCCAATGACACGTTCGCGCGCCAAGATCGACGGGACGCCTGGCGATCTCGCGGCCGAGTATTACAGCCAGCGCGCCAGCGTCGGGCTCATCGTCACCGAAGGAACACAACCGTCGGAGGATGGACAGGGCTACCTCACCACGCCGGGGATCTATACCGACGCACACGTCACCGGCTGGAGGACGATCACGAGCGCCGTACACGATCAAGGCGGCCATATCTTCATCCAGCTCATGCACGCCGGACGCATGTCGCATCCGGACAACACTCCACACCACCGGCCGGGCGTCGCGCCTTCCGCGATTGCGCCGGGTGCGCCCATGTTCACGGCCACGGGCATGCAGCAAATCCCCATACCGCGTGCACTGTCCCGCAGCGAAATCCACCAGACGGTGGAGGACTTCCGTATCGCGGCAAGCCGCGCGATCGAAGCAGGCGCCGATGGCGTCGAAATTCACGGCGCGAATGCCTATCTGGTGCATCAGTTTCTGGCACCCAGCGCCAATACGCGCGCGGACGAGTACGGCGGGTCCATCCCGAATCGCGCCCGCTTTGCCATCGAAGTCGCCACGGCGATTGCCGCCGAAATCGGATCGGACCGGACCGCCATCCGTCTGTCACCCGGCATGACGTTGTGGGGCATCGACGAAGGGCCCGAGGGACCGGACCTCTACCGCCATTTGATCGGTGAACTCAATGCACTGGGGCTTGCTTATCTGCACATCGCGCAGCAAGGCGACGAAGCGCTGCTGGCCGACATCCGCAAGCTCTGGAACGGCACGCTGATGCTCAATCGCGCCGGTCGATCGCGAGACCGGATCGGTACCGACGTGGCCGACGGGCTGGCCGATCTGGAGTCCTACGGCCAGTTCGTGCTCGCCAATCCCGATTTCGTCGCACGGCTCAAGGCCGGCGCGCCCATGAACGCCGCCGATCGCAGCACGTTCTTCGGCGGAACCATGAAGGGCTACACCGACTATCCGGCATTGCCCGAAGCGCAGGCTGCGTGAATCGAAACCACCGGAAAGGTCATTGCGCAGGCCGGTTTGCTGGCCGACACCAGGGCCGGCCGAACGTCGATGAACCGGCGTCCGATCCCGCGCGCGGTCAGGTACGGATCGCCCGGAATTACCCGAACGCGGCCTGGCACCACGCGTACAGCACGCCCGAGAAACCGATCATCGCGATCAGGCCCAGCGCGTTGATCGACAGCAGCCAGCGCAGCGTGATGTCCGACTTTGGCGCCAATGGCTCGACGCCTTCGACCGGCACGTCGAAGTACATCACCTTGACCACGCGCAGGTAGTAGAACAGGCCGATGATCGAGCAGATGATCGCGACGATCGCGAGCCACAGCATGCCGCCGTCGATCGCTGACTTCAGCACCAGCACCTTCGCGGCGAAACCCCACAGCGGCGGGATGCCGGCCAGCGAGAACATCGAGATCGCCATCATGCCCGCGAACCACGGCGAGCGCCGGTTCAGGCCTTTCAGGTCGTCGATCATCTCGCATTCGAAACCCTTGCGCGCCAACGCCAGGATCACGCCGAAGGCCACGGTCTCCATCAGCGCGAAGCACACCGCGTAGAACAGCGCGGACGAGTAACCTTCCGGCGTCGGGTTGGCCAACCCGAGGAACACGAAGCCCATGTGCGAGATGGTGGAATACGCCAGCATCCGCTTCAGGTTGGCCTGCGCGATCGCGACCACGTTGCCGATCACCAGCGACAGCGCGGCCATGATCGCGAGCATCATGGTCCAGTCGCCTGCCAGCGGCCCCATGCCCACTTCCAGCAGGCGGTAAGCCAGCCCCACCGCCGCCAACTTCGGCACCGCGCTGATGTACATCGCGATCGGCGTGGGCGCGCCTTCATAGACGTCCGGCAGCCACATGTGGAACGGAACCGCACCGAATTCGAACCCGATGCCGACTACCAGGAATACCAGCCCGAACTGGAGGAGGTGCAGGTGCGGGGTGGTGCCGATCGAGGCAAAGATGGTATGCAGGTCGAGCGTGCCGGTGGCGCCGTAGATCAGCGACATCCCGAACAGCAGCAGACCCGAGGCCAGCGCGCCCAGCACGAAGAAC
>DATNAW010000040.1:0-4688 GCA_035572335.1 Rhodanobacteraceae bacterium
AAGAGCGCGCTGGCGGTGAAGCTGTACGGGCCGAGCCTGCAGACCCTGCAGAAGGAAGGCAAGGCGATCAAGGCGGTGATGGAGAAGGTACGCGGCATCACCGACATCACGCTGGTGCACGAACTCGGCCAGCCGAACCTCGCGATCGACATCGACCGCGCGAAGATCGCGCGCTACGGTTTGAACGTCGACGACATCAACAACATGATCAACGCCGCGATCGGCGGCGACGTCGCCAGCCAAGTGGTGCAGGGCGACAAGCAGTTCGACCTCGTGGTGCGCCTGCAGCAGCGCTTCCGCGACAATCCCGAGGAGATCGGTGACATCCCGGTGGCGACGCCGGGCGGCCAGCAGATTCCGCTGAAGGAACTGGCCAGCATCAGGGTCGAGAACGGCGCGTCCTTCATCTATCGCGAAAACAACTCGCGCTACATCGGCGTGCAGTTCTCGGTGACGGGCCGCGATCTCGCCGGCGCCGTCGACGACGCGATCGCGCAGGTCGCGAAGGACGTGAAGCTGCCGCAGGGCTACCGCCTCGAATGGGGTGGCGAATACAAGGAATACACCGCTTCGCGCGCGCAGATGCGCGTGATCCTGCCGCTGACGGTGCTGGTGATCTTCGGCCTGCTGTTCGTGCTTTACGGCAACTTCAAGTTCCCGCTGATCACCGTGGTCGGCGTGTTGCTGTCCGCACCGGTCGGCGCGGTGTTCGCGATGTGGGTGACCGGTACGCCGTTCTCGGTGTCGTCGGGCATCGGCTTCATCGTGCTGTTCGGCGTGTCGGTGCTGACCGGCGTGGTGTACATATCGTGCGCAAACGAATTGCGGCTGGCCGGCATGGACAAGCTGCTCGCCGCGCACGAGGCCGCGGTGCTGCGCCTCAGGCCGATCCTGATGACCGCGCTGGTCGCGGCATTGGGACTGCTGCCCGCCGCGATCGCACACGGTGTCGGGACCGATTCGCAGCGTCCGTTCGCGCTGGTGATCGTGGCCGGCATGATCTCGCGCCTCGCCATCGGCATCTTCCTGATGCCGGCGCTGTACCGGCTGGTTGCGCGCGACGGAGACCGTTTGCAGGTGTGAGGCGCGGCGTTGCCGCCCAACAGCCTCCCCGGCCCGTGCCTATAATGGCCGGCGCCGCTGCCATCACCGCGGCGCGTGCGGGTTTGCAACGGGAGACGTCGATGCGATCGGAACGGTCCGGCGAACGCGTCGTTGCGCGCACCGTGCGCGCCCGCAGGCCAAAGGCGCGCGCGTGGTTGTTCGCGTTGACCCTGTGCAGCGGCGCGGCGTTCGCGCAGGGGTCGCTGCAGGATCTGGGCAAGCTCTCGCTGCAGGACCTCGGCAAGATCGTCGTCACCTCCGTGGCCAAGCATCCGGAGTCGCTGGGCGACGCACCGGCGGCGGTCTACGTCATCACCCACGACGAGATCATGCGATCCGGCGCGCAGACGCTGCCGGAAATGCTGAGGCTCGCGCCCAACGTGGACGTGATGCAGCTCACCCCAAGCAACTACATCGTTACGTCGCGTGGCCTCAGCGGCAACCAGCAGGCGCAGAATTTCCCGAACAAGCTGCTGGTGCTGATCGACGGACGCAGCGTGTATTCGCCGCTGTACTCCGGCATTTCGTGGGACACGTTGTATGTGCTTCCCGAGAATATCGACCGCATCGAGGTGATCAGTGGTCCGGCCGGCGCGCTGTGGGGCGCCAATGCCGTCAACGGCGTCATCAACATCATCACGCGCAAAGCTTCCGAAACGCAGGGCGGACTTGTCGAATTCGGCTTGGGCAACGGCGCCAGTGCTGCATCGATCCAGTACGGTGGGCAGATCGGCGGCAACGCCTGGTATCGCGTGTACGCGCACGATTTCCATCAGCGGTCGTTCGACAACAGCAGTGGCCAGGATGCCCGCGATGGCTGGTCGGTTCCGCAGGCCGGCTTTCGCGTCGACTGGAGTGCAAGCGCCGCCGATTCGCTCACCGTGCAGGGCGACGTCTTCAACGGTCGCGAAGGCCAGCCGGATGCGCCGGATTACCGCATCGCGGGCGCGAACGTGTTGACGCGCTGGCAGCATGCTTTCGACGACGGCTCGCATTTCCAGCTGCAGGCGTACTACGACCATGACCGCAGCTGGAACGCGCTGACTTCCGGCGCGGTGATGCTGACCACCTGGGATGTCGAAGCGGAGCACGATTTCCGGATCGGCGATATCCACCACGTCACCTGGGGCGTCGGTGATCGCGTCTATCACTACCACTTGGCCCCGAGCATCCGGTCGGATGCCTCGCTGCTTTGGAATCCGTCGGTGAACACGCAGAACCTGGCCAACGCGTTCATCCAGGACCAGCTTGCGCTGGGCGCACGCACGCAGCTCACGTTGGGCATCAAGGCCGAGCACGATCCGTATCCCGGGCTTTCGTGGATGCCGAGCGCGCGGTTCTCGTGGAAGGCCAACGACAACACGTTGCTGTGGCTGGCCGCGTCACGTGCGGTGCGCACGCCGACGGCATTCGACGAGAACGTAATGGAGATTTCCAACACGCCGAACGGCCCGCTGGATTTCCTCAACGGCAATCCGGATTACCGCACGGAAAAACTCACCGCGTACGAGACCGGCTTGCGCACCCAGTGGGCCACGCGTGCCACGCTGTCGGTCTCGCTTTATTACAACGTCTACGACGATCTGCGCACCATCGAATTGTCGCCGACGGTGTTTCCGCTGCTGTGGGGCAACGGCATGCAGGGCCACACCTATGGCGCGGACATCTGGGCCGGCTATTCCGTCGCCGATTGGTGGAAGCTGAGCGCGGGACTTTCGGAAGAACGCGAGCACTTCCGCTTCGTGCCGGGCTCGGCCGGTTTCTTCGGTGCGTCGGAAGCCGGCGACGATCCCATGCATCGCGCCTTCCTGCGTTCATCGATGAACCTCGGAGCGCAATGGCAATTCGATGCGGATCTGCGCGAAGTCGGCGAGCTGCCGAATCCGCACGTACCGGCTTACACGGAGCTCGATGCACGGCTCGGCTGGAAGCCGAACGACCGGCTGGAGCTTTCGTTGTCCGGCATGAACCTGCTGCACGCGTGGCACCAGGAGTACGTGTTGTCTAGCGCCGATCGCGTAGGGCGAACCGTTTTCCTGGATGTGCGGTTGAAATTCTGAGGCATCGCCGGACCAGACGCCGCCACGCAATGACTACACCCCGCTCCCGACGAGTCGCCGCGACACGCATCGATGCAATGCGTGCGGCGGACGCGCATGCGACGCGTTTCCGCGGATGTCGCGGCGTGGCAGAATGCGTGGTGGCGATGCTGCTGATGCTGCCTTTCGCCTCGCTGCTCGCGCTGCCGCCGCAGCCGGATATCTCGCTCGAATACGCGGTGAAGGCCACCTACCTCTACAAGCTGGCCCCGTTCGTGAACTGGCCGCCCGGCACGTTCGCTTCTCCGGATGCGCCTTTCGACATCTGTGTGCTGGGCCGCGATCCGTTCGGCGGTTTCCTCGAAAAGTCCGTCGAGGGGCGCAGGCTGGGCACGCATCCATTCAAGGTACTCAGGCTGGAGGCGCTCGATCCCGGCGATGATTGCCAGATCGTGTTCATCCACGATGCGCGCGCGCAACAGGTCCGCGCGGCGTTGCAGGCGCTGGACGGCAAGCCGGTGCTCACCGTCACCGATTCGGACGATGCGGACAGTTCCGGAAGCATCGTGCAATTCGTGATCCGCGGCGGGCACGTGCGTTTCGAAATCGACAATGCCGCGGCTGTGCGCAGCCATCTGGCGATCAGCTCCAAGCTGCTCGGCCTCGCGGTGGCAGTGAAGGGAGCGGATGGATCATGACCTCCGCGCCGCGCACGCACGGTTCCGTGTTCCTGAGGCCCGCGGCCATCGTGGCTTCGGTGGTGCTGCTGCTGCTGGTCGGCGCGTTCGCGATGGTGTACCAGTTCCGGGTAGCGCACGCGGAACATTTGCGCCAGATCACCGCGCAAGCCAACACGCTGGCTGCGAGCGTCACCGCGGCGGTGTCGTTCGACGATCGCACGGCCGCGCGCGAATACGTCCGCGCGCTGATGCTGGACCCACGGGTGGACGCGGTCGCCGTTTACGACGAATCCGGCCACCTGATGGCCGGCGACCAGCGGCTCGGCAGCGCGCCCATCGTTCCGGCGGCGGGCCGCGCGAAACAGGATTCCATGCTGGTCGAAGTGCCCGCTCGCCAAGGCACCACCGTCGTCGGCAACGTGTGGGTGCGCGCAACGCCGACGCCGTGGACGATGCAACTCGCGCGCGTCAGCGGCGTGGCGCTGCTCACCATCATGGCGGTGGTGATGTTGTCGATGCTCGGCGTGGCGCAACGCATGCTGGCGCGCGCGAATGCCGATGCGCATCGGCGTGCCGAGGAACTGGCGGAAGCGAACCTGCGCCTGATCGGCGAAATGGAGCAGCGTTCGCGCGCCGAGGAAGCCCTGCGCCAGAGCCAGAAGATGGAAGCGGTCGGCCAGCTTTCGGGCGGCATCGCGCACGACTTCAACAACATGCTGATGATCGTCAAGTCGGCGTTGGTGCTGATGGAGCATCGCCTCGGCCAGAGCGTGTCTGCCGTCGAACGTTTCACCGAGTCCGCGCGTGCCGCGGGCGCGCGGCAGGATGTGTCCGAAGCGCAGCGCGCGCTGGAAGAGGGCCTGGC
>DATNAW010000041.1:0-3639 GCA_035572335.1 Rhodanobacteraceae bacterium
TACGCGATCACCTCGCCATCCCGGCGCATCTCGGTGGCGCCCCAATACACGTGGTTCTTCGCGTCGTACTGGATCGCTTCGTAGCCGCCATAGCCGCCTTCGGCGTGCGTCGTGACCTCGACCTTGTAGCCGCGCTTTTGCAACGCGTCGGCGACGCCGGGATCGAAGCCTGATTCCAGCTGCACCGTCCCGGCACCGTGCGAAGGCAATCCCGTCGCGGTCGCGTCGCCTTCGTGCGCCCAGCGCGCGGCATCGCCGGCTTCCTGCACGTTCATGCCGAAGTCGATCATGTTGACCAGCACCTGCGTCTGTCCCTGCGGCTGGAAGTAACCGCCCATCACGCCGAACGCCATCCACGGTTCGCCATCCTTCATCACGAACGCCGGGATGATGGTGTGGAACGGACGCTTGCGCGGTGCGTAGACATTGGCACTTGTTGGATCGAGCGAATACAGCGCGCCGCGATCCTGGAACATGAAGCCGAGGCCCGGCGCGACTTCGCCCGAACCCATGCCGGCGTAATTCGATTCGATCATCGAGACCATCATGCCGTCGGCATCGGCCGTCTCGAAGTCGGTGGTGTCGCCGCTTCCCGAGGGATACACGCCGGTCTGGTACGGCAAGGGATTGCCGGCGGCGATTTCCGGATTGGCGTGCTGGAGGTCGAGCAACTTGCGTCGCTGGTCCGCATAGCCCTGCGACAGCAGCCCTTTCACGGGAGCGTTGTAGAAGCGCGGATCGGCGTACCACTTCGACAGATCCGCCGCCGCCAGTCGATACGCGCCGATCTCGGCCATCAAGGTGTCGGGGCTGCCGAGGCCCATCTTCCTGAGATCGAAACCCTTGAGCACGTTGAGCGTTTCCAGCGTGGCAAAGCCCTGCCCGTTCGGCGGCAGTTCGTAAACGTCGTAGCCGCGGTAGTCCACCGATTGCGGCGTCACCCATTCGCCATGGAAATCCGCGAAGTCCGAGTAGCCCGGGCCGGTGCCGATGCGCTTGAAGAAGTCCGCCATGACGTGCGCGATCTCGCCCTTGTAGAACGCGTCGCGGCCGCCCTGCGCGATCAGCGTGAGCGTGTGCGCCATGTCCGGGTTCCTGAAGATTTCGCCTTGACGCGGTGTGTGCCCGTCGATCAGGAACGTCTTCTGCGCATTCTCGAATTCCTTGATCAGGCCGCGATGCTTTTCGAATGATTTCCAGCCGCCTTCCCAGTATTCGGCCACGACCTCGGTGACCGGAAAACCGTGGGTGGCGTAGTCGATGGCCGGCGCCAGATCTTCGCTGATCGGCAACTTGCCGAATTTCGCGTGCAGCGCGAACCAGGCATCGACGATGCCGGGTACCGTGATGGGCAACGGCCCGAGCAGCGGGATCTGGTCGGTCGGTTTCATGCCGGCCTGCGCGTACGCCGCCTTCACTTGTGCCTGCATCGACTTCAGCGAGCGGCCCTTGGGCGACCAGCCCGAGCCGTTGTAACCGTAGAGCTTGTGGGTTTTCGGGTCGTACACGATCACGAACGCATCCGCGCCCATGCCGTTGAGCACTGGTTCGGTGAGACACAGCATCGCGCTGGTGGCGATCGCCGCATCGACGGCGCTGCCGCCCTTCCTGAGGATTTCGATACCGACGCGCGAGGCCAGCGGCTGTTCGCTCGCGATCATCCCGTGTTGTCCCAGCACGGGCGAACGCGTCGCCCACGGTTGCCCGGCGTAACGATCGCCGCGGCTGATGCCTACTTGCGCGTTGGCCGCGCCCGCCGACATCACCAACAAGCCGGCCGCAGCCGCGATCGAACCCCTGCGCAGGAATGCCCGCGTGCCCGCGAAAACCGAAAGAAAAGCTGTCATGCCCCGCCCTCCGCGATGGTCCGCGACAGCCATGTGCCATCGGCGGATCGAAGCTGCCAGTGTTAGCACGATGCGACGTTCGGCTCCAGTGGCACAGGTCGTGCCTGCGAAGATTCCGTCAGCCCATCGCGCCCTTGCTCATCGGCGTCGGCGGCGTCGCGGTGTTCTGCGGCAGCGGCGGCAGGCGATACAAGCCCAGCGCGATCACCAATCCCAGCAACGCCATCGCACCGACGAACCAGACCACGCCGCTCCAGCCATTCGCTGCGTAGAACAATCCTCCGCACGCACCCGCGATGCTGGAACCCATGTAGTAGCAGAACAGGTACAGCGACGATGCGTGCGCTTTCGCAGCACCCGCGCGCCGCCCGACCCAGCTGCTGACGACGGAATGGCCGCCGAAGAAGCCGAAGGTGAGCGCGACCACGCCCAGCAGGATCGCCCATATCGACGCCAGCAGCGTCAACAGCGTGCCGACGAGGATCAACGCCAGCATCGTCCACAACACCTTGCGCCGCCCGAGTTTTCCGGCAAGGTGCCCGACCCAGGGCGAACTGAAGGTGCCGATCAGGTAGATCGCGAAGATCGCGCCGACGATGGCCTGGCTGAGGTTGTACGGCGGTGCCAGCAATCGATAGCCGAGATAGTTGTAGATCGTGACGAAGGTGCCGAGCAGCAGGAACCCTTCGATGAACAGCCACGGCAACCCGCGGTCGTGGAAGATCACGTTGAAACGCGCGGCCAGCGCACGGCCATCCACCCGCTGCGGCGTGAAATGCCGCGACGGCGGCAGCAGGCGCCAGAACGCCAGCGCGCACGCGATGCCGATCACCGCGACCACGGCCACGCCCGCGCGCCAGCCCACGAAATCGGTAAGCACGCCCGCGATCAGACGTCCGCTCATGCCGCCGATCGCGTTGCCGCTGATGTACAGGCCCATGCCGAGGCCGATGGAAGCGATGTCCATTTCTTCGGCGAGATAGGTCATCGCGACCGCGGGCAATCCGCTCAGCGACAAGCCGAGCAAGGCGCGCACGACGAGGAACGACGTCCAATTCGGCATCACCACCGAAATCAACACCAGCAACGCCGACGACAGCAGCGAGCCGACCATGATCGGCTTGCGCCCCCACGCATCCGAAACCGCGCCCGCGAACAACATGCCGAACGCCAGCACGCCGGTCGTCAACGACAGTGACAGCGCGCTGACGGCCTCGTTCACGCCGTAGTCGCGGGTGAATTCCGGCAGCAGCGGCTGCACGCAATACAGCAGCCCGAAAGTCGCGAAGCCGGCCGCGAACAGTGCAAGATTGATGCGACGGAAGGCCGGCGTGCCGTGGTGCACGTAATCGGAAGACTCCCGCCCGCCCGGTACCGATGTGCGGCCTCGTTGCATCCGCGCATCATAGCGATGCGCGGATCACCCCGACTCAGCGATAGCGCCAATAGCCGCGAACCCAGACGTGGCCGCTCGCCCAGTAACCCGGAACCCATACCCGGACGGGCGCCACCGCAACGACCCGCGCGCGCGGCGGCGCCACCACGCAACCGCCCAACAAGCTGCCGCCAACGACCAACGCCGCCGCGCACAACATCGATTTGCCTTTCATGCGTGCTCTCCACACGTGGACCTGCACGCAAAAACGCAGCACGGCGCGCCGGAGTTGACCGGCGCGCGTGTGCCCATCACGTTTGGTTCAGCCGCGCAGCAGCGACATCATCGATGCGTGGTAGCGGGTGCCGGCTGCGACGTCGCGCGGAAATACCTCGTCGATCGCCGCAAGGTCGGCGG
>DATNAW010000042.1:0-28535 GCA_035572335.1 Rhodanobacteraceae bacterium
ACGTCGAACTTGTAGTACGACATCAGGTCGATCTGCTGCTTGATGAAATCGACCGGATAGAAATGCCGCGCGGTGTCCAGCATCACCCCGCGCCATGCATAGCGCGGCGCGTCCTCGATGCTCACCGCCGGAATCGCCGGCGGCACTTCCTGTTGCAGCGGCAACAGCTGCCGCAAGGTTTGCACGCCCCAGAACAGGCCGCGCTCGCCGGCGGCGGAGATCATGACCGACCGGGGCGTCACCACCAACCGATACGCTTCAGCGCCTCGAATCGACGGATCAATGCGCAGGCCGATCCGCCCGCGCTCCGGCGCCGCCACCACCTGGAGATCGACACCGGCCTGGTCGTGGAGCGCATCGCGCAGGAAGCCCGCGATCCACTGTGCCCGCGCGTCGGCCGGCGCGGCAATCAAATCGCCGTCGCGCAGTTCGAATGCACCCTGTCCCTGCGTCAGGTGCCGCGGCGTGGGCAGGATATTGAACTCTGCGCGTGCCGCGGGCACATACGACGCGATCGCGATGCAGAACAGGATGCCGGCGATTGCACGTTGCATGTCTCGTATCCCCTCAATTTTCGATACCGTAAACACGAACCGCATTGCCGCCGAACAGCGCCTCGCGCTCATCGCCCGCGGAATCTACGAGATTGTCCGCCAGATTGAACCAGCGCGAGTAGTCGGCCGCGAGGTTGACCACCGGCCAATCGCTGCCCCACAGCAGGCGCCGCGGTCCGAACGTTGCGAGCAGATGCTCGACATACGGCCGCAGCGCGTCGGGACGCCACGCGTCGCCGGCTTCCGTCACCAGTCCCGAGAGCTTGCAGCTTACGTTCGGCAATTCGGCAAGCGCGGCGATTTGCGCGCGCCAGGGATCGATCGCGCCACGCGCGATATCCGGCTTCGCGGCGTGGTCGACCACGATGCGCAACGCCGGATGCCGTTCGGCGAAACGCACGAGGTACGGCAGATGCCGGGGCTTGACCAGCGCATCGAAGCGCAGATCGTGCGCGATCATCGCCTCGATCGCCGGCGCCAACGACGGTTGCAGGATCCAGTCGTCGTCCGGCAAATCCTGCAGCATCGGCCGCAAGCCGCGCAGTTTCGGGTGCGATGCCAAAGCGGCGATGCGCTCCGCGACGTCTGGTGCAGCAGGATCGACCCAGCCGACCACGCCCGCGATGCGCGCGTCGTCGCGCGCCAATTCCAGCAACCATGCGGTATCAAGCTCGCTCGGCTGCGACTGCACCGCGATCGCGGCGTCGATGCCTGCGACATCCGCTTCGCGCCGCCAGTTTTCCGGCAGGAAGTCGCGATGGATCGCGGTCAGTTCCGGCGGCGGCCACGTGCAATCGTTGCGGCCGATCCGCCAGAAATGCACGTGCGCATCGACCGCCATCACGACCGGATCGCTTTGCACTCACTCGAAGTTGTGAGGCGCAACCAGGTCCACGCGCATCGCCCGCATGCCACCGCGCCGCGCGCGCCGAGAAGGGCCCCGGCCGCAGCCGGGGCAAGCACTCGACGCTGGAGCTCGTCAATCAAGTTTGTAGTTGATCTGCAGGAAGACCTCGCGTCCATCGTAGGTATCGCCCTGCTGGGTCGGGATGAACTCGAAACCACCCGAGTAATAGGGAATGTTGCCTATCCGGTCGAAGATGTTGTGCACGATGAGCGTCATCTTGAGGCGCTTGTCGAACTGGTAGCCGACCGAACCGCTCCAGGTGATCCACGGCTTGATCATGCCGTAATAAAGAGTGCACTCCGGATCGCCCTGCGACGGCGTGATCCCGTTGGGCAACACCTCGCAACCGCCGAAGTTGTTGTCGCGCAGGGACCCGTAGCGCAGGCCGGAAATCGATGCATCCCACGCGCCCCGGTTCCAGTTGAGGATACCGGTCACCCTGCTGGCGACGTTCTGGTAGCGCGTGTTGAGCAGCGGGTCGGTGGGAAGCACGCGTTCCTTGTACGACAGATTGTCGGTGTAGTTGATTGCCAGGTGGAAGTCGCCCCAATTGCGGGTCGTCCAGTTGTAATCGAGCGAGGCATCGATGCCGCTGACATACAGCGACGACTCGTTGATCGGGCCGGTGTGGATGGCGGTGATGTTGCCGTTCGCATCCCTGATGACGTCCGCGATCGCCAGTTGGCAATACGCCGAACCGGGCGCATGCGCCGTGTACGGCGCGCCACTGAGTTGCAGGCCGGTGATGCAGCCCGCCTCGTCCGCCAGGAGTGTGCCCTGGTCGATGTAATTGATCGCGTTGTTGACGCCGGTGTGCCAGTAATCGGCCATGAGTGTCAGTCCATCGACCCACGGAACGTCCCATGCCAGGCCATAGGTCCAGCCATGGCCCGATTCCGGCAGCAGGTTGGGGCTGCCGCCCTGGTACTGGGTGAAGTAAGTGGAATGCTGGGTCGCGGGACAATTGAAATCCTTGGCCTGGATGCACTGCAACGGGTCGGCATAAATGCCGATCGTCGACGCTGATTGCGTCTGGTAGATCGCCTGCATGTCCGGCGCCTTGAAGTTGGTGCCGTAACTGCCGCGAAGCAGCAGACCCTTGATCGGACGCCATTCAAAGCTGAAGCCCCAGGTCTTCGCGATGTCGGCGATGCTGGCGTCGACGTATTTGTCCGCGCGCCCGGAGAAATCGATGTCCAGCGTCGACAGCACCGGTATCCGGAACTCGGTCGCGAACGAATAGCGGTTGCGACTGCCGCCACCGGTGTTGTAGTCCTGGAACGGATCGCCGAAGTCGAGCGTGTTGCCACGCGGGTCGGGTGCCAGCTTGTAGCCGTTGTGGAACGCCTCCAGCACGGCGGCCCAGCCGATCGGCTTGTCGTCCCAGGGAACGTTGAACAGGTTTCCGTTGACGTTCAAGGTGGCGTTCTGCATCCACGACCATGCATTGTTCTCGCCGGCCACGCCGAACGTGGAATATTGCGCCGGCGTGATCGGATACCAGAAGCGCTGCTGGTCAACGTCATACACGGGATACGTCGTACCGTTGATCGTGGTGGTGCCGAGCTGCGGGCCGAAGAAGAAGTTGAACATGCCCTGTTCGTTCAGGCCCGTGTAGTTCTCGTGCACGATGTACTTCTGGTAACCGAGATTCAAATCCCAGTTGAAGCGATTGTCGAAGATCGCACCACGCAGGCCGGCGTGGACGTTCCAGTCCTGTTCGTTGTCGTAGGTGTTCGCCTGCGTGCCCATCTCCGCGTACGTCAACTGGCGCAGGTAATTGGTGATGACCTGGCCCGTGCCCTGGTCATAGAACGGCACCGGCAAGCCGCCCATTGGATACGCGAACGGACGCTGGGTTTGCGAGACGCCGTGGGTGTCGTAGATCGCGACGGAGCCATAGGCCTGCAGGTTGTCGTTCAAGTCGTACTCGCCCGAAATGGCGGCATCATTGCTTTGCAAGCCCGGCGTCAGCACCCAGTTGCGGAACAGGTTGGGTTGTGTGCAGTACTGGCCATAGTCGGTGACCGGGCCCGTCACCTGATCGCCGTTCGTTCCGATGGTCTTCTTGTCGCGCCGCGCGAAATTCTGGAACGCCTCGCACGAGCCCGCGGGCGGCGTGATGTAGTTGCCGTTGATGTCGTACAGCGACAGGGCATCGTAGGTCTGGTAGCCGAACATCCGCGCGCTGGGATTCCAGGTGCCGTAGCCGGCGTCGGCCTCGGATTCCGTGTACGGACGATCCTTGGCCCACAACGGCGTGCGATTGCTGTGCTCGAGGTTGTAGATGACGTGCCAGTGGTCGCCTGACCGGCCGCCCGTCCAGTTGAAGTCGCCGTACTGGCGCGCACCACGGGTTGCACCACCGGCCGTGAGCTGCAAATCGTCGCCCTGGTACTGCTTCTTCAGGATCACGTTGACCACGCCGGCCACGGCGTCGGCGCCGTAGATCGACGAGGCACCGGACGCGAGGATTTCCACGCGATCGATCATCCCGGTCGGGATGTCGTTGTAGTTCTGGAAATTGGTCTTGCCGTTGTTGGATTGTGGATAATCGACGACGCGATAGCCATCGATCATCAACTGGGTGAATTGCGGACCCATGTTGCGCAGGTTGAGCTGGCGGGCATTCACCGAGGTTGAACCCCAACTCGGCGGCGTCTGCGCCCTGCCGACCTGCGGCAGTGAATTCATGAATTCCCAGAGCGTGGTGAAGCCTTCCTTCTTCATCTGCACGCCGGTGACGGTCATCACCGGTTTGGCGCCTTCGATCTCGGTGCGCGGAATGCGCGAGCCGAGCACCACGACTTCCTTGAGGGTCTTCTGCGGTGCCGAAGATGGAGGCGTCGACTGGGACTGGGCGGGATTCGTATCCTGCCCTGTGGCGGTCTGCGCCATGGCGCCCCATGGCAGCAACAACGCCGACGACATGGCCAGCGCGAGCACATTTCGATGAAGCATGACGTGTTGCATGACGACTCTCCCGGATCGGCCGCAGCCATGGTTCAGTTTTGCAAACGTGGTGCACCAATGAAACCCTGTGCAGCGCATGGTAAATCCTCCGAAAGGCCGTGGGAAGTCCCTGCCGTCGCCGGAAGTTGCTGCGATGCAGCGAAATTGGACGTCTAACTGCGTACGGCAGGAATGCGCAACGTCCACGCCGGCGCGTCGGCCAGACGGCGGCGCGCAGCCTCGGACAACGCGACGCTGAAGCCCGAGCCGCGCGACTGCCATGCAAGCGTCTCCGCTATTCCCAACACCTGCAGACGCGCACCCGACGCAGGCTGGAAGCTATGCAATTCGAGTGCCGCCGGAGGCGCGCGCTCATCCGCGTCGGCAAGGTAAATCGCATTGACGCTGCCGTCCTTGAGCTGCGTGAATCGGAACTTGCCTTCCTGGTACGGCGCGATGGCGCGGCTCGCGTGGATCGCGGAACCGTTCACCCGCATCCACGCGCCGATCGCCTTCAACCGCTCCAGCGCCGTGGCGGGCAGTTCACCGTTGCCTTGCGGGCCAATGCCCAGCAACAAATTGCCGCCCTTGGCGACGATCTCGACCAGCATGTGCACCAGTTCGCGCGGCGATTTGTACTTGTCGTGTGGATTCCACGACCACGAGTCACCCATCGTCATGCAGGTTTCCCACGGATACGGCAGCGGGTGCTTCGGTGTGGTCTGCTCGGGCGTGCGGTAATCCTCGTACGGCCCGCCGTCGGCGCGATTGACCAGGATGATGCCCGGTTGGTTGCGGCGCGCGGTCGCGGCGAGCCGCGGCATGTCGATGTCCTGCGCCCACGGCACTTCCATGCCGTAGGCTTTGGCGTCGGGATGGTCCTGCGCATTCACCCAGCCGGCGTCCAGCCACATCAGGTCGATGCGCCCGTAGTGCGAAGTGATCTCGTCGATCTGCTTGTGGGTGAACTCGACGAAGCGCTTCCACATCTCCGGATACTTGCGCACGTCGTAATTGTTGTTGCGCGTCGGCGTGGCCCAGCGCGGCGACCAGTAATCGGGCGTATGCCAATCGGCCTTGGAAAAATACGCGCCGATGCCGAAGTCGCGCGCGCGGAACGCATCGAACAGCGCCTTCGCGACGTTCGCTTTCAAATTCGTGTGAAACGGCACGTCGCGCGCGGTGATCCTGTAGTTCGTCGTCGCGGTGTCGAACATGCAGAAACCGTCGTGATGCTTGGTAGTGAACACCACGTAGCGCATGCCGGCCGCGTGCGCGGCGTCAGCCCATCGCGCCGGATCGAACTTCACGGGATTGAAGGTTTTCGGCAACTGTTCGTAACGCCGTTTCCACTCGACGTAGCCGACGTCGTCGGGACGCTTGCACCAGGGTTCGTCCTCGGAACACAGCGTCCACGATTCGACGATGCCGAGCTGGCTGTAGGTGCCCCAGTGCAGGATCAGGCCGAACTTCCAGTCCGACCACTGCGCGAGTTTCTTGACGACGAGCGGATCGGTTTCGGGAATATAGCCATCGCCCTTCTTCTTCGCGGGTGCGGCGGCCAGCGCGGGACGCAAGCCGACACGCGCCAGCAATGCCAGCGCGGCGGCACCTTGCAGGATTTCACGACGTGTGGGCATGTTGGGTATGGAGGCGCTCGCTTAGTTGGCGGCTTCCGGTTTCGCCTCGGGATGAAACAGCTTGATCGGCCCGTCCAGTTTCAGCGCGATCACGCTGACCTGCGGATCGAGTGCCGCATCGGGCACGTCGATGTACAGCAGGCCCGGCGCGCCGGTCGACGACCACTTTCCACTCAGGTGGGTCGTCACTTTCGCGGCACTGCCGAGCGAACGTGCGGCGAGTACGCGGTTCTGCAGCCCCTTCACGATCAGCGGACCGTTCGGTTTGCCGGTGACGAACAGGTACAGCGTCCTGTGGTCCTTCGACAACGTGCTGTCGCCGTAGTAGTAGTCCTTCGGGATGCCGGCGCGCGAACCGTAGATCGCTTCCTGGTTCCTGCGCACCCAGCGGCCGATCTCCTTCAGCGTCGACACTTCCTGCTGCGGAATCGTGCCGTCCGCGTGCGGGCCGAAATCCAGCAGCAGGTTGCCGCCCATGTCGAGGGTGTCGGCGAGCATGCGGATCAGTTCGTTCGGCGTCTTGAAATCGTGATCCTGCGGCTGCCAGCCCCACGAATCATTGATCGTCATGCACAGTTCCCAGTACTTGTCGGGCGGCCGCGTGATCGGCACGCCCTGCTCCGGCGTGCCGTAATCGCCGTAACCGGGCAGGCGCGAGTTGAGGATCGCATTCGGGTTGTGCGCAAGGATCATGTCTCGCGTCTGCTTCGAATGCCATTCCTCGGCGCTGTGCTCCCAGCCGCCATCGAACCAGTACAGGTCCGGGTTGTAACGGTTCATCAGGTCGCGCAACTGGCCTTGGTAATAAGCGACGAAGCGATTCCATCGCGCGGGGTCGTTCTTGATCTGGTAGCGCGTCTTCGTCTGGGTGAAAGCCGGATAGTCCGGCGAGGACCAGTCGATCAGCGAGAAGTACAGCCCTACCTTCAGGCCGTCCTTGCGCAACGCGGCGACGAAGGGCGCCACCAGGTCGCGCTTCGCGGGCGTGTCCTTTACCACGTTCAGACCCTGCTTCGTATCCCATAGCGCCACGCCGTCGTGGTGCTTGGTGGTCATCACGGCATAGCGCGCGCCGCTTTCCCTGATCAGGTCCGCCCACGCCTGCGGGTCGTAATGCGAAGCCGTGAATCCCTTGAGCTGCTTCATGTAATCGGCGTACGGGATCTTTTCGTCGAAGAACGACCAGGATTCCGCCACGCCGTCCACGTCGTAGATGCCGTAATGGATGAAGATGCCGAACTTGGCGTCGGCGAACCATTGCATGCGCGCGGCCTTGGCGGCCGCGGCTTGCGCATCGGCGATGCCCTTGGCCGGCGTCGCAGGAGATGCCATGGTTACCGATGTCACTGCGCAAACCGATGTGCACATCAACGCGGACAGCCAGAACTTTTTCATGTCGTGCTCACGCCGTCAGGTCCCGCGAAATCGCCGCCACCGCTTCGCGCAATGCGTCCAGCGCCGCCTTCATCGACACCTTGACGGGCCGGCGCTCGACGTAAGGAATGGTCAGCGCGCCCGCCGCCGCGGCGTGCCGCAGGATCGGCGCGGAAAGATCGGTTACCGCATCGACGTCGCCGCTGGGCAACGTCGCATAACCCTGCGCTCGAATCCCGTCGGCCTGCGCGACGAAGCGCTTGCGCTTGTGCAGCGTGCCCGCGGCGTCCATCAACGCGAGCCAGTGTTCACGCACCTCGTCGCTCTGGAACGCGAACAGAACCGCGCCCGAGGTGGAACGCGACAGCGGCAGCCGATGGCCCACGCGCACCACGAAACCAATGTCGTCAGGCGGCTCGACACGCGCGATCACCACCATCTGGTCGCCCGAGGCGACCGCCAGGTGGCACGGCTGCAGCACGTCGCGCGCCAACCGGTGCATCACAGGCAGCGCGGCCTCGACCAGTGATTTCATCGGCGGTCGTTCCATGCCCAGCAGGAACAGGCGATTGGTCAGCGCGTAGCCCGAATCGTTCTCGCGTGCGATGTAGCCGCGCTCCTCCAGCACCTGCAGCATCCGAAAGATCTCGCCCTTGGAGTAGCCGATCGCCGACGCGACGCCGGTCATCGTCAGCGGCGCATGCGCGCGCGCCAGCAGTTCCAGGATGTCGAGGCCCTTGTCGAGGGCGGGCGCGCGATACTTGGCTGGCTTGTTGGTCATGATCGTCCCCGCTCGCGTCGGATTCCGGGCGCAACGTTGCCCTCGTTCGGAATCGGAGAACCATCGCAAGCGGACTCGGCGCTTGCGCGGCACCTTGGCGCAGCCTCGTGCATTGGCGAAGCTGGATTTTATATTTACAACGCAACGAATCACAAGCTAGTATCGGTCCATCGGCGTCTTCCGGCAAGCGCAAAGGTTGCGATGGCCCGCTTGCCGGCGGCGCTTTCTCCCTCTCCGAAGCGGAAGACTTCACGTTCCCGCCATGTCCAGCGCCGATATCGTCCCGTCCCGCGTTCCCGCCGCACGCGCATCGCTGCTCGCGTTCGCGCTGATCGTCGGGCTGTTCTTCCTGTGGGGCGTCGCCAACAACCTCAACGACATCCTGATCAAGCAATTCAAGAACGCGTTCACACTGAGTGATTTCCAGGCCGGGCTGGTGCAGAGCGCGTTCTATCTCGGCTATTTCCTGCTGGCGATCCCGGCCGGCATGTGCATGCGCCGCTTCGGCTTCAAGAGCGCGATCCTGGTCGGCCTGCTGCTGTACGCGCTGGGCGCGCTGCTGTTCTGGCCCGCCGCAGCCACGCAGACGTACGCGATTTTCCTGTGCGGCCTGTTCGTGATCGCGAGCGGACTGTCATTCCTCGAAACCTCGGCCAACCCGCTGGTCACGGTGCTCGGTCCGCCCACGGGCGGCGCACGCCGTCTGAACTTCGCGCAGTCGTTCAATCCGCTGGGCTCGATCGCGGGCGTCCTGATCGGGCGCAATTTCATTTTCAATGGCGTCGAGCACACGCCACAGCAATTGGCGACGATGACACCGGCCGCGCGCCATGCGTATTTCGTCAGCCAGTCGATGACGGTGCAGACGCCGTATCTGGTGATCGCGTGCGTGGTGATCGCGTTCGCGCTGATGATCGCGATGGTGCGATTTCCGGCGCACGGCGAAAACATCGCCGACCACGCCAGCGGCGCGCGCCATTTCGGCCACCTGCTGCGCGATCGGCATTTCCTGTCGGCGGTCGCCGCGCAATTCTTCTACGTGGGCGCGCAGGTCGGCGTATGGAGTTACCTGATCCGCTATTGCCAGGGCACGATCCCCGGCACGCCGGAGCGCAACGCCGCCGACTACCTGACGGCATCGCTGGTGCTGTTCACGCTGGGCCGCTTTGCCGGCACCGCGTTGATGAAATTCGTCGCGCCGCGGACCCTGCTGGCGCTGTTCGCGGTCATCAACGTCGTGTTGTGCGCGATCGGCGTCGGCGTTCCCGGTTTGCCGGGCTTGGTCGCGCTGGTGATCGCGAGTTTCTTCATGTCGGTGATGTATCCAACGATCTTCGCGCTGGGCGTTGACGGCTTCAGCGACAGCGACCGCAAGCTGGGCGCCTCGCTGCTGGTGATGGCGATCATCGGCGGCGCGGTGCTGACCGCGCTGATGGGCGCCGTGTCGGATGCGGCGGGGATCGCGCCCGCGATGCTGGTGCCGCTCGGCTGTTTCGTTGCAGTGCTGCTGTTCGCGATGCAACGCGTCCGTTCACGGGACGCGTGACGGCCATGCGCCTTTGCTACGCGCTCGACCTCAAGGACGACCCGGCCCTGATCGCCGAATACGAAAGCTGGCACCGGCCGGAAAACATCTGGCCGGAGATCGTCGATTCGATCCGCGCGGCCGGCATCCGGAACCTCGAGATCTTCCGCGCCGGCAATCGGCTGGTGATGGTGATCGATGCGCCGGAGGATTTCTCGCCCGGCGCCAAGGCCGCATCCGACGCCGCAGATCCGCGCGTGCAGGCGTGGGAGGCGCTGATGTGGCAATTCCAGCAGCCGCTGCCGTTCGCGAAGCCGGACGAAAAATGGGCGCCGATGGCGCGGATGTTTTCGCTGAAGGCCGTGCCTCGGCACTCCTGAACCTCACTTACCTTTCGTCATTCCCGGCCGCCCGCGCTGTTTGCGGGCGGTACCGGGAATCCATTCTGATCTTCAATGAACAGCGGAAAATGGATTGACTCGCGCCATCCTTGGCGCTCGCCTCCGGGCCGCCTGCGGCGTTCGCGTTGGCAGTCCCGCAAACGCAGTCGGGTTGCCGCGCCATGAAGCCGGCGCGTCCCACGGAATGACGACAAACATTCAACACGGTGCCTTCAGGAACGCCAAGCCGGCCCATCCGGCCACGCAAATTCCCGCAAAGACGCTTCGTGCATCCCGGTCGAGAATCCCGGCGCGGTGGGCGCGAGATAGCGTCCGTCGCGAATCCGCACGGGATCGATGAAATGCTCGTGCAGATGATCGACGTATTCGATCGCGCGATCTTCCATCGACCCGCTGACCGCGACGAAATCCGCCATCGCGAGGTGCTGCACCATTTCGCACAGGCCGACGCCGCCCGCGTGCGGAAATACGCGCACACCGAATTTGGCGGCCAGCAGCAGGATCGCGAGGTTCTCGTTGACGCCGCCCACGCGCGCGGCATCGATGTGCAGCACATCGACGGCACTTGCCTGCAGCAGTTGCTTGAACATCACGCGGTTGTGCGTGTGCTCGCCGGTCGAGACCGGCACCGGCACGACGGCGGCCCGGATCGCGGCGTGGCCGAGCACGTCGTCGGGACTGGTCGGTTCCTCGACCCAGGCGGGACGGAACGGCGCGAGTTCGCGGATCCACTCGATTGCGGGCGCGACATCCCATCGCTGGTTGGCATCGATCGCGATCGCGACGTCTTCGCCGACCGCCGCGCGCGCAATCGCGAGACGCCGGATGTCGTCATCGAGACGTTCGCCGACCTTCAGCTTGATGGTGCGGAAGCCGTCCGCGACCGCCTGCCGCGCCAGCGCTTCCAGCTTGTCGTCGGCATAGCCGAGCCAGCCTGGCGAGGTGGTGTAGGCGGGATAGCCGCGTTTCAGCAAGGCGGCAACGCGTGCGTCGCGATGCGGCTGGGTGCGACGCACGATCGCGAGCGCTTCCTCGGGCGTCAGTGCGTCGGTGAGATAGCGGAAGTCGATCGCCGCGACGATCTGCTCGGGCGCCATCTCCGCGATGAACCGCCACAACGGCAAGCCGGCGCGCCGCGCGGCCATGTCCCACGCGGCGTTCACGACGCCGCCGATCGCCATGTGCATCACGCCCTTTTCCGGACCCAGCCAGCGCAAGTGCGAATCGCTGGTCAGGCTGCGCGCGAAACCGCCGAGATCGTCCAGCATCACATCGACGCCGCGCCCGACCACCAGGGGCGCCAGGGTGCGCACGGCCGCGGCCTGCACTTCGTTGCCGCGTCCGATCGTGAACACGAGCGCGTGTCCGGCGAGTCCCGCGTCATCCGTGCGGAGCGTGAGGTAGACGGCCGAGTAATCCGGATCGTGGTTCATCGCGTCCGAACCGATCCTGCCGCGCGACGTCGGGAACCGGACGTCATGTACTTCCAGCGCGACGATCCGCGCTCCGCGGGCGATCCGGGCGACCGAAGCCGCATCGCGTGCGCCCGCGGTCGTCATGGCGCCGCCGCCACGCGCTGGCGTTGCGTGCCCAATCCGGCGATGCCGAGTTCCATCACGTCGCCCGGCTTCAGGTAGACCGGCGGCTTCTGGCCCAACCCCACGCCCGGCGGCGTACCGGTCGAGATCACGTCGCCGGGTTCGAGCGTCATGTAGCGGCTGATGTGGCTGACCAGCATTGCGACATCGAAGATCATGGTGCGCGTGTTGCCGTCCTGGTAACGGCGATCGTTCACACTCAACCACATCGCGAGATTCTGCGGATCGGGAATCTCGTCACGCGTCACCAGCCACGGCCCGAGCGGCGCGAAGGTGTCGCAACTCTTGCCCTTCACCCACTGGCCGCCGTGGTCGAACTGGAATGCGCGTTCGGATACGTCGTTGACGATCAGATAGCCCGCGACATGATCGAGAGCGTCCTCGCGCGGCACGTTGCGCGCCGTGTCGCCGATCACCACGCCGAGCTCGACTTCCCAGTCGGTTTTCTCCGAGCCCGGCGGAATCACCACGTTGTCGAACGCGCCCACGACCGCGCTGGTCGCCTTCATGAAGATCACCGGCTGCTGCGGCACCGGCTGGCCCGATTCCGCCGCGTGGTCGGCGTAGTTCAGGCCGACGCAGATGATCTTGCCGATGCGGCCAACGGGCGCGCCGAGGCGCGGTGTGCCATCAACTTTCAATAGCGCGTCAGGGTCGAGCGTGCGCAAGTGATCGAGACTTTCGTTCGTCAACGCATTACCGGCGATGTCGTCCACGACCTGCGACAAATCGCGCAGCACGCCCTGTGCATCCAGCATGCCCGGCTTTTCGCGACCCGCGTCTCCGTAACGCACGAGTTTCATTGCAGCGCCCCTAGTCCGTCCAGCCGCCGTCGATCACGTGGATCGCGCCGGTGGTGAACGACGCATCGTCGGAAGCGAGGTACACCGCCAGCGCGGCGATCTCTTCCGGCGTCCCCAGACGGCCCATCGGTTGGCGAGCGATGAAGCTTTTCCAGACCGCATCGGAATCGCCGCCCAGCGCAGCCACGCGTTGCTCCAGCGACGGCGACTTCACGGTGCCGGGACAGATCGCGTTGCAACGCACGCCGCGCGCGACGTAGTCGGCGGCGATCGCCTTGGTGAGCCCGATGACGGCGGCCTTGGTCGCGCCATAGGCGAAGCGGTTGGGCACGCCCTTCACGCTGGAGGCGGCCGAAGCCATGTTGACGATGCTGCCCTTCCCGCGCGCCAGCATGCCGGGCAGCACCGCCTTGCAAAGATGGAACATCGAATCGACGTTGATGGCGAACGAGCGCCGCCACGCGTCGTCGTCGGTATCGAGGATGGTGCCGGCGTGCACCCAGCCGGCGCAGTTGAACAGCACGTCGATCACGGAATGCGCATCGGCCAGCGCGCCGATTTGCGTGGCGTCGGTGACGTCGAGCGCCGCTGTCCGGATCGCGTCATTTTCCGCAGCCAGCGATTGCAGCGCCGCCGCGTCGACGTCGGTCGCCAATACCTGCGCGCCTTCGCGCGCGAACGCCAGCGCGGTGGCGCGGCCGATGCCCGCGCCGGCCGCGGTCAACAGGCAATGCTTGCCTGCGAGCCGCGCGCTCATGCTAGCGCACCGGGCACCGGCGCGACGGCGTCGATGATCCCGGCCCCGCGCAACCGCGGCCAGATGCGCGTGGGCAGCCGCTGGCTGCTGCGCGCAATCGCGCTCTCAACTTCCATCACGTTGCGCATGCCCGCGACCACCGCGCACACGGCGGGGTGCGCTGCGGGAAACTGCAGCGCCGCCGCGCCCACGTCCACGCCCTCTTCCGCGCAGATCGCGTAGATGCGGCGCGCGCGTTCCAGCGTGCGCGGACCGGCCGGCGCATAGTTGTAGGTCGAACCCGGACCGTGCGGGTCGCCGAGCAACCCGGAGTTGTACGGACCCGCGACGACGATCTTCACGCCGTGGCGCTGCGCTTCGTCAAGCAGCGGCAGCGCCGAAACCTGTTCGAACAATGTGTAGCGTCCCGCCAGCATGATGCAGTCGAGGTCGAAGCGCGGCATCAACTCCATGCAGACTTCGATTTCATTGACGCCGATGCCGATCGCATCGACCGCGCCCTGCGCGCGGAGACTCGCCATTGCAGGCAGCGCTTCGTCCAGCGCCTGGCGCAGCATGCGCGGATGATTGTCTCCATGCGTCAAGCGACCGACGTCGTGCAGGAACAGGATGTCCACGCGATCGCGTTGCAACCGTTCGAGGCTGCTTTCGAACGAACGCACCACGCCGTCGCGGCTGTAATCGAACACCGCGCGGCTGCCGTGCACCGCGAAGCCGTCGGTGATGGTTTCGCTGCACGCGGGATCGGATTCGATGCGACGCCCGACCTTGGTCGAAACCAGGCTGCCGGCGCTGCGCAATTCCGCGAGCATTCGGCCCAGCCGGCGCTCGGCAAGACCGTGTCCATAGAACGGTGCCGTATCGAAGTAGCGCACGCCAAGCCGCAGCGCGCGCTCCAGCGCATCCCGCGCTTCGTCCTCGCCCACTTCCGCATACAGGTTGCCGATGGGCGCGGTGCCGAAGCCCAGCCCCGAGACACGCACGCGCCGGCCGGCGTCAGCACGCAGGCTGGCGCCGGCCGCATCGTCGATGCGCGGCGCACACACGGCGGCGTCAACGGGCACCGCGGCGATCCTCGGCTGGATCAGGGGTCACGGATCGGCGTTTCATGGGTGGATTATAACTCCATATACGCAACCGGCGTGTGCCGCACGTCATGCGACGTGTCATGATTCGCGCGACCACCGGCACCTGAGGACTCCGCATGAACCAGCGTCGCCATTTCCTGAAGGCCGCCGCGCTCGGCACCGCCGCTGCGGCACTGTCACCGATGGCCGATGCGGGCGGCGGCACCGCGAAGCCAGCCGCCAGGGCGGGCACGGTTCGCGTGGTGTCGACCTGGGATTTCGGCATCGCGGCGAACCACGTGGCGTGGGCGATTCTTTCCAAAGGCGGCCATTCGCTCGATGCGGTGGAAGCCGGCGCACGCGTACCCGAGGCCGACATCCGCAACCATAGCGTCGGACTCGGCGGGTATCCCGATCGCGACGGCCACGTCACGCTTGACGCCAGCATCATGGATGCCGAGGCCAACTGCGGCGGCGTGGCCTGCCTCGAGGACATCGAACATCCGATCTCAGTCGCGCGCCGGGTGATGGAAAAGACGCCGCACGTGCTGCTGGTCGGCGAGGGCGCGCTGCAGTTCGCCTTGAGCCAGGGCTTCAAGAAACAAGACCTGCTGACGCCGGCCGCCGACAGGGCGTGGCACGAATGGCTGAAGACGTCGCACTACAAGCCGGAGATCAACAGCGAAGTGCGCGACTACGGCGCGGGCGTGCCCATCGACAAGAACAACCACGACACCATCGGCATCCTCGCGCTGGACGCGCACGGCAAACTGGCCGGCGCCTGCACCACCAGCGGTGCGGCGTGGAAGATGCGCGGCCGCGTGGGCGATTCGCCGATCATCGGCGCGGGCCTGTACGTGGATGGCGAAGTGGGCGCGGCGACGTCCACCGGCATGGGCGAGGAAGTGATCCGCAATGCCGGCTCGTTCCTCGTCGTGGAATTCATGCGCCAGGGCCGCACGCCCACCGAGGCCTGCAAGGAAGCGGTGCTGCGCGTGCTGCACAAGCATCCGTCGACCGCACGCAAGACGCAGGTTGCGTTCCTGGCGATGAACAAGGACGGCGAAGTCGGCGGCTACGCGATCCAGCACGGCTTCTCGTACGCGGTGTGCGATGCAAAAGACCAGAGCGCGCTGGTTCCGTCCGCCAGCGTGTTCAACACGTGAGCGATCCGATCCTGGAAATCGCGGCCAACTCCGTCGCCTCGGCACTCGCGGCCGAAGTGGGCGGCGCGGCGCGCGCCGAGCTGTGTTCGGCACTGGATATCGGCGGACTGACGCCGTCGCACGCCGCCATCGCACTGGCGGTCGAACGCTTGCGCATTCCCGTGCACGTGCTGATCCGCCCGCGCGCCGGCGATTTCGTATTCGACGACACCGAATGCGAAGTGATGCGACGCGATATCGAAGTCTGCAAATCATTGGGATGCGCCGGCGTGGTGATCGGCGTACTGACGGCCGACGGCGACGTGGACGTGACGCGCTGCCGCGGTTTGATGGACGTCGCGCGCGGGATGTCGGTGACCTTTCATCGCGCGTTCGATTTCGCGCGTGATCCCGAACGTGCGCTCGAAGCGATCGTCTCGCTCGGTTGCGACCGCCTGCTGACCTCGGGCCAGGCGGCCGACGCGCTGGCCGGCGCACCGCTGATCCGCACATTGATCGAACGGACGCGCGGACGCATCACGATCATGCCCGGCGGCGGCATCGACGCGCACAACATCGCGGCGATCGCACAAACCACAGGCGCGCGCGAATTCCACGCATCCGCGAAGGTGCGTATCGCCGACCGCATGCGCCACGCGGGCCTCGGCGGCATGGGCGGCGGCGACTGGCAAACCGATGCGGGCGAAGTGCGCGCCCGTGTAAAAGCCTTGCGCGGGCGCGCATCGGGATCACCGTGATCACCACCGCGCCGGCGGCGTTCCTGGCCGCGTGCGCGGCCTTGCCACCGCTGCACGAACCACGCGTCACCGCACGCGCGGCGTTCCTCGTCGCACCCGCCGCGAATGAGCTGGCCGCGGAATCCGCGTGCGACAACCGCTACATGCGCATGGACACGCGTTTCGATGGCGTACGCGCCTTGGCGCAGCACGCGGCGCTGGCGCAGGCGCTGCGCGAAGACGTTCCCATCGTCACGTTTCCGGGCGACGCCGCAACGCCCGATGGCATGTTCCCGAACAACGTCTTTGCGACCGCGCCCGGCTGCCTGGTCGTCGCGCGGATGCGGCACGCGGTGCGACAACGCGAAGCGTCGCGCGGCGACATCCGCGCGTTCTTCCGCGACGTGCTGCATTACGACGAAATCGACCTGTCGCGCGGCGATCGCGGCATCGCGGAACTCACCGGCTCGCTGGTGATCGACCATGCGCGCGACATCGGCTACTGCGGATTGTCCGAACGCTGCGACATGGACGGCGCCCGCGCGATGCACGACGCGTTCGGCTTGCGGCTGATGTTCTGCTTCGATCTCGCGTCCGGCGAATACCACACCAACGTGGTGATGGCATCCCTAGCAGGACGCGCGGTGATCCTGGCGCCCGACGGATTTGCCGACCCCGAAGTGCCGCGCGCGATCGCCGAGGCATTCGGTGGACGCGCACTGTGGCTGTCACCCGAACAGAAACGCGCCTACGCAGCCAATGCGATCACGCTGTCACCAAATCGGATATGGCTGAGCGCGCACGCCGCCGCGTCGCTCACCGATGCGCAACGCACGACGCTGGCGGATTGGAGTTTTGTCGCGGGCGCGGTGGAACTGGACGAAATCGAGAAGGCCGGCGGCAGCCTGCGCTGCTGCGTGGGCGAAATTTTCTGACGCACCGAAGCTCGCGCCTCAGCGCCGTGCAGCGCCGGCTTCGCGATCCAGCCACACTTCCAGGCCTTGCGCGTTGATCTCCACGTCGATGTCGAGCACCGCGCGCGCACGCGCTTCGGAAAGAGGGTTGCCGCGCTCGCGCAACTGCCCGAGATGGAAATCCATCAATTCCAAATACAGCCGCACGTGGCGATCCGGCACATCCGCATTCGCCCGCGCGATGCACTGGTACGCCGCGAGCCCCGCGCGCAAGTCATTGGCCAGCTCCGCGACCGCATCGACGCGGCTGTAATGCGTCAGGTAAACGTGCGCGGGCTGCGGCGCAAGAATGCGTGCCAGCGTCTTCTCCCACGCGACGGGATCGAACTGCACCGGACTGGTAGTCGGAATGATGTACACGCGACCGGCGTGATCGAACTCGCGATACGACAGGCCGAACACGTCACCCGTGAACCAGCCGCGGCTCGCTGCGTCCCAGATCGCGTAGTGGTGCCTGGCGTGGCCCGGCGCGTCGATGAAAAGCAGCCGCCGGTTGCCCAGCCGCAATTCGAAATCGCGATCAGCCGCAACGTCGGCGACGATCACCCGCGATTCCGGCACCGGCAGGATTTCGCCATAGGTCGCGCGCATCGCGTCGTCGCCGTACACGGCGGTGGCGCTGGCGATCAGCACGGAAGGATCGATCACGTGGCGCGCGCCGCGCGGATGGATCACCAGCTTCGCGTTCGGCAACTCGCGCATCAGCGCACCCGCGCCGCCTGCGTGGTCGAGGTGCACGTGAGTCGGCATCACGTAATCGACAGCGTCGCGCGGCACACCGAGATCGGCGAGCGTTTGCAGCAGCAACGGTACCGACAGGCTGGTGCCGCTTTCGACGAACGCGTAATGCCCGCCGCCGCCGATCAGGTAGCAGGCGGCCATGCGCGGGCGATGCTGCGCGGTGTCGATGCAGACGATGCCGTCGTTCAATGGTTCGTAACTTGCCATCGCGCCATTTTTGCACAAGCGCCGCGTGTGCCGATTCAGCGCGCGGGTGCACGCTCCAGCACCACGACGTTCACTTCCGCGCGCAGGCGGAATCCAAGTTGTTCGTACAGCGCGATCGCAACACGATTGTCCTTCCACGCGTGCAGGATCGGCGTTTCGCCGCGTGCCTCGATGCCTGCGCAAACGATGGCCGACAGGCGCCGCGCGAGACCGCGCCCACGGAAATCCGGATGCGTGCACACGCCGCTGAGTTCGGTGTAACCGGGCATGCGCATGCGCTCGCCCGCCATCGCCGCGAGGCGGCCATCGATGCGGATGCCGCGGAACGTGCCCATCACGTGAGTACGCGCGAGGAACGGACCCGGCTGCGTGAGTTGCGCCAGTGCCAGCATTTCGGCGGCGTCGGCATCACCCAGCACGACGATGTCATCGGCGGCTTGCGCCTCGATCGGACGCGTCGCCACCATCTGCACGCCCGGCGGCATTTGCGTGACGGACAACGCAGGAGGGATGGCAATCTCGGGCACCTGCAGCACGTACACGCGCTCGCCGGGTTCCACCAGCGCTGCCCATGCATCCAGTGCCGCCGGACTGTCATCGCGCGCCGATGCGAACACGTTCACGTCGTGCTGGTAGCGCTTCGCCAACGCACCACCGATCGACAACGACGCCTGTCGACTGGCGAGGCTTTCCCAGACCGGCCGATCCAGCGCGTGCGCCGGCGCAGGCATCGTCAGTACGCGAATTCGCGGAACACCGGATCGACGCTGCCGTTCCATTCGGTGCGGAACAGTTCGAGCTTGCGCTCGGCCGGCGTCTGGTTGGCTTCGGCGAATTCGATCAGCGGCTGCAGGAACATCGTTTCATCGACGCCGTTGCGGTTGAGCCGCGCACGGCGTTTCAAGCCGTTGCCCGCGATTTCCAGCGCGCGCAACGCGAGTTCGCGCACGGTTTCCCGACGGAAGGGAAGTTTCATCGCGTGCTTCGGCACGCCGTCGCGCAGCGCGTGGCGCTCGGGCATGGTGAAATCCTTGACCAGGTCCCACGCGGCATCCAGCGATTCGCCGTCGTACAACAAGCCGACCCAGAACGCGGGCAGCGCGCACAGCCGGTTCCACGGGCCGCCGTCGGCGCCGCGCATTTCGAGGTATTGCTTGAGGCGCACTTCGGGGAACGCGGTGGTCATGTGGTCGGACCAGTCGCGCAGGGTCGGCTTCTCGCCCGGCAGCGCGGGCAATTTGCCCGCGAGGAAATCGCGGAACGATTCTCCGGCGCAGTCGATGTAACGATCGCCGCGGTGCACGAAATACATCGGCACGTCGAGCAGGTAGTCGGCGTAGCGTTCGAAACCGAACCCGTCGGCGAACACGAAATCAAGCATGCCAGTACGATCCCGATCGGTGTCCGTCCAGATATGCGAGCGGTAGCTCTGGAAGCCGTTGGGCTTGCCTTCGGTGAATGGCGAGTCGGCGAACAGCGCAGTCGCGATCGGCTGCAGCGCCAGCGACACGCGGAACTTCTTCACCATGTCGGCTTCGTCGGCGAAGTCGAGGTTGACCTGCACGGTGCAGGTGCGGGTCATCATGTCGAGGCCGAGCGAACCGACCTTCGGCATGTAGCGACGCATGATCGCGTAGCGGCCCTTGGGCATCCACGGCATCTCGTCGCGCTTCCACTTCGGCTGGAAACCCATGCCGAGGATGCCGAGCTGCAGCGGTTCGGCCGCGCGGCGCACGCAGTCGAGATGCTCCTGTACTTCGCAGCAGGTCTGGTGGATGGTTTCCAGCGGCGCGCCGGACAATTCCAGCTGGCCCGCGGGTTCCAGCGTCACCGATGCATTGCCGCGCGCCAACGCAATGACGTTGCCATCTTCCTCGACCGGCTCCCAGCCGCAACATTCGATGCCGCGCAGCAGCGCGCCGATGCCACGTTCGCCCTCGTACGGCGGCGGACGCAGATCGTCGGTGCGGAACACGAACTTCTCGTGCTCGGTGCCGATCTTCCAGTCAGCGGCGGGTCGCCCGCCGGCGGCGAGGTAGTCGACGAGTTGCGCGCGGCGCTCGATCGGTTGTTCGGCAACGTGGCTGGGACCGGACATGCGTGCGCCTTGGCAATGACAGGGAGAGCAAGATGGGGTGGCGTGGCGGAATCCGCAAGAGCCGGTCGCCGGCAGGCGGGCTCCTACGAGAGCAATGCGGCGACCGCCGCGCGCGCTTCCTGCACGCCGGTCCCGGCCGTGGCCGAGAACGGGATCAATTGGACCCGCCCGCCCTCTTCCGCGATTTCACTTTCGACTTCGCGCTGGCGGGTACGCACCTGCGCGCGCGACAGCTTGTCGGCCTTGCTGAGCAACAGCAGGCACGGCAACTCGATGGCCGCGCAGAAAGCCAGCATCTGCCGATCGAACGCGGCCGGCGCATGGCGGATGTCGGCGATCAGCACCAGACCGCGCAGCGACTCGCGCTTGCGCAGGTAGGCGTCGATCTCCTGCTTCCAGTGCTGGCGCAGGCCCGGCGGCACCTTGGCGTAACCGTAGCCCGGCAAATCGACGAGCCGGCGTCCGTCCGGCAGCGCGAACACGACCAGTTGCTGGGTGCGTCCCGGCGTCTTGCTGGTGCGCGCCAGCGCGCCCTGGTCGGCGAGCGCGTTGATGGCGCTGGATTTGCCCGCGTTGGAACGTCCCGCGAAAGCGACCTCGGCGCCGGTGTCCGCCGGAAGCTGGTCGACGCGATGCGCGGCCAGCACGAATGCCGCGCCGCGCAATGGGTTGTTCGCTGTCTGCACGTTTGACCACCTTTCCCGCCGCGGTGATAATCCCGCGGTTCGCGCCGGCTCATTGCACCGGTGCTCAACATCCAACGGGAGAGAGGATTCTATGGGTTTCCGGCGCTCAGCAGCTGTCCTTGTCATGCTCGCCGCCACGGCGCCGATCGCGGTGGCGCTGTCGGCACCGCCGGCCAAACACAAACCGGCCGCGTCGAAACCCGCAGCGTCCGCGCCAGCCGCCTCGGCGCCCGCCAGCAGTTCGAGCGCCGCCGCACCGGCCAGCGCCGCGGGTGCGGACGATGCCGCGAAAGCCGCCGAAGCCGAATTCGCGAAACTCGAAGCCGTCGCGACCAAGCCGGGCGATGCCACCGCCGGTCAGGCCAAGGCCGCCGCGTGCGGCGCCTGCCACGGCATGGACGGCAATTCCAGCGATGCGCAATATCCCAAGCTCGCGGGCCAGAGCGAGCAATACATCGCCACCCAATTGATGCGCTTCAAGAGCGGAACGCGACAGAACGCGATCATGCAGGGCATGGCCTCGACGCTCGCGCCGCAGGACATGCACGACATCGGCGCTTACTTCTCGCAACAGAAGCGCCTGCCCGGCGTGGCCGACGCCAAGCTCGCCAGCACCGGCGAGAAGCTGTACCGCGAAGGCGATTCCAGCCGCGGCATCCCGGCCTGCATGGCCTGCCACGGTCCGGATGGCGCGGGCAACCCGGGCTGGCGCGTGCCGAACATCGGCGGCCAGCACGCCGATTACATCCAGGCGCAGCTGAAGGCCTGGCATGACGGCACCACTTGGGGCAGCGACACGCACGCGATGATCATGCCGTCGATCGCCCAGCACCTGACCGAGCAGGACATCTCGGCGGTGTCGAGCTACGTCGAGGGCCTGCATCCCGCCCCCGCGCCGAAAGCCAACGCGAAGTCCGACGCCATCGATTGAACCTGCCGCGCGGCGCGTGGTCGATTCAGGCGCAAAGCGGCACACTCGCCACCCTTCCGCAGGGAAACCGATCATGATCAAACGCACCGTTGTGTTCCTGCTGCTCGCCGCCACGGCCGGGCTCGCGTTCGCGCAGGCGCCGCAGCAATGGACCGAAGGCAAGGATTATTTCGCGATCCAGAATCCGCAGCCCACCGACCAGCCCGCCAAGGTAGTGGTGACGGAAGTGTTCTCTTTCGGCTGCCCGGCGTGCAACCAGTTCGAGCCTTACCTCGACAAGCTGCGCGCGGAACTTCCCGCGGGCGCGGTGCTGGAGTTCCTGCCCGCGTCATTCGTTCCGACCGAAGACTGGCCGGTATTCCAGCGTGCGTATTTGACCGCCAAGGCACTGGGCGTCGATACGCCGGCCTCGCATGACGCCATGTTCAAGGCGATCTGGGGACCGAACGGCGAACTCGCGACCTATGATCCGACGACCCAGCGCCCGAAGGCGATGGATGCCATGCCGAAGATCGCGGACATTGCAAAGTTCTATGCGAAGTACGGCGCGAAGCCCGCGGATTTCATCGCGACCTCCAATTCTTTCGCCGTCAATCTGCAGATGAAACGCGCCGACCAGCAGATCCTGGCATGGGGCGTCAACAGCACGCCAACGATCGTCGTCGACGGTAAATGGCGGCTGGATCCGCGCTCGGCCAATGGTGCGCAGCAAGCCGTCGACCTGACGCTGTACCTGGTCAACAAGGAACTCGCGGCAAAGAAGGCCAAGTGACATGACCGCATCGCGCCTGTTCCGTGCCTCCCTGTTGATCTGCGGCCTGGTGTTGACGGCCGCGTGCTCGGCGCACAACGACGCCGACACCACGTCCGCGCCTTCCACGGCGGCGACGCCCGCGCCCGCGGTCACGGCGAATTTCACCGAAGGCAAGGAATACGTGACGCTGGCGCCGCCGAAGGGCACGCCTGCGCCGACCGGCGCGGTGGAAGTCGTCGAAGTGTTTTCGTACGGCTGCCCGCATTGCGCCGAGTTCGCACCGTACGTGGACCAGTTGCGCAAGGAGTTGCCGAAGGGCACGCAGGTCCGCTACATGCCGGCCGTGTTCAACGAATCATGGATGCCGTACGCGCAGGCGTTCTACGCGGCGCGTGAACTCGGCGTGTTGAAGCAGACACACGACGCGTTCTTCAAGGCGATGCTGGAACACTACCCGCTGAACTCCCTGCAGGACATGGCGACCTGGTACGGCCGCCAGGGCGTGGATCCGCAGAAGTTCATGGCTGCCGCGACCAGCGCTGAAACCAACAGGCAGATGGCGGATGACCAGCACACCGAAATGGGCTGGGGCATCGATGCCACGCCGACGCTGGTGGTCGGCCGCCGCGCCAGCAACGCCAAGGACGCGCCGTTCGTCGCCTTGATGCGCAGCGCCGAGATCACCAGCTACGCGCAGTTGCAGCAAGTCGGCCTGTGGATGGCGCAGCACGTCGGGAAGCGCTGAACATTTCGCCAATCCGTGCATTCCGGCACACGGAACGTTGCGCCGCGAAGTGGTAGTCTCGATTCAATGAGCGCCGATATATCCACCGCTCCCGACACCGGCGTGCTGCGCGTGTTGAGCTGCAACATCCTCGCGGGCGCGAGCGTCAAGCGTTATCACGAATACTTCACGCGCAGCTGGGGTGCAGTGCTTCCCGGGAAGTACAAGCTGGGCAATCTCGACAGCCTTGCGCGCTCCATCGCAGAGTTCGACGTGATCGGTCTGCAGGAAGCCGACGCCGGCAGCATCCGCTCGGGTTTCCTCAACCAGACGCGCTACCTCGCGGAAACCTCGGGGCTGCCGTACTGGAGCCACCAGCCGAACCGCAAGCTGTCCAATGTTTCGCACACCGCCAATGGCCTGATCAGCCGCAACGCGCCGAAGGAAGTGCTCGACTACCCGCTGCCGGGTCGGCTGGGCGGCCGCGGGGTGTTGATGGCGCGCTATGGCGAAGGCGACGGCGCGCTGACGGTTGCAGTCGCGCATTTGTCGCTGGGCATACAGTCGCGCGTGCTGCAAATCGGATTCATCGCCGATCTGTTGCATGACCACGCCAATGTCGTGCTCATGGGTGATTTCAACTGTCCGCCCAACAGCCCCGAGCTGCAACTCCTGTTCGACCGCACGCGATTGGTGCGCCCCTCGCAGCCCCATCCGACCTTCCCGAGCTGGCGCCCGCAGCGCGCGATCGACCACATCCTGGTGTCCTCCGGGATCGAAGTGGAACGCATGTGGACGCTGCCCGCGGCGTTCTCGGATCACCTGCCGTTGGCCGCCGAAATCCGCGTGCCGGTGACGGCGTGGAAAGCCGCGGCGTAGCAGCCGGCCGGCTGTCGCTTTGCTGAACGGACCCGGTTGCCCGTCAACCGGCGCCGACGCGCCGCGTTCCTTTCCTGCGGGCCGCACCCACACATCCACGCAGAAGGAAACCACCATGCCACGCAACGTCATCCTGGCGGCTGCGATCGCCATCGGACTCGGCTTCACCATGGGCGCATTCGCGCAGACCGCGCCCACAACGTCAACCCCGACGACGGCCACGCGGCCGCACAACGCCGCCAGCGAAACCGGCCGCGACGTCGACCAGCAAAAGCGCATCGAACAGGGGCTGCAGTCAGGGCAGCTCTCGTCCGGCGAAGCGCGCAAGCTCGAAGCCGGCGAAGCGCACATCGACAAGACCGAACAACGCGACCTACGCAACGGTTCGCTCTCGGCCTCGGAACGCACGCAAATCCAGCGCGAACAGAACCGCGAGAGCAAGGCCATCCATAACCAGAAGCACGACGCGCAAACGGGCAACCCCGATTCGCTGAAATCCAACATGGAACAGGCCAACGTGCAGCGCAACATCCACCAGGAACAGCGCCTGCACAACGGTGTCACCAACGGCTCGCTGAGCAATCGCGAACTTTCGCGGCAGGAAGGCAACGAGGCGCACGTCGACCGGATGGAGTCGCGCCGCGATACCTTGCGCCAGACCGGCAGGATCCAGCGCACCGATAATCGCGACAGCCGCCGCATCCATCGTGCCAAACACAACGCGCGCGTGCGGCATTGAACGCCCGGGAACGCTTTCCGGAAAGGCCGCGCATGCGGCCTTTCTTTTTTGCCCGCGCGCTGCGATGAATCGGGAACGCCGCATCGTCTAGAATCGACGGCATGAATGGATTGCTTCTGCCGCGCACCGCGCTCTGCTTTCGTCTTCGTGTCACCGCCGTCGTCGTGCTGCTCGGTGTCACGTCGGCCCTCTTCGCGCAACCCGCCGCACCGACCCTCGCGCAACAGCGCGGTGCGTTCCGCGCGGCTTATGCCGCGGCGCAGAACGGCCAGGACTGGCGCGCGCTGGCGCAGGGTTTGCAGAACTATCCCTTGTATCCGTACCTCGAAGCAGCCGCGCTGCAGCACGACATCAAGACGGCGACGCCCGCGCAGATCGACGCGTACCTGCAACACTACGCTGGCATGATCCCGGCCGACGACCTGCGCAAGGCCGAACTCGGCTGGCTGGCACAGCAGAAGGACTGGACGGATTTCCGGCATTTCTACCAGCCTGGCCTGGGCGACACGCTGACCTGCGATGCGTTGCAGGCCAATCTTGCGCAAGCCAAGCCGCTCGATTTCGATCGCGACCTCCCCGCGCTGTGGAAGCAAACCAGCGCGCCGTCCGCGTGCGCGCCGGTGTTCGCCGCGGCCGCGGCGCAGGGCTTGCTGACGCCGCAACGCGTGTGGGATCGCATCGAACGCGCCGCCGACACGGGCAACGTGTCGACGATCGAACAATCCGCGCAATGGCTGACCGGCACCGATGCAACCGAAGCGCAACGCATCGCCGACGCACTGAGCTCGCCAGCGACTCTCTTGAAGCAAGCCGCGACGTTCGCCGACACGCCGCGCAACCGCGAAGCCGTCAGTCGCGCGCTGGTGCGCACGGCGCGGCGCGACAGCGCCCAGGCGCAAACGTATTGGGACACGCTTTCCGGGCAATTCAAGTTCGACCAGGGCGAACGCGACCGCGTGCTCGCGGCGCTCGCGCTCTACAACGCCGTCGACTTCGGCCCCGACGCCGTTACGCGACTCGCCGCATTGCCGGCGTCGGCGCAGACCGATGCCACGCGTGAGTGGCGCGTGCGTGCAGCCGTTGCACAGGGCGACTGGAAAGCCGCCGAAGCCGCGATCCAGGCGTTGACGCCGGACGAGATGCAGCACGACGAATGGCGTTACTGGAAGGCGCGCGTCGCGCAGAAACTCGGGCAAGCCTCCGCCGCGCTGGACGGTTACACCGCGCTCGCGCAGCAGGCGACGTTCTACGGCTTCCTCGCGGCCGACCAGGCCAACCTGCCCTACTCCATCTGTCCGCAAGCCTTGCCAACCGATCCGGCCGCGTTGCAGCAGGTCGAGAATGATCCCGGCATGACGCGCGCGTTCGAATTCTTCGCGCTCGACATGCTGCCAAACGCGCGCCGCGAGTGGAATCGCGCTTACGCCGACCTCACGCCCGCGCAGCAAATGCAGGCGGTGTCGCTGGCCTCCAGCCGCGGCTGGGTCGACCGCGCGGTGTTCGCGTTCGGCAAATCGGGCGACCTGCACTATTACGCGCTGCGCTTTCCGCTGGCGGACAAGGACCGCGTGATCACCTCGGCGCGCAACGCCGGCATCGATCCGGCGTGGGCGTTCGCGATCATCCGCGCCGAGACCGCGTGGCAGACCGACGCGCAATCCGGCGCCAACGCACGCGGCCTGATGCAGTTGGTGCCCGGCACCGCCAGCATGGTCGCGCGCCGCAGCGGACTGCCGTACGACGGCGCCACCAGCCTCTACGATCCGGCCATCAACATTCCGCTGGGCACGCAATACCTCGCCAACCTCGCGATGCGCTTCAACGGCAGCCCGTGGCTGGCGTCGGCCGCGTACAACGCCGGCCCCGCCAACGCGCAACGCTGGGTGGACGCGCGCGGCAACCTCGACCCGGAAACCTTCATCCTCACGATCCCGTTCAACGAAACCCGCGACTACGTGACGCGGGTGATGTCGTTCGCAACGCTCTACGGCTGGCGCCTGCACGGCGAACCCATGCCGATCTCATCGCGCCTGCCGGCGATCGGCACACCGTATGATCCGAGTGTCGATCCCAAGCGCACGCAGGTCGTGTGCCGCGTCCCGGCACCCGCGCCCGCGGCGACCACGGCCACGACAGGAAAAACATCGCCATGACGCCCAAACGCTACGTCGTCCTCGGCGGCACCGGATTCATCGGCAGCCACCTGCTGGCTGCACTGGCCGATGACGGTCACCGCATCACCGTGCTCAGCCGCAACCGCGAACAGAAACGCGCGATCAACGTGCTCCCCAACGTGCGCAGCATCAGCACCGACGTGTACGACCGCGCCTCGCTGGAGAAATACATCGCGGGCAACGATGCCGTCGTCAATCTCGTCGGCATACTCAACGAAACCGGCGACGCCACCTTCACGCACGCGCACGTCGACCTCACCGCCACGTTGATCGCGGCCTGCAGGCAAGCCGGCGTGCGCCGCATCCATTTGATGAGTTCATTGAACGCCGGCAACAAGGCGTCGAAATATCTCAAGACGCGGGGCGAAGCCGAGGCGCAGGTGCGCAATTCCGGCATGGACTGGACGATCTACCGGCCCAGCGTGGTGTACGGCGACGGCGACAGCTTCGTATTCCGGTTTTTGAAATTGTTGCGCATGGCTCCCGTGTTGCCGCTCGCGCAACCGCACGCGAAGTTCCAGCCGGCGTATGTCGGCGACATCGCACAGGCGATCCGGCGCTGCCTCGGCGATCGCGCGAGCATCGGCAAGATCCACGAACTGTATGGTCGCGACACGCTGGAACTGATCGCGATCGTGCGGATGATCCGCGACGTCGCGGACCTGCGGCGTGCGGTGCTGCCGCTGCCCAACGTGCTCGGACACTTGCAGGCGATCGCGGCCGAACTGATTCCCGGCAAGCCCTTCTCGCGCGACAACTTCAATTCGCTGCGCGTCGATTCGGTCGGCAGCCGCGACGGCTTCGCCGAACTCGGCATCACGCCGCGGCGCTTCGCCGCGATGCTGCCGGCGGTGCTCGGCAAGTACGGGCTGGAGCGTCGCCTGAACTTCGCGCGCCTCACCCAGGACACCTGAGCATGCCCGCGCCCGCGCACCGCGTGTACCTGGTCGGCGGCGCGGTACGCGACGAACTGCTGGGCCGCGCGCATTTCGATCGCGACTACGTGGTGGTCGGCGCGGCGCCCGAAGACATGCTGGCGCAGGGCTACAAGCCGGTCGGCAAGGATTTCCCGGTGTTCCTGCATCCCGACACCGGCGAGGAATACGCGCTGGCGCGCACCGAGCGCAAGACGGGGCCGGGCTACCACGGTTTCAGCTTCCACGCCGCGCCCGACGTGACGCTGGAGGACGACCTCGCGCGTCGCGACCTCACCATCAACGCGATGGCGCGCGACGAAGCCGGGGCGCTGGTCGATCCCCACGGCGGCGCAGACGATTTGCGCGAACGCGTGTTGCGGCACGTCTCGCCCGCCTTCGCCGAAGATCCTGTGCGCATCCTGCGCGTCGCGCGTTTCCTCGCGCGCTTCGCGCCGCTCGGCTTCCGCATC
>DATNAW010000043.1:0-10242 GCA_035572335.1 Rhodanobacteraceae bacterium
CGGCGTGGTGGGCATCATCGTGCCGTGGAATTACCCGCTGTACCTCGCCGTCGGCCCGCTGGTCGATGCGCTGGCGGCGGGCAATCGCGTGCTGGTGAAGACGAGCGAATACACGCCGGCGTTCTCGGCGCTGTTCGCGGAACTGGTCGACAAATATTTCCCCGAAGGCGAAGTCCGCGTCATCAATGGCGATGCGGATGTCGCCGCGGCCTTCGCCGCGTTGCCGTTCGATCACTTGCTGTTCACGGGCTCGACTGCGGTGGGGCGCAAGGTGATGCGCGCCGCGGCGGACAACCTGACGCCCGTGACGCTGGAGCTCGGCGGCAAGTCGCCGGCCGTCATCGGGCCGGGCGCGCGCTTCGACCACGCGGTCGAGCGCATCGTCTATGGCAAGTGCGTCAACGCGGGGCAGACCTGCATCGCACCGGATTACGTGCTGCTTCCACGCGCGCGGCAACAGGAATTCGTCGGCCGGGCGCGCGGCGTATTCGCGCGCATGTATCCGGATTTCTGCAACGGCCAGTACGCCAGCATCATCACGCCGCGCCAGCATGCGCGATTGCTGCGGTTGCTGGACGATGCAGTCGCAGGGGGTGCCGCCGCGCATCCGCTGGCGGATGTGCGCGACGACGCGGCGCGCCTGATGCCACCGACGCTGTTGACGGGCGTCGCCGCGGAAGCGGAGGTGATGCGCGAGGAAATCTTCGGCCCGCTGCTGCCGCTGGTGCCTTACGACAGTCTGGATGATGCGCTGGATTACATCGCGGCGCGGCCGCATCCGCTGTCGTTGTACCTGTTCGAGGATGATGACGCCGTCGTACAACGCGTGCTGGAACGAACCCACGCCGGCGGGGTGTGCATCAACGACACGCTGTATCAAATCGCCCAGCACCATTTGCCATTCGGTGGCGTCGGTCCATCCGGCATGGGTGCGTACCATGGCGAGGACGGGTTCCGCACGTTCTCGAAAATGAAGTCCGTGTTCCGGCAGTCGCGCTTCGCCGCGACGTCGCTATCGAACCCGCCGTACGGCGCGCGTTTCCGGCGCATGTTGAAGTGGTTGCTGCGCGGGTGACGTGCGCGCGGCGAGTCACGCCGCCTTCGATTTCACCGACAGCGTTTCCAGCAGTTCGCCCACTGCGCGCAGGCGGTCCGCGGGCTCCGGCAATTCGAGCGTGATGCGCAACTTGTCCTGCCCATCCAGCTTGTACATGCGTGGCCGCGTCTGGATCAGGCGGATGATGGTGGCCGGATCGACATCGGGCTTTTCGTGGAAGACGATGCGGCCACCGGCGGCGCCGAGGTCGAGCTTGCGGATGCCCAGCGCGGCGGCGCGCAGCTTCAGCGCCGCGATCGCGAACAGGTTCTTCGTGGCCTGCGGCAGCAGTCCGAAGCGGTCGATCATTTCCACCTGCATGTCGCCCAGTGCGGCATCGTCGCGGGCGCCGGCGATACGCTTGTACAGCGTCAGCCGTGCGTGGACGTCGGGCAGGTAATCGTCCGGGATCAACGCCGGCATGTGCAGTTCGACCTCGGTGCCGCTGTCGCCGCCGAGGTCGAAATCCGGCATCTTGCCGGAGCGCAGCGCGTGCACCGCGCGTTCCAGCAGTTCGCTGTACAGCGCGAAGCCGATCGCCTCGATCTGGCCTGATTGTGCTTCGCCCAAGAGTTCGCCCGCGCCGCGGATTTCCATGTCGTGCGTGGCCAGCGTGAAACCCGCGCCCAGTTCTTCCAGCGATTCCAGCGCCATCAGGCGCTTTTCCGCATCCGCGGTCATCGCTTTCTTGTCGGGGACGATCAGGTAGGCGTAGGCGCGATGGTGCGAGCGGCCCACGCGTCCGCGCAACTGGTGCAACTGCGCGAGGCCGAAGCGGTCGGCGCGGTCGATCACGATGGTATTGGCGGTCGGCACGTCGATGCCGGATTCGATGATGGTGGTGCACACCAGCACGTTGAAGCGCTGGCGGTGGAAATCCAGCATCACGCTTTCCAGTTCGTGCGCGCCCATCTGACCGTGGGCGACGCGGATGCGTGCGTCGGGCACCAGTTCGGCCAGTTCGCGCGCGGTGCGCTGGATGGTGTCGATGCTGTTGTGCAGGAAATAAACCTGGCCGCCGCGCGCCAATTCGCGTTGGAAGGCCTCGCGGATCAGCGCGGAGTCGTACTGTGCAACCAGCGTCTTGACCGCCATGCGCGCGGTCGGCGGCGTGGCGATGATGGACAGGTCGCGCATGCCGCTCATCGCCATGTTGAGGGTGCGCGGGATCGGCGTGGCGGTGAGCGTGAGCAGGTCCACTTCCGCGCGCAGTTGCTTCAGTCGCTCCTTGTGGCGCACGCCGAAACGTTGCTCTTCGTCCACGATCGCGAGGCCGAGGTCACGAAATTTGACGTCCGGCTGAAGCAGCCTGTGGGTGCCGACCACGATGTCGAGTTTGCCTTCGGCGAGTCGTTTCAATGCGCCCTCGACTTCGTTCTTCGCGCGGAAGCGCGACAGCAGTTCGACCTTGATCGGGAAGTCGGCCAGCCGGTCGGTGAAGTTGTCATAGTGCTGTTGCGCGAGCAGCGTGGTCGGCACCAGCACCGCCACCTGCTTGCCGGCGCTGGCGGTCGCGACGGCGGCGCGCAGCGCGACTTCGGTCTTGCCGAAGCCGACGTCGCCGCAGACCACGCGGTCCATTGGTTGCGGCGCGGCAAGGTCGGCCAGCACCGCGTCGATGGCCGTGAGCTGGTCGGGCGTTTCCTCGAAACGGAAACCTTCCGCGAAACGCGCGAGCATCGCGCGGTCGTAGTCGATCGCGTTGCCCTGTTTCGCGGCGCGCTGCGCGTGGATCGCCAGCAGTTCCGCCGCGGCGTCACGCACTTTTTCGGCAGCCTTGCGCTTGGCGCGATCCCACGCTTCGCTGCCGAGTGAATGCAGCGGCGCGTGTTCGTCGTCCGCGCCCGAGTAACGGCTGACCAGCCCGAGCTGTGCGACCGGCACGTACAACTTGTCGCCGCGCGCGTATTCGATCGCAAGGAATTCGCCCGGCATGCCGCCCACGTCCAGCGCCATCAGGCCGAGGTAGCGGCCAACGCCATGATCGACGTGCACGATCGGTGCGCCGATTTCGAGTTCGGTCAGGTCGCGCAGGATCGCTTCCGGATCGCGCTCCGCGACTTGCCGCCGGCGGCGCTCGCCACGCGCGCGTTCGCCCGCGAGTTCGCGTTCGGTGAAGACTACGATCGACGGTTGCGCAAGCATGAAGCCGCGTTCGAGCGGGGCGACGGTGATGCAAAGCGGTGCTTGCGCGACGCTGAATGCGGGCCACGTATCGGCAATGTCCGGTTTCATCCCGGACGCGGCAAGCTGCTCGAGCAAGGCTTCCCGGCGGCCCGGCGAATCGGCGGCGATCAACACGCGCTGATCGGCATGGGCGTCCAGCCATTCCCGCAGCCGCGCAGGAAATCCGCCTGCCGTCGCGCCGCTGGCCGAAAAATCCGGCGCCGCCGCGGTGCCGGTATCGGCCGCACGCGCGTCGGTGCCGCCGACAAGGTCGACGCGCAGCACGCGGTTCAGGCGCTCGCGCAGCGATTGCGGCGGCACGTACAACTCCATCGGCGGCAGGATCGGCCGCTCGATGTCGTGCGCGCGCTGGTCGTGGCGGGTTTCCGCCTGCTTCCAGAATTGTTCGGCGGCGCCGAGCGAATCCTTCGCCACCACGAACAGTGCATCGTCGCCCAGGTAATCGAACAGCGTTTCGGTATGTTCGAAGAACAATGGCAGGTAATATTCGATGCCGCCGGGCGTCACGCCCTGCTTCATGTCCTGGTAGAGCGGGCAGCGGCGCACGTCGATCGGGAAACGCTCGCGCAGGCGGTCGCGGAAGGCGCGCATTGCTTCGTCGGTCAGCGGGAACTCGCGTGCGGGGAGCAGCCTGACCGCGTCCACCTGGTGCAGCGAGCGTTGCGTTTCGGGGTCGAACGCGCGAATCGATTCGACGGCGTCGTCGAACAGCTCGATGCGGTACGGCTCGTCCGCGCCCATCGGAAAAATGTCGAGCAGCGCACCGCGCACGGCGAACTCGCCGTGCTCGCCGACCTGCGGCACGTTGCGGTAGCCGCAGGCTTCGAGGCGCCGCTGTTCGGTCGCAAGGTCCAGCTTCTCGCCGCGCGCAACGGACAAGCCGCTGCCCGCGATGTGCGTGCGCGGCGCGAGGCGCTGCATCAGCGTGGCAATGGAAACCACCAGCACGCCCTTGTGCGTGGCGGGCAGGCGGTACAACGTGTCGATGCGCTGCGACACCAGCTGCGGGTGCGGCGCGAACAGGTCGTAGGGCAGGGTTTCCCAATCCGGGAAGTGCAGCACCGGAAGTTCGCCCGCGAAGAACGCGAGATCGTCTTCCAGCGAACGCGCCGCGCGGTTGTCTTGCGTCACCGCAACGAGCACGCCTTCGCGCCTGCGCGCGGCCTCGCACAGCAGCAGCGCCAGCGACGAACCGGCTGGTTCCTGCCAGTCGCGTTGCTGGCCGGCCCTGGTGGGCAGCGGGGGAAGCGTGGGAAGGATCGTGGTCATGGTCCGTGCAATGCGTGACGTTGCCGGGGCGCCGCGGGCACCCCAGCAAATTGCAATCGACCATTTTACCAGCCGCGGCGCGGTGGCATCACGCGAAACGCACGGCCATCAGTCCGGGTTCGCCGGGTTCGACGGTTGCCGTTCCTCCGAGCGACCGGCAGAGATCCAGCATGCGCGCGTTGTCGCGGCGGACGCTGCCGTGCAACGCAAGACCGCGGTGCCGCGCCTCCATCAGCAAACGTTGCATCAACAGCCTGCCGAGGCCGTGTCCGGCAATGGCCTGCCCGACGACCAGCCCGAATTCGGCCTGCGTCGGATCGGAAGCGTCGACGTGCAAGTCCGCGACTGCGCGAATCTCACCGTCCACAGCTTCCAGTACGAATGCCGCGTCGCGCACCGGATCGAGTTCGCGCACTTCGTTTTCGATGAACGCGGGCAATTCGCGCGATTGGTGCAGGAAACGCAACTCGACTTCTTCCGGCGTCAGCCGCCGGAACGCGCGGCGCAGCGCGTCGAGGTCGCCGGATTGCAACGGACGCAGCAGGAATTCGCGGCCGTCGTCGAGCCGGACGATTTGCGTTTCAGCAACCATGCCGCCGCTGCTGCAACCAGAAGGTGGGCTCAGTGAAATCCGACGCCCACGCCCACGCCGAAGCTGACGTTCGGATGCCCCTGGCGCATTTCCTCGGGCGTCCAGCGGTGCATCGCGTCGCTGTTGACCAGCGCGTACGTGTAACCGGCGTTGCCCACCTCGCCGCTGCGCGCGCCGTCCAGCGTGCCGTGCAGGGTAACCAGCGAACCTGGCGGGTAATTCATGGGTTCGACGAACCCCGGCACGATCGCGATGAAGCGGCCGGTGGCGGGTTCCTTCAGGCGTGGGCGCTGCGATGAATCGAGCGGATAGGCGAGAACTTCGATCTCGCTGTGGTCGGCGAGGTTGTGCACCGAGATCACGCTGCCGCCCCAGACGACTTGCAGGCTTTGGAAGTTCGCGGGTGATGTCGCGACCTGCTGCGGGGTCGCGTTGACGCTGGAGGGACTGGTCTTGTAAATCGGCGCGGGTGCGCACGCGGCGATGGCCATGGGCACGCCCAAGGCGAGCAGGATCCGGAATGCGGAGCGGTGCGATGCGCGCATGGGACGAGCCTCCTACGCGGGTGATGTTCCGAGCATATCGAAAAATGCGTGCATGGGCGCGTCCTCGTGCAAAGCTCATTCACCGCGCAGCCAGCGCAGGCGTTGCGAAGCCGCCGGCGATTGCGCGAGCGCATTGCACAAGGCTGGCAGCATGGAGGCAAGCGTGGCGTCGATCTTCCACGGTGGATTGGCGATCAGCACGCCGCAACCATTCAGGCGCAACGGCGAATCGTCGGGCTGCACCAGCAGTTCCGCGATCAGGACCTTTTCGAACGGTCCCGCGGCAAGACGGCGATGGAACGGCGCAATCGCGCGATGCGTCTTGATCGGATACCACACCGCGTACACACCCTTGGGCCAGCGCGTGTGCGCCCGCGTGAGCGCGGCTTCGATGGCGGCGAATTCGCCTTCCTGCGCTTCGAACGGCGGATCGATCAAGACCAGCCCGCGTTTTTCGGGCGGCGGCAGCAGCGCGTTCAACGCGGCGTAGCCGTCACGTTGGTGCACGTGCACGCGCGTATCTCCGCTAAACAGCGCGCGCAAAGCAACGGCTTCATCGTCCTGCGTCTCGCAAAGGATCAGGCGATCGTTCGCGCGCAAGGCTTGTGCGGCGAGCAGCGGCGAACCTGGATAGGTGCGCAACGTGCCGTCGGGATTGCACGCGCGGATCGCATCGAGATAGCGACTCAGCGAAGGCGGAGGATCGGGGTCATCGAACAGCCGCCCGATACCGTCACACCACTCGCCGGTCTTTTTCGCCTCGGCGTGGTCCAGCCCATACGTGCCGCGCCCGGCATGCGTGTCGAAATAGCACAGCGGCTTGTCCTTGGCCGTCAATGCATCCAGCAACGCCAGCAGGATCGCGTGCTTGAACACGTCCGCGAAATTGCCGGCGTGGAAGGCGTGGCGGTAGTTCATCCCGCCATTCTCGATAGCGCGCGCGGATGCATCAAGTGCAGCGCGGCGCGTACGACGGATTTCCGGTTCAGTGCAGGTCGACCGTGATCACCTTCGGATCGGCGGCGTGCCAGGTCACCGGCTGCGCGCGATACAGCCTCGGCAACGTGCGTTGCAGCGCCGCGACCTTGGGTGCGTCGTTGATCGCGATGTAGAGCGCGTCGGGGTGGAGGCGCGCGTAGTCTTGGTGGTAATTCTCGGCGGCGTAGAAAGCCTTGAATGGCACCACCTGCGTCACGATCGGTGCCGCGAAGGCATGCGCGGCGGCGAGTTGCGCGATGTAAGCCTTGGCGATTTTCTGCTGCTCGGGCGTGGCGTAGAAGATCACGCCGCGGTACTGGTTGCCGGTGTCGGGGCCTTGCCGGTTCAATTCGGTCGGATCGGTGGCCACCGAGAAGTACACGCGCAGCAGTTGCCCGTAGCTGACCTTCGATGGGTCGTAGGCGATTCGCACGGTTTCGGCTTGGCCAGTGTTGCCTTCGCTGACCTGTTCATACGTGGCGGTTGCCGCAGCGCCGCCCGAATAGCCGGAGGTCACGTTGGTGACGCCGGGCACGTGCTCGAACACCCACTGCATGCCCCAAAAGCAGCCGCCGGCCAGCACGGCGGTGGCTTGGCCGGAGTGGTTCGCGAGCGGAGCATCGACTTTGGGCGCGGGCACCGGAACGGAGGCCGTGCCGCCGTTGGCGGCGGGCGCGCACGCCGTGACGAGCGACAGCAGCAAGGCGGCGATGATCGGACGGGACGTCCGCGTGAAATGGCACCTGGACATGAACGGGTTCCTCGCCGGCGGCTGGGTTCTGCAACAGTATTCGCCCCAGGCGCCTGAATGGTTACCTCGTCGCCGCGCCGACGGCGCGTCCACGTACCAGCAGCGGTCCGATCACGACCAGGTAAATCGTGTAGGCGACGAACCACGCCGCCGCCGCCCACACCCAACCGGACGGCTGGTTGAAGCCCAGCCGCAGGATCGCAGCGACGCTCGGCAGCGCGAACATCAGCGTGAGCGCCGCGTTCGACTGGATCGGCCCGCCGCTGTGGCCTTGCGCCACGCGCGTCATCATGCCCAGTGACAGCGTGCCGAGCGCGCCCACGGTGAGGCCGTGCAGCGTGTCGATCTCCGGCATCGCGTACACGCCCAGCAGGGCGAGTCCACGCACGACCAGTCCGATGGCCAGCCACAGATAGCCGAGGTGCAGGACCCCCAGCATTGGTTCGCGCCAGGCACGCCAGCCGCGCCAACCGATCAGGCGGACCAGCGCGAGCATCGCGACGATGAGCATCAGCGCGCCGCGCGCGCGATCGGGCGCACCACACAAACCACAGAGCAGCACCAGTGCGCCCCCGCCATTCACCGCGACCATCACGTACTTGTTCATCCACATCGCATGGCCGGCGAGCCTGCGCCCCGTGAAAAACGGAATCACCCGTCCGCCGATCGCCAGCATCAGCAGCGTCAGCAAGTCGACCGTGCCGATCAGTGCGCGTGTCGGAACAATCTCATTGCCATTCAGCACGCCGGCGTAGAACGCAATGTCCAGCCCGGCGTAGAACAGCAGGATCAGAATCAGGAACGCATTGCGCCTGTTCCTCGACAGCCACAGCACGCGCCCGACCAGCAACACCAGCCCGAACAGGTAACCGACGTCGAACAGCGCGCCGATCCAGAACGGCAAAGGCGTCAGCAGCAGGATGCGCGCGATCGCCCAGACCAGGATCAGCGGCCACAAACTGCGCCGCGTGGTGGTGGCGATGCCGGTCCAGTTGGCCGAGGCGGTCAGCAGGAATCCGCCGACCAATGCGCCGGCGAAGCCGTACAACATGACGTGCGCATGCCAGTAGAACGGGCTTTCCAGCGCGGCCGACGGCAGCCAGCCAAAATGCAGGAACGCGCCCCACGCCAACATGCCCAGGCTCGCTGCCAGCGCCGCGCAGAAGAACAGCGGGCGGAACGGGTGCAAGGGCGCAGCGGTACGATCCACGACGGGTTGGGCGATGGTGGCCATGGCAATGGGTCGGGTGGCAATCGTCCCATGCTCGTCCGGACGTGTCACGGCCGCCATGATTCCGGTCAATGTCGATTCCGGCCGGTGTCGTTCGTCATTGACATGAAACCGGCCGATTGCCGGAGCACTGGAGACAAGTCATGCGCGTCATGGTGATCGTGAAGGCCAACGCGGATTCGGAAGCGGGCGTGATGCCGAGCGACGAACTGCTGGACGAAATGGGCAAGTTCAACGAAGAACTGGTCGAGGCCGGCGTCATGCTGATGGCCGAAGGCCTGACCCCCAGCTCCAAAGGCGTACGGGTGCGCTTCGAAGGAAAGCAGCGCAAGGTGATCGACGGGCCGTTCGCGGAAACCAAGGAACTCATTGCAGGATTCTGGCTCTGGCAAGTGCGCTCGATGGAGGAGGCAATCGAGTGGACCAAGCGCATGCCTTGTGTTGACGCCGCCGGTGAGGAAATTGAACTGCGTCCGGTGGGTGAGCTGGAGGACTTCGGCGACGCGCTCACGCCCGAGGCGCGCCGCGAATACGAGACCAATGTGCTCCAGAAAGCAGCGAAGCTGCGGGAGGAAGCGGCGAAGCGTTGAGTCCGCGCTTGCGCCGGGCGCGAAGGGCTGTTGTGATCGGCCGTCATGACGACGGCCGACATCCACCGCACCATCGAGACGGTCTGGAAGATCGAGGCGCCGCGCCTGATTGCGGGTCTGGCGCGCATGCTGCGCGACGTCGGCCAGGCCGAGGATCTGGCGCAGGAAGCGCTCGTGGTCGCGCTGGAACGCTGGCCCACGGATGGCGTACCGGACAATCCCGGCGCATGGCTGATGACGACGGCCAAGCGTCGCGCGATCGACCTGATCCGCCACCACAGGATGCGCGACGACAAGCAGGCTGCGCTCGAATACGAACTCGAGACCGAGGCGATGACGCACGCGCCGGACCATGCAGACGCACTGGATGACGACATCGGCGACGATCTGCTGCGGCTGATCTTCACCGCCTGCCACCCCGTGCTCACCCGTGACATGCAGGTCGCGCTGACCCTGCGCATGCTGGGCGGCCTGACCACGCCGGAAATCGCGCGCGCGTTCCTGGTACCCGAACCCACCGTCGCGCAGCGCATCGTGCGCGCCAAGCGCACGCTCGCCGAAAAACGGGTGCCTTTCGAAGTGCCGCGCGGCGAGGAACTCGCGCCGCGTCTCGCCGCCGTGCTGGAAGTCGTCTACCTCATTTTCAACGAAGGCTACACCGCGACCGCGGGCGACGATTGGTCGCGGCCCGCGCTGTGTGAGGAAGCGCTGCGGCTGGGCCGCGTGCTGGCCGGCCTCGCGCCGCGCGAGCCGGAAGTGCACGGGCTGGTCGCATTGATGGAAATCCAGGCCTCGCGCCTGCACGCGCGCACCGCGGCCGACGGCACGCCCATTCTTTTGTTCGACCAGGATCGCGCTCGCTGGGATCGCCTGCTGATTCGCCGCGGATTGGCATCACTGGAACGCGCGGAACAACTCGGTGGCGCCGACGGCAATTACGCACTGCAAGCCGCGATCGCCGCCTGCCATGCGCGCGCGTTGCATGCCAAGGACACCGACTGGA
>DATNAW010000044.1:0-30790 GCA_035572335.1 Rhodanobacteraceae bacterium
CGAGGTTCGCGCTCTGGACCAGCACCAATTGATCCTCGGCCACGCCGCTCGGCAGGTTCATCAGCGCCTCCTGCCGCTGGATCATGAAGGCGACGTTGCAGACGATCGCGCAGGTGAGCGCGACCAGCAGCGCCAGCAGGCCGGCGATGAGCTTGTGGCGGGCAAGGCTCGCGAGGATGGGCTTGAATTCGGTCATGGCCGTTCCTTCACTGCGTCTTCAGTTGCAGCGCGGGCGGCACCAGGCAGGCGCGCCACGCCGGCAGCACGCCGGCCAGCACGCTTGCGGCGATCGCCAGCACGACCGTTCCGACCAGCATGCCCGCGTCCATCTGCGCGAGAGGGGCGTAGCCATCGGGACGCTGGCGGATGCTCCACAAACCCAACTGCGCGATAACGAGGCCGAGCAAACCGCCGAGCGTGCCGATCAACGCGGACTCGATGCCGAATTGCACGAACACGTCGCGCCGCCGTGCACCCATCGCGCGGCGCACGCTGATCTCGCCGCTGCGGCGCAGGAATTTCGCGAGCAGCAGCGCCACCACGCTCAGCATGCACACCGCGAGGAATCCCACAGCCAGCCATAGCTGCATCGACAAGGTGTCCGGAATGATGTGCTCGTGCGCCAGCCACGCGATCAGGCCGAACAGGCGCGGCGGCGCATCCTTGCGCGGGAAGCGCCCGTGCGCCTGCTGGTCGCGCCAGTAGTTGTCGAGGTAGCGGCCGTAGGCAAGCGCCTTGACCGGATTGTCGAGTTCCACCCAGAACTGCAGCCACGTGCACTGGTCACTCGTGCGCGATTCGGCGCCGTCGCCCCAACAGGAGAAGTGCCCGCGGAAGGAAAGCTGCAATTCCATCGCGGTCTGCAGCGGCATGAAGAACTGGTCGGCGCCGCCGAACACGCGCGCGCCGTGCTGGGCATAGAACGCGGGCTGCGGATGCCAGTCGTGCGACACGCCGATGACGTGGAACTCGGTGTTGTCGAGGCGCACCGGCTTGCCGACCGCATCGGCATCGCCGAACAGCTTGCGGGCGAGTTCGGTGTTCAGTACCACCACCCGTGCACGCGCGTCGTCCTGTGTGCTCGTCCAGCCGGTGCCGGCTTCGAACGGCACATCGAACATCCGGAAAAAATCCGCCGTCACGTATTGCCCGTTTTCGAAGAACGGATGCCGGCCCGCATCCGCCGGCGTGACGGCGACCGAACCCGAACTCATCGCGGCCTGCCGGTCGGCGCGGTGCTCGCGCAGGAGATTCACCGCATCCACCCAGGTGAACGCATCCGGCGTCCCCGTGATGCCGGCATGGGCATTCTGGGCGTTGTCGGGCGCGCGCGGATCGAGCATGGGCACGAACAATTGCGCGCTGCGTCCGGGCAGCGGATCGCCGCTCATCACGTGCAGCACGGTGATCATGGTCATCGATGCGCCGATGCCGAGCCCGATCGCCAACACCATCAGCGCAGTGAGCACCGGATTGCGCTTCAGGCTGCGCAACGCGAGATCGAGGTAGTAGGCGAACATGCGTTGCCTATACCGTGCGCGTCGCGACCACCGGCGGCACCTGCGATGCACGCAGCGCCGGACCCAGCACCGCCACCTGTCCGATGAGCCACAACGCGAGCGCGCCGATCGGAAAATACATCCACGGCATCCGCGGCAGTTCGTAATGCAGCATCAGCAGCAGATTGATGCCGTACGCCAGCACCATGCCCAGCATGATGCCGATTGTCGCGAGCAGGAAATTCTCGGTCTGGAAGTAATGCAGGATGTCGGCGCGCGTGGCGCCGAGCGCGCGGCGTACGCCGATGGTGCGGCGTCGTTGCGCGACCCAGAAACTCGCGAGTCCGACGATGCCGAGGCCGGTGACCAGCAGCAACGCGATGATGACGCCGAACAACAGGCTCGTCATCGCGCGGTCGCCCTGGAAGAATTCGGCGCGCGCATCGTCCAGCGTGCGCTTCTCGGTTATGACGCGTTTCGGATCCAGTTTCTTGAGTGCGGCGATCGCGGCCTTGATCACACGCTGCCGATCCTGCGGCGCAGTTCGCAGCACGTACGACGCGCCCTGGCCGACGCTCATGCGCAGCGGCAGCATCAGGCTCCACTGCGCGGTGTCGTCGCCCCAGGACAGCGATGGGCGGATCAGGCTGTCGACCACGCCCACCACCCTCAGCGAGGTCAAGTCCCCGAGATAAAGCGTCTTGCCCAGCGGGTTTTCGCCGGGCCACAAGCGTTGCGCGAGCGCGCGGGTGACGATCGTGATCAACGACGAACGCGGGATGGCCGCTGGATTGTTGTTGGCGACTTCGAAATCCACGTATTCATCGGGCTCGAAATACCTTCCCGCCACCAGCCGGGTCCCGAAGGTCTGCGGCACGTTCTCGCCGAAATAGAGTGTGGCGTTGAGCGTCGGCTGGGTCTGGGTGGGCGTCAGCTCGATGCTGCTGTTCGACGATGAATTGGTGAAAGGCACCTGGCTCGAGAGCGTCACCGCCTGCACGCCGGGAATCTGCCGCAACGCGGCCAGGTCTTCCTGCGTGCGCGCCCTGGCGTCCGACTGCGAACCGATCGTCGAGACCTGCACCTGCACCAGTTGGTGTTCAGCGATGCCGCTGGGCATGTCCATCCGATGCAGGCGCTGGCTGATCAGGAATACCGCGTTGCACACGATCGCACAGGTCAGCGCGATTTCAAGCACGATCAACGTGGCGGTGACCTTGTGCCGGCGCAGCGTGGAAAGGATCGGCAGGATGTCCACGTCAATTCCCCTTCAGTTGCAGCGCGGGTGCGACACGGCAGGCGCGCCACGCCGGCAGCAGGCCTGCCAGCAGGGTCGCGCCAATGGCGAGCGCGAAGGTGACCAGCAACATCGTTGGATCGAGGTGTGCGAGCTTCGCGTAATCCGCAGGCTGCAGACGCACCAGCCACAAGCCCAGCAGCGCGAGCAACAAGCCGCCGGTGCCGCCGGCCAGGCCGACCAATCCCGCCTCGACCAGCAGTTGCCCGAACACCGCGCGCCGCGCCGCGCCAAGCGCGCGGCGCACGCCGATCTCGCCCGAGCGGCGCAGGAATTTCGCCAGCATCAGGCCGACCGTGTTGACCAGGCACACCAGCAGGAAGCCGAACGCCAGCCACGTCTGCAGGCGCACGTCTTCCGGCACGACTTTCTTGAATGCGAGCCACTGCATCACGTTGCGCAGGCGCACGCCGGGCGGACGCTGGAAGCGGCCCAACGCTTTTTGCTCTTCCGAGTAGTGCACGAGGAAAGCTTTGTACGCAGCCGCCTTCGCGGGCGAATCGAGCTGCACCCAGAGTTGCAACCAAGTGCAGGACGCGCGTTCGAGCGTGCGTGCATTGCCGGTGGTCTTGCCCCAGCAATCGGTGGAACCGTTGTGCGCCAGCTTCAGGTCGCGAGACGTGGACAGCGGCAGGAACACGTCTTCCTGTTCCGCGTACGTGCCCTGGTACAAATCGTAGAAATGCGGGTTGGGTTTCCAAGCGTCGAGTACGCCGACGATGCGAAGTTCCGAGTCATTGACATTGATCGTCTTGCCCACGCTGTCGTTGCCGCCGAACAGCTTGTCGTTCAAATTGCGCGAGATCACCGCGACGTGTGCGCGGCCCTCGTCAGCCTCCGCGCTCCACGCGGAGCCGTATTCGAACGGCACCTCGAACATCGGGAAGAAATCCGCGGTGGTGTAGCGCGCATCGGTGTAGAACGGATCGATGTTCGCGCTGGCCGGCTGGATCGGCACCGAGCCGCCGGTCATCAGTGCCTGCCGGTCCGCGCGATGCGCGCGCAGCAAGTTCATGCCATCGATCCACGTCACCTGGTCGGCCGGTTCACCGCCGGGCTGGTAGCCGTTCATGTCACGAGGGTCGATCTGCGGGTAATAAATGTCGGCACTGCGGCCCGGCAATGGATCGCCCGACAGCACGTGCAACACCGTCAGCGTCGTCATGGTCGCGCCGATGCCGAGCGCGATCGCCAGCACCATCAATCCCGTGAGGACGGGATTGCGCTTCAGGCTGCGCAGCGCTAGATCGAGGTAGTAGGCGAACATGCGTCCTCCTCAAACCGTCCGTGTCGCTTCCACCGGCGACACGCGCGAAGCGCGCATCGCCGGCACCAGTACCGCGCCCTGTCCCAGCAACAGCAGCACGACCACGCCCGCCAGCACGTACAGCAGCGGCATGCGGTCCGTCGCCAGTTGCCGCATCATCCAGAGGTTCAGGCCGATCGCGAGAACCGCGCCCACCACCACGCCGCAGCCGGCGATCAAGAGGTTTTCGGTCTGGAAGTAGCGCAGGATGTCGTTGCGCGTTGCGCCCAGCGCGCGCCGGATGCCGATCTGCTTGCGCCGCTGGCCGACCCAGAAACTGGTCAAACCCACGATGCCCGCGCCGGTGATCACCAGCAGCACCGCGCAGATGATGCCCATAAGGATCGCGGTGCCGCGATCGCTGTCGTAGGCACGATGTCGCACTTGCGCGAAACTCAGCACGCCGTCTTTCGCATCGATGATGCGCATCCGGCTTTGCGCGTACAGCGCTTTGGGCGCCTCGCGCATCGCGGCCGCGAGTTCGCCGGGCTTCGCACGCACGATGTAGTAGGTGTCGTCATCCAGCCGCCGCGGCCACAACAGCGCCTGGTACGCGTAAGGCTTCGACCAGCTGTCCACTTCCGATCGCTGCAGGCGATCGACGATGCCGATGATGGTGGTGGGCGTCGGGCTCATCGCATAGAAAGGTTTGCCCAGCGCGGAGCCGTCCGGATACAGCTTGTCGGCCAGCGCCTTGGTCACGATCACCACCGGCGGCGTCGCGGCATCTCGGGGCTGCATCGGCGCGACCTCGTCGGCGCGGAAATTGCGTCCCGCGATCAGCTTCAGGCCCAGCGTGTCGAGGAAATGCGTGTCACCGAAATACACCGTGGCATCGGTGGTCTTCTGCACCTGCTCGGGCGTCATGGTGATGAGATCGTCCCAGCCGCCGCCGCGCAGCGGATAGGAATTGCTGGAAACCGCGTCGCGCACGCCGGGCAGTTGCCGCAGCGCGACGAGATCGGACTGGATCTGCGCATCGGTCTGCCGCGGAGAGATCTGGTCGGCCCACTGGTTGTCGATCACGAACAGGTTGGCTTCGTCGATGCCGGTGGGTTCGGACAAGTGCGACATGCGCTGCTGGATGATGAAGAGCGCGTTGCACACGATCGCCAGGGTCAACGCGATCTGCAGCGCGATCAGCACGGTGCCGGCCCTGTGGTGGCGAAGCGCGGCAATGATGGGCTGGATCTGCATGACAGCTCGACCTCAATTGCTCTTCAGGTGCCAGGCTGGCTGCACGTGCGCCGCGCGCCAGGTCGGATAGAACGCGGCGATCACGCTCGCGACGATCGCGACCGCCAGCGTCAGTCCCACCAGCGACACATCCACGTGCGCCAGCCGCGCGATTTCGGGTCGGAACAGCAGCCCCACGCCGGATACGCCGACTGCGGTCAGCAGCAACCCCAGCAAGCCGCCGGCCGCGCCGATCGTGCCGGCTTCGATGAAGAACTGCGTGTAGATCTCGCGGCGCGACGCACCCAGCGCGCGGCGCACGCCGATCTCGCCAGCGCGACGCATGAACTTCGCCAGCAGCAGGCCAACCGTGTTGACGAGGCAGATCACGAAGAAACCCAGCGATACCAGCAGCGAGATGCGGCTTTCCGGTGGCACCACCTGCATGTACGCAAGCCATTGCGTCACGTTGCGCAGGCGCACGTTGGGCGCCCAGTCGAAACGGCCGGCGCGCTGCTGGTCGGCGGAGTAGCCTTCGAGGAAGTTCCTGTAACGCGCAACCCCGGCCGGCGTGTCCAGTTCCACCCACGGATTGATCCACACGCAATTGCTGTGCAGCCAGCTGTCCCAGCCGCTCATGGAAAATTTTCCGCGACAACTGTTGTTGCCGGCCGTGCCAATCTTCAGATCCAGCGCGCGCGTGAACGGGATATAGAAATCCGCGGTCTGTTCGAAACCGCTGCTGCCGAACAGGTCGTAGAAGCGCGGCAGCGGATTCCAGTGCCGGGCCACGCCCGCGATGCGGTACTCGTGGCCGCCAAGCGTGACCTCGCGTCCCACGCTGTCGACGCCGCCGAAGAGTTTCTGGTTGAACTCCGCGCTCAGCACCACCAGCGCGGCGCGGCCGTCATCCTGCGCGCCGTTCCAGCCGCTGCCGTAGCGGAACGGCACTTCGAACATCGGGAAGAACGCGCCGTACACGGCAAAGCCTTCCGCCTTGATCGGCAGGCTGCGCTGCCCGCCGGGAAGCACCGACAACTCCACGGGATAAATCAGCGTCTGCCGCTTCGCGGCGTGCGCGCGCATCAGCGCCATCGCATCGGTGTAGCTCAGCGCCTGCGGCGGTTCGCCATCGCCCGTGAAGCTCTGCTGCGGACCCCAACTGTCGATCTGCGGCGTGAACAATTGCGCGGACTTGTCCGGAATCGGATTGCCCGAAACGGCGCGAAACACGGAATAGGTGATCATCGACGCGGCCACGCCGAAACCGATCGCCACGATCATCAGCGCGGTGAGCAGCTTGTTCCGTTTCAGGCTGCGCAAGGCGAGATCCAGGTAATACGCAAACATCACACGCTCCTTGTCGCCACTACTGGCGGCACCGAGGCTGCGCGCAGCGCGGGTCCCAGCACGGCCGCTTGCCCGATCAGCCACAGCGCGACCGCGCCGATCGGCAGGTAAAGTACCGGCAGGCGCGGCAACTCGTAGTGCATCATCAGCCACAGGCTGAGGCCGTAGGCCAACGCCATCCCGGCCATGATGCCGAAGGTGACGATTAGGAAATTCTCGGTCTGGAAGTAATGCAGGATGTCGGCGCTCGTCGCGCCCAGCGCGCGGCGGATGCCGATCTGCTTGCGGCGCTGCGCGACCCAGAAGCTGGCGAGTCCGACGATGCCGAGCCCGGTGATCAGCAGCACCGCCAGGATCACGCTGACCAGCATGCCCGCCATCGCATGGTCGTCCTTGAAGTAATCGCTGCGGATTTCGTCATACGTGCGCGCATGCGTGATCACGCGTCCGGGGTCGGCGTGTTCCAGCGCCGTCCGCGCCGCGGCGAGTACACGCTGACGATCCTCGGGGCGGGTGCGCAGCAGGTAACTCTGGTCCTTGTCCGCGCCCATGTGCAGCGGAATGATCATCGAATACTGCGCGGTGGCCGTGTTGTAGGCATTCGCGCGCGCCAGTGTCGACACCACGCCCACCACGCGAAAGCTCGCCGTGGGCGCCAGCCAGACCAGCTTGCCCAGTGCGCTTTGTTGCGGCCACAACCGCGTGGCGAGTGCCTGGCTGACGAGCATCGGCATGGGGAAGCCCTTGCTGTCGCCATCGGCGAGCGCCTTGATCACCACATCCGCGTTGACGTATTCGTCGGGCCGCAACGTGCGCCCCGCGATCAATTGCAAACCCAGCGTTTGCACCAGGTTCTCGCCGAAGTATTCGGCCGCATTCAAGGTGCGGTGCGGCTGCGTGGGCGAAAGCATCACGTTGCCGTTCGACGAAGATCCGCCGAACGGAACCTGGTTGGTCATGCCGACCGCCTGCACGCCGGGAATCTGCCGCAACGTGGCAAGGTCTTCCTGCGCGCGCGCGTAGCGGTCGGGCGGCGGTGCGATCGGCGCCTGCTGGATTTGCACCAGTTCGTGTTCGGCGATGCCGCTGGGCATGTCCATGTGCTGCATGCGCTGCACGACCAGGAACACGCCATTGCAGATGATGGCGCAGCTCAACGCGATCTCCAGCATCAGCAGCCAGAGGATGACCCTGTGCCGGCGCAGCGTGGACAGGATGGGGCGGATTTCCATCATCAATTGCTCTTGAGCTGCAATGCAGGCGCCACGTGGCAGGCGCGCCACGCGGGAAGGATTCCGGCCAGCAGGCTGGCGCCGATCGCGAGCGCGAACGTCACCAGCAGCATCGTCGGATCGAGGTGCGCCAGCGGCGCGTAGTCGGACGTGCGGTGCCGCACCATCCACAAGCCGAACAGGGCCAGCAAGAGGCCGCCCGCACCGCCGGCGACCCCGATGACGCCCGATTCGGTCAGCAGCTGCGCGAACAACGCGCGCTTCGAGGCACCCAGCGCGCGGCGCACGCTCAACTCGCCCGAGCGACGCAGGAATTTCGCCAGCATCAGGCCGATGGTGTTGACCAGGCACACCAGCAGGAACCCGAACGCCAGCCAGGCCTGCAGGCGCACGTCGTCCGGTACCACGCCGTTGTAGTCGAGCCACTGCATCAAGTTGTCGAGGCGCACGTTCGGCGCGCGCTCGAAGCGGCCGAGCGCCTTTTGCCCTTCCGAGTAGTGCACGAGGAAGGCCTTGTACGCAGCCGCTTTCGCGGGCGAATCGAGCTGCACCCAGAATTGCAGCCACGCGCAGGTCGCCGAAGGGTAGGACGTGCCCTCCACGCCACCGGTGCCGTTGCCCCAGCAATCGACCGAGCCGTTGCGGTCGTAATGCAGTTCGAGCGCGGTCTGCAACGGCATGAACACCTGCTCGTAGTAGTCGTACGCGCCGGTGTCGAGATCGTAGAAATGCGGATTGGGATGCCAGCGATCGAGCACGCCGACGATGCGGAACGTGGTGCCCCCGATGCGCAACGTGCGCCCCGTGGTGTCGGCGCCGTTGAACAACTTGTCGTCGAGCTGGCGCGTGATCACCACATCGCGGGCGTGTGCTTCGTCGTCCGCGCCGCTCCAGCCGTGGCCATACAGGAATGGCGCATCGAACATCGCGAAGAAATCCGCGGTGGTGTAACGCGCTTCCACGTAGAACGGATCGAGCGAGGAGGAATCCGGCTGGATCGGCACCGCGCCGCCTTCCATCAATGCTTGCCGGTCCGCACGCTTCGCGCGCAGCAGGTTCATGCCGTCGATCAGCGTCACCTGCTCCGGCGGCATCGTGCCGGGCATCATCCCGCGCGCATCCTGCGGATCGATCTGCGGGTAATACAGCTCACCGCTCTTGCCGGGCAGCGGATCGCCCGACAACACGTGCAGCACCGTCAGCGTGGTCATGCTCGCGCCGATGCCGACCGCCAACGCCAGCACCATCAGCGCGGTGAGTACGCGGTTGCGCTTGAGGCTGCGCAGTGCGAGGTCGAGGTAGTAGCCGAACATGTCCTTCCCGGCAGTGCTTCGGAATCATCCGCGCCCGCAGCGCGCATGGAAGCCGCGGCTCGCAGCTACAGCGGTGCATCCGCTGTGCCATCCGGGGGCGAACGGCAATCGCGCGAAGATCAATGACTTGTGCCGGCGCCGACCGGCATCGGGGTGTCCGCGGACACGCGGCGGACAGACCGGACGCGCGGACGCGGGCGAAAAAAAACCCCGCCGAATGGCGGGGTTCTCATTGCTGCATCGGCTTTGAAGCGCCGCGTCAGAACTTGTACTGCATCGAGATGCCGAACAGATCGCCGGAGTTGTCGAAGCTGCCGACCAAATGATCGCCGGTGGCGCTCATGTCGTTGACGTCACCATTGTCGACGAACAGGTGCGTGTAGCCGATGTTGAGCGTGAGGTTCTGCGTGGGCGTGTAGCCCGCGCCTACCGAGATCCACTTGCGTGCGCCGTCCGGAATGCGCGGATCACGCGTCGAATCCTGGGTGGGCGTCTGGTCGAAAGCCACGCCGCCGCGCAAGGTCCACGCGTCGCTCAAGCGGTAGTCCATGCCGAGCGAGCCGAACCAGGTGTTCTTCCAGCCGTAGTACTGGTCGATGTCCGGCTGGTAGGGATTGGCGAAGTCGATGGCAAGATGGCTGAACGAACTCCAGCCGGTCCAGGAAAGTTCCGCGCCCCACGACACCGGGCCCATCGTCTTGTGCCAATAGCTCAACGACGCAGTCGCCGGGGTAGCGAACTGGCCACTGCCCGTGGTGTTCTGGAACAACGGCGGCAGGCCCGGCTGCGAAAGCACGAACTGCACGCTGGACGGCACCGTGAAATAAGCCTGCCCGGTGAAGTCGTGGTTGACCTTGGCGTGGTAGGAAAGCGCCAGGGTGTCCTGCGTGGTCGGCTTCCATTCCGCGCCGGCCGCCCAGCCCCACTTCCAGTTGTCGCCACGGATGCGCACCGCGCCGTCCGCCGATTGCGGCAGGAAAGTGGGCGCGAGGTTGAACGGAGGCGCCGCCATCACCGCACCGAAGTCGATGGCGTTGCCGAGATCGATGGTGGTCTTCTGCGCGATCACCGAAAAACCCACCGAGAACTGCGGACTGATCGCCCACGCGATCGAGCCCGTGAAGTCCGTCGACTTCACGCTGGTTTTCAGCGCCTGGTAGCGGCCCACCCAGCCGGCGTCGTATTCGGTGGCCAGACCGAAAGGCGCATTGATACCGAAGCCCAGCCGCCAATTCTGCGCGATCGGCGCGATGAAGCTGATCGCCGGCACGCCGTGCACGCCACCGCCGTTGCCGCCGTCGCCGCCCGTCAGCGGCTGTCCGATCGCGTCGGTGCCGGAGCCGTGGAATTGCGTGCTGACGTTGATGGCCGTCGCGTCGAGCTGCACCGCGTAAGTGTCAAAGTCGACCATTGCGGCGGGGTTGTTCATCACCACCGACGCGTCGTTGCCGGCCGCTTCGCGCCCGGCGTACGCGCGGCCCATCGCCTGCACGGTGTTTTCGCTGATCTGGAAGCCGGATGCGGATGCGACCGGGCTCACCAGCGCGCCGGCAACGGCGACACTCAGGGCGGCGAGCGCCAGGCCAGCCAGCCTGGGCGCGGTGATCGGATGCTTGCTCATGTGGATCTCCAGTCGAATGGTTTTTTGCATCGGTAAGAGGCTTGCCCGGATCACGCCCCGCAAAACGGCGTGCCCCGGGTCTTTCATACGTTTGTATGAATTTCGTTACGGCGGACTATCGCACCGCGGCGGGGTCCGTGCAAGTAGCGACATGCGACTTCCATCGAGCGCGCAGCCGAAGCGCTCGGCGCGCACGGCAGCGCACCGTTTCAGCATCGAATCCACCGCGCGCCCTAACTTCTCATACATGCGCGTTCCTTATACTGGGCCGTCCGCCGCCTCCGATGCCCTCATGCCTCAAACCAAGCCCCGCCGCCGGCCGCCGCTGTCCCGATCCCTGCCCTGTTTCCTTCCTTCGTTGATCGCCGTGTTCCTGGCGATCTGGATTCCCCCCGCGTGGGAACGCTATTCGCTGCTGTTGTTGCTGATCGGGGCGTCGCTGTCGATGGCGGCGGTGTGCCACGCCATCGGCTTCGGTTGCGAACACTCGTTCGTGCGCACGGCGCTGCGGCGTGGATCGGCGCACCTGATCGCGCTGGCGATCCATACCGCGATCGTGTTCCTGCTGGTGGCTTGGCCGTTGATGGCGCTGTCGCAGGCGCCGTCGCTGGCGGCGGCGCTGGGCCTGGCGGTCGCACTGGCGGTTGCGCTGCTGGTGTTGTGGCGGTTCTGGCCGGTGTTCGGCCTCGTGTTTGCATGGGATGATGCGTTTCCCGCCGGCGAGGAACATTCCTGGATCACCGCCGCGCTGGCGCGCAGCCTCGCCTTTGCGCGCCACCTGACGCGCGGACGTGACCTGTTCCTCACGCACTTCCTGCCGGCCTCGCTGGCGCAACTCGCGATCGCGTTCGGGGCGCTGTCGCTGGCGGGCATCGGCGCCAGCCTGCCCGATGAAATCCGCACGGCGTCGCTGTTCCTGTTCGCCGTGGTGGTGTTGCCGTTGTGTTCGCTGGTCGTCGCGGACCGCACGCTGCGCCTGCTGTTCGATGGGCGCGCGCGGAGCTTCACGCCGCCGACATCGACGCCTGCGGGTCCGTCGTCGACGCCGCCGGACGATGGCCCGCGGTCCGAAGGGACGCCGGCACTCCCCCCTACCGAAACTTCTGCACCCGGCACGAATCCCGCTGTCGCCAAGCCCGCCGCGCCGCCGCAAACCGTGCTGGATGAAAACCTGCTGGCCGCGGCGCGCAGCGGCAATACCGCTGCAGCGATGGATTGGCTGGCGCAAGGTGCGAACCCGGACGCGACGCCGCCCGCGGGCGCGCGCGACCAGCGTTCCGCGCTGGTACTGGCGGCTGAACTGCCCGACACGCATTTGCTGCGCGCGCTCATCGCGAAAGGCGCCGACGTCAATCGCGCGCACGCCGGCCTCACGCCGCTGCTGGCGACCACGCGCGCTTGCCACGAAGGCCGCCCCGAAATGGTGACCAGCCTGATCGCGAACGGCGCCGATCCGGCGCGCGCCGACGCCGACGGCAACACGCCGCTGCATCACGCCGCGTTGTGCGCGGAACCCGCGATCGCCGCGATCCTGATCGACGCGCAGGCGCCGCTGGAAGCGCGCAACCGCGAGCAGGCGACGCCACTTGCGGTTGCGGCAGCCGCCGCGAACTGGCCGGTGCTGCGTTTCCTCGCCGAACACGGCGCGCAAGCCGACGCCGCGATGCCGGCGGCCGCGGGCATCGCCGACGACGATCCGGAAGGCGTGCGCACCCTCCTCAAGCACAAGGGCCGCGCCACCGCCGTCGATGCACTCGGGCGCAGCGCGTTGCTGCACGCGGCGCGCGAAAACCACGTCGAGATCACGCGCGTGTTGCTGGACGCCAACGCGGACGTGTCGCTGGCCGATCGCTACGGCACCACGCCGCTGATGGAAGCCTCGCGTGCGGGCGCCGCGGGCGTGGTCGCGCTGCTCGCGGAAAAAAATCCCGACGTGAACGCCTGCGACCAGCATGGCCGCACCGCGTTGATGCTCGCATGCCAGTCGCCGCGCGCGAACGCGGCCTGCGTGCGCGCGCTGCTGGACCTCGGTGCCGATCCTGCGCGCAAGGGCAGTGACGGACGCAGCGCCATCGACCAGGCGAGTGCCGCGGGACGCTGGGATCTCGTCGCATTGATGGACCCCGGAGCCGCATTGCCCGCCAGCCATGCGCGCGGCAACGAACCGGAGGCCGGCGCGGACACGCCGCAACACCTGCTCGATGCGCTGCGCTTCGCGCACTGGACCGTGGTCGCGCGTTTCGAGGAGCGCGTGCGCACGTGGCCGGCGGCGGAACTCGCCGCGCTGTATCTCGACCTCGCCGACCACGCCGACGCCGCGCCGCGCGCGTGGCTGCTGGAGCATGGGCTCGACGCCGAGGCGCGGCTCGACGACGGCAGTCGCCTGTTCGACGCGTTGCTCGACCACCTGCCGGCGTCGATTGCAGCGGTGCGTCAATTGCTCGACGCCGGCGCGACACCCGCGGGTGCGGGACGCTTCGGAACCGCGCTTGCGCGCTTGAATGACGGCGAAGGCGCGGCACTCGCGCTTGCAATGCTCGAACGCGGTGCCGACGCGTTCGGCGCCGATGCCGACCATCGCTCGCCGCTGCACCACGCCAGCCGCCCCGCGTTGCTGCCGGTCTTGGACGCACTGCTCGCGCGCGGTGCCGATCCCAACGCGCGCGACCGCGCCGGCGCCACGCCGCTGCACGTCGCGCTCGACGGCAAGCCCCACGAAGTGCTGCCGCTGGTGAAGGCGCTGATCGGCCACGGCGCCGATCCGGAAAGTCCTGCTGCCAGTGGCGAAACGCCGCTCGGCCTCGCGCTCGCCCGCGACGCGACCAGACTCGAGTTCTGGTTGCGCTGGAACGGCTGGGCACTGCCCAAGCGGCCGTTGCGCGACGAAGACCTGCCCGCGGCCGCCGCCGATGCCGATGCGGTGGCGCGCTTGCTGGAACTCGGCCTGCACGTTGACGCGCGCGACAGCCGCGGTGCCACCGCCCTGCTGCGCGCGAGTGGCGCGGGCGCGCTGCAAAGCGTGCAGCGCCTGCTGGCCGCGCACGCCGACCCGAAACTCATGGTCGATACCGGCGCATCGCCGCTGTCGGCCGCCGCCAGCGCGCGCCAGCCCGACATCGCGCGCGCGCTGGTCGCCGCGGGCGTGCCGGTGGACCTGCGCCATGCCGACGACGTTACCGCGCTGATGATCGCCGCCGCGCTGGGCCACGCCGACATGGTCGCGGTGCTGTGCGAACTCGGCGCGCAAACCCGCCTCGCCGATGCGCGCGGCCAGACCGCGCTACACGCCGCCGCGCGTTTCTGCTTCGACAGCCGCGACAGCCTGCGTTGCAGCCGCCTGCTGGATGCGCTGCTGCGCGACCCGGCGCCGGTGAACACCGCCGACCGCAGCGGCGCGACGCCCTTGCTGGTGCTGCTGGGCGTGCACACCAAGCCCGGCGCCGATTGCGACGGCACGCACCTCGGCGCGCTGGTGCCGGCGATGCTGGATGCGGGCGCGAACCTCGACCACGCCGACGAGCACGGCGTCACCGCGCTGCATGCCTGCGCGATGCACGCGACATTCGAACCCGCGCGCGTGCTGCTGCAGCGCGGCGCCAACCGTGAGGCGCGCGATTGCATGCAGCGCACGCCGTCCGAAGTCGCGCGCGTGCTGGGCTACATCGATCTCGCGATGGAGCTGGCGCCGCGGCGCGGCATGCCGCTCAATGCACCGGTGGTGACACCGGTGATGACGCATCCGAGCACTTGAATGTCGCGAAAGTGCTGTCCTGCACTATCTCGACACGACGAGTCCGGTACAGGCCCGGACTCGTCTTCGCCGGATCAAGCACCTGATGTGCTTGATCCGCGGGCGGTCATCCCTGACCCGCACTGACAAGGTGCTTCACACCTTGTCCGCTTCTGCTTCCTGCCGCCGCGCGGTATCGGCTTCGAACAGGCCCTGCAGTTCCTCGTAGGCTTCGCGCGTGGTCTGGCGCAGCGCGACGTCATCGTCGTACACGAGGTGCTGGTCGCGCAGCAGCCGTTCGTCGTGTTCGCGGAACAATTCCACGACGGCGCGCGCCTGTTCCTTGTCCATGCCCAGCGCCTTCAGCGTGAGCACCGCCATTTTCAGGCTGGAATAAAACGTCTCGCGCACCACGTCGTCGGGGTCGGAAGTCAAGTCCATCAGGCGGAACGCATGCTGGCGATTGCGCGCCCGCGCGACGATCTTGAGGTGCGGGTACATCCGCCGCACGATCCGCGCGGTGCGCACGTTGGTGTCCGGATCGTCGGTCGCCAGCACGAACACGTCGGCCTTGCCGGCGCCGGCCGCGCGCAGGATTTCCGCACGGGTCGGGTCGCCGAAGAAAATCTCGGTGCCGGCGAAGCGCCGCGACAGGTCGACCTGCTCGATCGAACTTTCCAGCGCCACGAACGGGATGCCACGTGCGCGAAGCAACCGGCCCACGATTTGCCCGACGCGTCCGAAGCCCGCGATCACCACGCGCGGCGCGCCGGTATCAATGGTGTCGTATTCGCGCACCGGCGTTTTCGGTTCGGGCAGCTTCGCGGCCGCCAGCACCAGCAGCGGCACCGCGGCCATGCCCAGCGTGACCACCAGCACCAGCACGCCGTGCTGGGTGGTCGTCAACAAACCCTGCTCGTTCGCGAGCTTGAAGACCACGAACGCGAATTCGCCGCCGCCCGCAAGCAGCGCGACAAGCTTCAGTGCATCGGCGTTGCCCATGCGCTTGTTGATGCGGCCCACCAGCGCCAGCGCCGGCGCCTTGCACGCGAGCAGCAGGACCACCAGGCCCGCGATCAGCCACGGATGCTGTTCCAGCAGCACCAGGTTCACGCCCATCCCGACCGTGATGAAGAACAGGCCGAGCAGCAATCCTTCGAACGGCGCGATGTTGGATTCGAGTTCGTGGCGGTATTCCGAATCGGCCAGCAACACGCCCGCAAGGAACGTGCCCAACGCCATCGAGATGCCGGCCAGCTGCATCAGCCATGCAACGCCCATCACGACCAGCAACGCGACCGCTGTGGACACTTCGATCAGTTGCGTCCTGGCGACCGCGCGGAACACCGGCCGCAACGCGTAACGGCCGCCCACGACCACCACCGCGATGACGCCTGCGACGCGCAATCCCGACACCCACGACGGCACGTTCGCTGCGTGCACGTCGCCGTGGCCTGCCAGCAACGGGATCGCCGCAATCAGCGGAATCGCGACGAGATCCTGGAACAGCAGGATCGCGAACGCCTGGCGTCCGTGCGGGCTCTGCAATTCACGCCGCTCGGCAAGGATCTGCAAACCGAACGCCGTCGATGAAAACGCGAGGCCCAGCCCCACCACGATCGCGGTCACCGGTTCCAGGTGGAAGCCGAACACCGCGATCAGCGCCATTACCGCGGCCGAACCCGCGACCTGCAGTGCGCCCGCGCCGAATACCGCGCGCCGCATCACCCACAGCCGTTGCGGTGACAGTTCAAGTCCGATCACGAATAGCAGCAGCGCGACGCCGAGTTCCGACACGCCCGTGATCGCTTCCGGATTCTGGATCCACTTCAGGCCATACGGCCCGATTACCACGCCGGCCGCGAGGTAGCCGAGTACTGAGCCCAGCTTCAGCTTGCGCGACAGCGGCACGGCGATCACCACCGCGACCAGGAACACCAGCACCGATGCCAGCCAGGAATGCGTCTGCACGGGTCACCTTCGATTCATGGCGTGGGATTATGGCAGCGCCACCTTGACAGCTCACTGCAACCCATACGAACGCAGCAGTGCATCGGGTTGCGGCGCGCGCCCGCGGAACGCGACGAAGCTTTCCAGCGCCGGACGGCTGGCGCCGACGCTCAGGAACTCGTCGCGGAAGCGCGCGCCCGTCGCGGCGTCGATCACCCCATGTTCTTCGAACGCGCCAAACACGTCGGCCGACAAGACTTCGGCCCAAAGGTAGCTGTAATAACCCGCCGCGTAACCGCCCGCGAAGATGTGCGTGAAAGCGTGCGGGAAGCGCTGCCACGCCGGAGGGTGCAATACCGCCGCTTCGCGCCGCGCGGCTTCCAGCGTTTCCATCACGCCTGCGCCGCGCGCCGGATCGTAGTTCGCGTGCAGCAGGAAATCGAACAGGCCGAATTCCAGTTGCCGGCACAGGAACATGCCCGCCTGGAAATGCCGCGCAGCGAGCATCCTGTCGAACAATTCATCGGGCAGCTTTTCACCCGTCGACCAGTGTTTCGCGAACAAGTCCAGCGCTTGCCGGTTCCAGCAGAAGTTCTCCATGAACTGGCTGGGCAGCTCCACCGCATCCCACTCCACGCCGTCGATGCCGCCGATCGAAGGCAGATCGATGCGGGTGAGCATGTGATGCAGGCCGTGGCCGAATTCGTGGAACAGCGTCTGCACGTCGTCGTGGGTCAGCAGCGAGGGACGTTCGCCGCTGGGTGGCGCAAAATTGCAGGTGAGGAACGCGATCGGCAATTGCACGCCATCGCCGTCGCGGAAACGCGCGCGGCACACGTCCATCCAGGCGCCGCCGCGCTTGCCGCTGCGCGCGTAGAGGTCGAGGTACAAGCCGGCGATCGGCGTGCCACCGGTATCGCGCACTTCGCAATAGCGCACATCGGGGTGCCATGTGTCCACGGACTCGCGTGCGGGTTCCACGCTGATGCCGTACAACTTGCCGGCCAGCGCGAACATGCCATCCATCACCGATGGCAGCGGGAAATACGCCTTCAGTTGTTCCTCGTCGAGCGCGTAACGCGCGAGCCGCAGTTTTTCGGACGCGTACGCGACATCCCACGACTCCAGGATTTCCAATCCGAGTTCGCTGCGTGCGAACGCGCGCAATTCTTCCAGCTCGCGTTGCGCGACCGGTTTCGCGCGCGCAATCAGGTCGCGCAGGAACGCCAGCACTTCGTTCGGCGTTTCCGCCATCTTGGTCGCCAGCGATTCTTCCGTCGCGTTGGCGAAACCAAGCAACTCCGCGGCTTCGTGACGCAGCGCGAGGATCTTCTCCATGCGCTCGGAATTGTCGAACTTGCCGGCATCCGGACCCTGGTCGGATGCACGGGTCTGGTAGGCCCAGTACACGCGTTCGCGCAGCGGACGGTTGTCGGCATAGGTCAGCACCGCCTGCACGGCGGGTTGCTTCAGCGTCACCAGCCAGCCGTCGAGCCCGTGTTCGCGCGCGTATTCGCGCAGCACCGCGCGGCCGGATTCCGGAATGCCGGCGAGGTCGCGTTCGTCCTGGATGTGTTCCTGCCATGCATCGGTGGCGTCCAGCACCGCGTTGGAAAACGCGGTGGTGAGTTTGGAGAGCTCATTGGCGATGTCACGGAAGCGCGTGCGCGCGGGTTCTTCCAGCGCAACACCGGAAAGCCTGAAATCGCGCAGCGCATGCTCGACCAGCGCGCGCTCGGGGCGCGAACGCTGCGTAAACTCCGGCGCGTCCGCGACCGCCTGCACCCTGGCGCACAGGTCGCGGTTCTGCCCCAACGCGCTGGCGAAATCGGTGATCTTTTCCTCGGCCTGCTCATAGGCGGTGCGCAATTCCTTGCTGTCCGCCACCGCGTGCAGGTGCGACACCGGCGCCCATGCGCGTGACAGGCGCTGGTCCAAGCGTTCCTGTTCCAGCATCACGTGTTCGAAATCATGCGGCGCCCCGGGTGCGATGATCGCGTCGATGCCGGCCTGGTAGTCGGCCAGGACCGCGTCGATCGCGGGCACCACGTCGGCGGGCTCGATCTTCGAGAACGCTGGCAACGGCGCGTCGCTGAGCAGGGGGTTTTCGGGGGACATGCGTGGCTCCGGTGGATTCCACAGCGTGGCGTTCCCGCCCCCCGAAATCAAGCTTGCGAGGCGGCCCGCATTTCCCGCGCGCCGCCCGGCCGCTACGATGGCCGCTTGAGGTTTCGAGAGGCGACGCGATGGCCAATGTGCGGGAATACCGGGGCGCGCTGCCGAAGCTCGGCGCGCGCGTGTACATCGACCCCGCGGCCACGGTGATCGGCGACGTCGAACTGGGCGATGACGTATCGATCTGGCCCGCCGCGGTGGTGCGCGGCGACGTGGAACGCATCCGCATCGGCGCGCGCACCAACGTGCAGGACGGCGCGGTGCTGCACGTGACCCACGACGGCCCCTACACGCCCGGCGGTTCGCCCTGCCTCATCGGCGCGGACGTCACCATCGGCCACGGCGCGGTGGTGCACGCCTGCACCATCGGCGACTGCTGCCTGATCGGCATGCATGCCACGATACTGGATGGCGCGGTGGTGCGGCGCCACGCGTTCGTCGGTGCCGGTGCGCTGATTGCCTCAGGCAAGACCGTCGGCGAACGCGAACTGTGGATCGGCAATCCGGCGCGCTGCGTGCGCACGTTGGGCGACGGCGAAATCGAAGCGTTGCAGTACTCGGCGGACCACTACGTCCGCGTCAAGGGCGAATACCTGCGCGGATCGCCTTGAGCGCGGCGCCTGCGTCAGGCCGAACGCCGTGCCAACGTTCGAATGACGCCACCGCGGTTTCGACCAGCATGCCCAGGCCATCACTTGCCGTAGCGCAGCCGGCGTCCAACGCCCATTCGACGAACGGCCGCGCGGCCCGTCCATAACCCAGGTCGTACGCGAACGTGTGCGTTGCTGCCGGGGACGACGGCAGCGCCAGCGCGGCGTGTTGCAGGGCCGCCGAGGTGGCATTGACGACCAGGTCGAAGGGTCCGCAATGGTCGAGTGCAGCCCATTCAACGGTGCGCAATCGTCCCGGTGCAGATAACGCGACAGCCAAAGCCTGCGCGCGTTCGTGCGTGCGATTGGTAATCGTCAGGGACCGTGCACCCGCGTCCAGCAGCGCGAACGCCGCCGCGCGTCCTGCGCCACCGGCACCGAGCAGCAGCACGTCGCGTCCGCGCGGATCGAACCCGAGGCGTCCGCGCATGTCCGCCAGCATGCCGGCGCCGTCGTTGCTGTCGGCTTCGATGCGACCGTCGGACAGAACCGTCAACACATTGGCGACACCGAGCCCCTGCGCCGTCGTCGTGTGCACATGCGCGAGCGCGAACGCGGTGGCCTTGTGCGGCAGGGTGACGTTCGCACCGCGGCCACCGTGTGCAAGGAATCCGCGGATCGCACGTTCGAAGTCGTCCGGCGCGGCGTCGATGGCCGTGTATTCCAGCGCGATGCCCGTTTGCGCCGCGAACAGTGCGTGCAGGCGCGGCGACAGCGAGTGCGCGATGGGATGGCCGAAAACGGCGTAGCGGCTGGCCGGGATCATCGTCCCAGTTTACGGGGAAGCGTCGTCCCGATCCGTGAGACGGCGGCGGCGCAGGATCGCTTCACCGTCCAAGCCGGAGTCCGCCATGCGCCGCCACGCCCGTTCCGAATCGACACCCTCGCACGACGCCCTCACGCTGGCGGCCGCGACCTGGCTTGCCTGCGGCCTCGTGCTGTTCGCCTTGACACCGTTGCCCTGGCGCGACGCGACTTTGGGATGGTCGCCCGCGTTCTGGCTGCTCGCGGCGCCGTGCGTGCTGCTGGTCGCACGACGTGCGTTCCCGCCGCAAACGGAGGAAACGCCGCAACGTGCGGGCCGTTCGATCCAACACAATGACGTTCCGGCTCCCCGGCGTCGATTCGGCAACGCGGGCCGCGCGGCTCGTACGCGACGCGCAGCGGCCTGACGCGTCAAACCACCACGCCGTTCCGCTTCGCTTCCATTCGCCGCAGCAACTCGCGCATGACGCGGTGATACAACTCGTCGCCCAGTTCCGCGTCTTCGACGCCCGCATCGATGGAAGGATTGTCGTTCACCTCGATCAGCACGGTGCGGTCGTGGGTCTGCTTGATGTCGACGCCATAGAGGCCGTTGCCGATCGCCGTCGCGCCACGCAGCGCCAGCTTGATCACGTCCGGCGGCGCGTCGTCGATCTTCAGGCATTCGAACCCGCCGGACCGCGCACTGCCGCGCGCGCTGTGGTTGTATATCTGCCAGTGGCCGCGTGACATGAAATATTTGCACGCGTACAGCGCCTTGCGGTTGAGCACGCCAATGCGCCAATCGAATTCGGTGTAGAGGAATTCCTGCGCGATCAGCAGCGCGGTGCTCTGGAACAGGTGCGCGGCGGCCTTGGCCAGCTGCTCCGCATCGTCCACCTTGATCACGCCGCGCGAGAACGAGCCGTCGGGAATCTTCAGCACCAGCGGAAAGCCGAGTTTTTGGGGCAGCTCGCGCAGTTGCTTCGAATCCTCGCGGTACAGCACTTCCGAGCGCGGCACCGCGATCTTGTGCGCGCGCAACAGGTCATTCAAGTAAATCTTGTTGGTGCAGCGCAGGATCGAAGTGGGATCGTCGACCACCACCATGCCTTCGCGCTCGGCCTTGTGCGCGAAACGGTAGGTGTGGTCATCCGGCGCGGTTGTTTCACGGATGAACAGGCCATCGTATTCGGCGAGGCGCGGGTAATCGTGCTTCTGGATCGGATCGACCTCGATGCCGAGCTCCCTGCCCGCGGTGATGAACTGCTTCAGCGCGCGCGCGTTCGACGGCGGCATCGCTTCCTTCGGGTTGACCAGCATCGCCAAGTCGTAGCGGAACTGCTTGCGCGCGCGCGGCTTGCGCCACAAGCGTCTCGAGAACGCATCCAGCGCCTGCGCGAACGCGTCTTCCTGCGCATCGTCCAGCGTGTGCAGCCCGACCGGCTTGATTGCGCTGATCTGCCACACGCGGTCGCGCTCGAATTCGATGCGCAACAGCGGACACGGGAAGGTTTCGAACACCTGCCGCGCGAGATCCTGCAGCGCGGGATACGAGGTCACGCCAAAGTAAACCAGGATGCCGAGGTCGGTGGTGTCCTGGCCGCCGGCCGGAAGGAAATGCGTCAGTTTCTGGTTGAGGTCTTCGACGTCGAGGTTGTACAGCGCGCGCTTGCGCAGGTCACTGATGGTGCGCACCGAAGGAATCACGCGATGCCCGCGCGCTTCGCCAAGCAGTGAAACGTAGTGACCGATGCCGAGGTACTTGTAGCTGCGGCACAAGTTGATCACGTGGGTGCGCTCGTCGCCGCCGACGGGTTCGCGCAGGTATTGCATCGCGGTGACGACGTTGTCGGACGGGTAGTACGAACCCCAGTCCGAAGGTTTTTCGACGACGATGGCCAGCCGGCTCATTGCGATCTTCCTGATTCGAACCGGGCGCCGCACTTCGCGCGGCACCGGAAGCGCGCAGTGTCGGCACGACAAGAGGCGAACGCAAGGGGTGGCCGCGACCGGCCCAGCATCGATTCAGGCTTGCGTGCCGTAAACCCGCGCGCCACGCTTGCGTCCATGTCCGGCATCCCGCCCGTCCCGAAAATCCGCCGCGCCACCCGCGCCGATATTGATGCACTGCTCGCGCTGGAAGAGGCGACCTTCGAGAGCGACCACATCGGCCGTGCACAATGGCGCCGCTACATCGGCAGCGCCAGCGCCACGGTCTTCGTCAGCGGTGCGCACGGCCGCGCCGATGCTGCGGCGGTGGTGTTCTACCGCCGCAATGCACGCGCGGCACGCCTGTATTCGCTTGCGGTCGGGACGCACGCACGCGGCACCGGGCTTGGCGGCGCACTCCTCGCCGCGGCGGAAAACGACGCGCGTGCCCGCGGTTGCACCGCCATGCGTCTGGAAGTGCGCGCCGACAACGCCTCCGCGATCGCGCTGTACGAGCGGCGCGGCTACACGCGCGTCGCGCCCCTGCCCGCGTTCTACGAGGACGGTGCGGATGGCTGGCGTTACACGAAAGAGCTGACACCTGTCACGCCCTGAAACGGTGCCATTCGGGACATGCGCACATCGCCATGCCGGTCCATCCTGCGCCCGGATTGAGCATGGCGCCGCCACCATCTGTCAAGCATGCTTGACATGAAACATAGACGTGGCTATCTTGATGTCAAGCATACTTGACATGGAGTCAACACGATGACCCGAACCCGCTTGTTCGCCTCGCTTTGCGCCGTTTTGCTCTGCGCCAGCACCGCGTTTGCCACCGCGCCACCCGTTGGCACGGCAACCAGCCCGGCAACCACCGCAACGGCGCCCCTATCCACCCCGCCGCTGAAGAATCCGATTCCACCGCCGCCCGAAGCCAGCCCGGACATCGAAAAAATCATCACCGCGATGAACAACGCCTCCACATGGGGACACCCGGACCTGTTCGGCGAATTCGCCGGCATGCGGCTGTATTCCCAGGGCCACTACGCGGCAGCCATCAAGTACTTCAAGTACGGTGCGCGTTACGCCGACAAGCTGTCGCAGCTCAGCATCGGCCTGATGTACGACAACGGCCGCGGCGTCGAGAAGGATCCGGTCACCGCATGCGCGTGGCTGGCCTTGGCGGCCGAGCGCAAGTACCCGAGCTTCATTGCCACACGCGACCGCGTGTGCGAAGCACTGACGCCCGCGCAGCACGACCAGGCCGTCGCCGTGCTGGACAAGCTGATGCCTGAGTACGGCGATGCAGTCGCGAAAAAGCGGATGATCACGGCGCTGAATCTGGCCAAGACCGAAGGCACCGGTTCGCGGCTGGGCTTCGACAGCGGCATCCAAACAGCGGGCGTCAATTCCAGCTGCGGGGGTCCTACGGTCGGCGACGCCCCGGTCGCCGGCTGCGGCAGCACGGACTTCTGGAGCCCGTGGCGCTGGGACCCCAAGAAATACTTCGCGGCACGCGATGCACGCTGGCGTGGCACGGTGACGATCGGCGATCTCAAGGATTTGAACGCACCGGCGTCGAGTGCAGCTGCGAAACCTGCCGCGGACGCGCCCGCGCCAGCATCCAGCGCGGGCCACTGAACAGTGCAATGCGTGGCGTCCCGGACGGATGCCACGTTGCCGTACGTATCCTTCGGGACAGTTGGACGTGCATCTATACTGACGCCACTTTCCTGCCGGGCCGCGTGCATGCGCCGTCGCACCGTTTCCATTTCGCTGCTGTTGCTGGCCTTCGGATCGCTCGCTGGTTGCGGACAAAAGGGCCCGCTGGCTTTGCCGACCAAGCCGGCACCCGCCTCCGCAGCTTCGACGCCGGCGCCGGCAACCTCCACCGCAAAACCCGCGGGGGCGGCAACGTCCATCGCGCCTGCCTCCGCCGTGAGCGGTTGAGCCGGAGCGCCTGTGGGATTGCGCTTCACCAAGATGCACGGCCTCGGCAACGATTTCGTGGTGCTGGATGCGCGCACGTCGTCGGCCGCACTTGCAGACGCGCGCATTCGCGCGATGGCCGATCGCCATACCGGCATCGGATTCGATCAATTGCTGGTCATCGAACCCGCGCGTGATCCAGCCTGCGTCGCCGCGTATTCGATCCGCAACGCCGACGGCTCGGTCGCGGAACAGTGCGGCAATGGCGCGCGCTGCATCGGCGCATGGCTGCATCGCGCGGGTGCCGTCACGATCGGCGCCCCCATGAAACTGCAGAGTCCCGCCGGCGTCATCGGAATGCGGCTGGACGATGCCTCGACGGTCGCCGTGGAGATGGGTGAGCCAGTGTTCGAACCGGCGCGCATTCCCTTCGATGCGTCCGCGACCGCGGACACTTACCCGCTGGATGTCGACGGCGAACGCGTCGAAGTCGCCGTGGTGTCGATGGGGAATCCGCACGCGGTGATGGAAGTCGCCGACGTGCGCGATCCGCGCGTGGACGGTTGGGGACCGCGCATCACCTCGCACCGACGCTTTCCCCAAGGTGTGAATGCGGGATTCGCCAAGGTCATCGACGCACGCCACATCGAACTGCGCGTGCACGAACGCGGCGCCGGCTGGACGCGTGCCTGCGGCAGCGGCGCCTGCGCGGCGGTCGCGGCGTTGCACAAACGTGGCCGTGTCGGCGACGACGTCCGCGTGACATTGCCGGGCGGCGATCTGCTGATCGCATGGCAAGGACCGGGCCATGCGCTGTGGATGACCGGGCCGGCGACATTCGTGTTCGACGGCGAATGGCTGGGCGATTGAGTGGCATTGCGCGATCGCGCGCAACTCACCAAACTTGCCGCATGCCACCGGAGCACAGCATGGCCGACTTGACGCTGAAGCAAAGCCTCGAAGCGATGGACATCGCCGAATACCTGCGCCAGCACCCGCGCTTCCTCGAACATTTCCCCGACGTCGCCACCGAGCTGGTGATTCCGCGCGAAAACGGCCCCGCTGCATCGCTCGCGGCCTACCAGCTCGAAGCGCTGCGCGCGCGCAACCGCGAGTTGAATGGCCGGCTGGCTGAGCTGGTGGCGATCGCCGGAGACAACGAGCAGCTGATGGTGCGCGTGCACACGCTCACCGTCGGCCTGCTGCGCGACGACAATCTTTCGGACGTCCTGAAGAGTTTTGTTGGTGCACTGAACGAGGATTTCCACTCCGACCTGGTACGCGTGCTGCTGTTCCGCGACGGCGCCGACCTGCCGCGCGCCGACTGGCTGGTGTGCGTGCCTGCTGGCAAGGCGGTACTCCCGGCATTCACGGATTTCCTCACGCGGGGCGAACCCGCGTGCGGCAGGCTGGCCCAGGACAAGCTCGACCGCTTGTTCGGCGCCGATGCCGGCAAGGTGCATTCGGCGGCTCTGTTGAAAATCGGCAACGAAGGCATGCTCGCCATCGGCAGCGAGGATCCCAATCGTTTCCATCCCGGCATCGGCACGCTGTTCCTGAAGTTGATCGCGCAGGCGCTGGACGCCGCGATCGCGCGTTACCCGGCGACACCATGAGATGAGCGCTCTCGCCGCCGACGCCGCGCGGTTCCTGGATTACCTGAAGGTCGAGCGGCACTATTCGGCGGGCACGTTGCGCAACTACACGCACGCACTGGAAGCCTTGACGCGCCTTGCCGACGGCCTCGCGCTCGGCCAGTGGAGCGAGTTGCGCGGCGAACAGGTGCAGACCCTGATCGCGAATGAACATCGCCGCGGACTGGAACCGCCATCGTTGCGCGCAATGCTGTCGGCGTTCCGCAGCTTCTTCCGCTTCCTCGCACGCGAAGGGAAAATCCAGAACAACCCGGCCGCGGGCGTACGTTCGCCGAAGGTGCGCCGCAAGCTGCCCGAAGTCCTGGACGTGGACGAAGCCGCGGCACTGGTCGAAATCACCGCCGACGATCCGCTGGCGCTGCGTGATCGCGCGATGCTGGAACTGCTGTACTCCAGCGGCCTGCGCGTGTCGGAACTATGCGGGACACGCTGGCGCGACCTGGATCCGGAACAGGGCTTGCTGCGCGTGACCGGCAAAGGCAACAAGACGCGCATCGTGCCGGTGGGGCGGATGGCGCTGGAAGCGCTGGCTGCGTTGCGTGCATCGCAGGTCGCGGATGCCGATGCACCGATCCTGCAGGGGCGCAACGATCAGGCGTTGACACCGGGCGCGGTACGCGCCGCGATCAAGCGCCGCGCGCGTTCGCAAGGCATCTGGCGGCGCGTCTATCCGCACTTGATGCGGCACTCCTGCGCGTCGCACCTGCTGGAATCGTCGGGCAACCTGCGCGCGGTGCAGGAACTGCTGGGTCATGCCGACATCGGCACCACGCAAATTTATACTCACCTCGATTTCCAGCACCTCGCCAAGGTATACGACGCGGCGCATCCGCGTGCGAAACGCAAGTGAATGCGTCTACGCGATGTAATCGAAACGCTCGATCCACGCACGCAGCACGGGCAGCACCGGCTCGAATTGCTCCCGGTAATGCGTCCAGCGTCCCACCGCTGCGGCGTTGACCGGTTGCGTCACCTGCGCGTAACTGGGTGTCGCGATGAACTGCTTGCCGCGCGCGTGCGCCGCGAAGCCGGCGAACGGCAATGCGTCCGCGACTTCGAGGAATGTTCCGAGTCGCGCGACCGCCGCATCGAAATCTTCGACCACGGATTCGTAACGCCACTGCAGTACGTTCGGCTTGAAAACTTCGATGTGACGACAACATTGTTCGAACGCTTCCGTGTAACCGCGTGCGAGCCGCGGCAGCGATGAGCACATCGCCCGGAACGCGGGAGAGCGGAATGCCTGCATGCTGCAACTCAACAGCACGTCGCACGGATGCCGGATGCACAGGATGATCCGTGCGTCCGGAAACAGGCGCAGGATCATCGGCAGGCACAGCATGTTCAGCGGATTCTTGTCGATCAGCCGGCGCGGGCCGAGATCGGGCAGTGTGTGTTCGACCAGCCGCCAGTACACGGCACGCAATTGATCGGCTTCTTCCTGCGTCAGCTTGGCAAGGTCGGCCGGATAATGCTGCCCCGCACGTTCCATGCGTTCGATCAACTGGTAAATGAACCCGCGCTCGTCCATCGAACGGAAATCCGGATGCGCATCGAGCATCTGCTCGAGCAGCGTGGTTCCCGAACGCGGAAAGCCGATAACGAACACCGGGCTCTGCCACATCGATGGGCTCGCCAGCGGTTTCCATGACGCGTACGTTTGCGCATCGACCGCCCGCGTCACCATCGGCAGCGGCTGGCCGTCAAACGCCGACAACTCCGGTGCCGCCTGCCGCGCGATTTCCATTTGCATGGCATGGGCGACCTCGAGTGCTTTCCACGCATCGCGATAGTACGCTTGCCGATCACACGCTGAGGCGAGACCGAACGCAGCGCACGATACGATTTCTGGATCATCGGCCACAGCCAGCACACGCCGGTAGAGGGCGGCTGCCTCCTCGTGACGACCCTCGCGCATCGCCATCACTGCGCGCGCTCGCCAGACATCAATGCGTGCGTCGATGGCTTCGGCATCCAAAGCATCAAGGACATCCAACGGCAGACGTTGCAGCTCATGACGCGCCTGTTCGAGTTGATTGTTGCGCTCATACAAAGCGACACGTTGCGCCGTGATGCGCAGCCGCATGGCCTGGGCCGCCGGCTCTTCGGGCAGGTGCGCCTGCGACAGAACTTTCAGCGCGACTTCCAAACGTCCAAGCACCAACAGGATCGAGGCGAGCACCAAGGCCTGCTCCACTGGCTGCGGAGGCCAGTCACCGGCGCTTTCCAACATGGTCTCCTCGCCTTCGATGTTGCCGCACACGTGGCAGGCATGCGCCGCCTCCAGCCGCGCCTCGACAAAACGCGGCGCGAGCTGCACCGCATCCAGCAACACGTCGCGCGCCACCGACCAGCGCTGTTGCTGGATGTAAAGCAGCCCGAGGTTGTAATGCACCTCGGCATCCTCGGGTGCCAACGCCTTGGCTTTCAGGAGTGCCCGTTCGGATGCCACGCAATCGCCCACGTGCCGTGAGGCCACCCCCAGATTGTTCCAATATGCGGAAACCTCCGGACGCATCTTGGACAAGCGCGCGAAGATTTCCGCGGCCTTGGCATGATGACCGGTTTGCTGGGAGGCAACGCCGAGCAACGCAAGTACTGGCTCGGATTCAGCGGCAGCGCCTTGCGCGTCCCGTGCAAGTGAGATGACCCGATCGGGATCACCCGCATTCCAGGCAGCTGCCATGGATTGGGCAAGATCATCGGCCGGCATCGACATACAAGTTCAATCTGTTGGCTGCAGGAGCATTTCAGTTTAACCAAGAAAAAGGGCACCGCTTGCGCGGCGCCCCCAACAGGTAAGGCTTCGGTGCGTTCAGAATTTCAACGTCGCCCTCGCCCAGTAGTAGCTTCCCATCATGTCATAGGTGGCAGAGTCTGTATTGCCCTGTCCGTTCTGGTAAATCAGCGGCGGTCGCCGATCGAACAGGTTGTCCACGCCCACGTCGAAACGGGTGTGGATGGACGGCACTGCGTAACCGAGTTGCACATCGTTGTACACCACCGAGGCAACCGGAATGTTGACATCGGCGATGGCAGCATCGACATTGAGTGCGGTCACCGCACTGATGTATCGCGTACGCCACTGGGCATCCCAGTTGCCGCGACTCCAACCCACCGTGGCGGTTGCGCGCCAGCGCGAAACATTGCCGAACTGCGCGTTCCAGGTACCGGCAAGTTTGTCGACCGTGGAGCCGGGTTGGCCCGGAGTCGTATTGTTGTTGAAAGTCGAGACGTAACTGGTCGCCAGCCCGAGCTTGAAATCGCCGGGATTGAAACCGCCGAAGTCGAAGTGCGGCAGCTTGTAGTTGGCGGTGAAGTCGATGCCGCTGGTGCTCAGCGTGCCCAGATTGACCACCGGCGCGTCGATGTAGAACACCTGGCCGGGCGAGCCTGTGGCGTAGCGATGGATATACGGACAGAACGGACTGGCCTCGTTGTTGAAGCAGGCGTCGACCACGGTGATCCCCGAAATCGGCACCAGCGTGTCGTACAGGTAGATATGCCAGAAGTCGACGCTGGTGTTTAGGCTTGGGGCCCAGTTCGGGTTGTAAACCAGTCCGAAATCCACCGACTTGCCGTGCTCGGGCTTGAGGTTGCCGCCCACCACATTGGCGCCCGAGTAATAGCTATTGACCTGCGCCGGGCTGTTGCCGGGCCAGTTCGGTGGCACGTACTGGCATGCGGTGGGATGCTGAGCGAGCTCCGCGGCCGAAAGATGGGCGCAGGGATCATTCAGGGTCGGCTGGACGATCGAGCGTCCGTCGTACAACTGGTCGAGATTCGGTGCCCGGAACACCTGCGAGATCGTGCCGCGCACCAGCAGATCCTGGATCGGACGCCACTCGATCGCGATCTTGCCATTGGTGGTGGATCCGGCGCTGTTGTAGTCCGAATAACGGACACCCACGTCGAGGTTCAAGGAGTATGCGCCCGGCACCTCTTTCAACAAGGGAATCAACGTTTCGGCGAACGCTTCCTTGACGTTGTCCTTGCCGCTGCCGGGCGAGCCACAGGCTTCTCCTGAAATCTGGCAAAAGCCCGTGGCCGGGTCGAGCAAGGCAAGCGGGTTGATCGTGTAGTTCATGGACTGACTGCGATACAGCGCACCGACCGCGAGCTGCACGTCCCCCGCCGCGAGCGAGAACAGGTTACCGTTCGCGCCCGCTGAAATCTGCCGCAGATTCTCGTTCTTCCGGTAGACGGCATCGAGTGCACCCGCACTCAGCGCCGCCCCGTTGTCGGCCTGGTCGAAAATGTTGGCACCGGCGTCGATGGCCGCCTGCAGCGCGGGAATGTACAGCTCGTTCTCGTCTGTTTGGGTCCGCGAGGTATGGCCGTAGTCGAAGGTGACGTTCCAGTTCCAGCTGCTCTCGCCGACGCCGCCGCGCAAACCGGCGATGAACTGCCCGGTACTGGTGACGTAGGGATGGATTCGCGTGCCGATGCCGGTAAGACGGGTCTGAAACGTGTAGTTGCCAGCCGGATCGGGGGGTGTCCCCGGAGGCGGAGGCGCCTTGAACTGGACGCCGAATGGATTGAACGGGGCCGTCGCGGGAATGACCAAACCGTCACCGGTACCTACCGGAATGGACGCATCCTGGCCGGCCGATGAGGTGTGGTTGTAGAAGGCGTCAACGAAAGCCGTGATGTTGTCGGTCAGGTTGAAGGTGCCAAGTACGAACCCGTCGGTACGCTGCTGTTGCACCTGGATGTAGTCGAAGGCCGCATAATTGAACGTGTCGCTCGAGGTACGGCAGCGATAGTCTCCAAGGCTGGTGCCATTGCCGGTATCCTTCGTCACCACGATGTTGCCTGACGAGTCGGCGGCGCATCCATACTGCGCCGCAAATGATCCTGGCAATTGCATGCGGCCATTCGGAATCGAACTGGACCCCGCGACGCTGACCACCCCGCCATACAGATACAACTGGTGCGCCGAAAACTCGCGCCGCGCATCGGATACGGCGTCGTATTTGTTGTAATCGAGACCGCCGACGATGTTGTAGCGATCGCCAGAGTGGCCCATCGTGATGCTGATGCCATGCCGCTGGCCGTCGCCGTGTCCCGAGATGCCACTGTTGGCGCTGATTTCGGCGCCATCGAAATCATGACGCAGCAGGATGTTGACGACGCCGCCCACGGCATCGGAACCGTACGTGGTCGAAGCGCCTTCGGCCAGCACGTCGATCCGCTGCACCATGTTTTGCGGGACCAGGTTCAGATCCGCG
>DATNAW010000045.1:0-2532 GCA_035572335.1 Rhodanobacteraceae bacterium
TTCGGAGTGCATCGACAGGCCGTACAGCATGCGCGACTGGCCGACCGCGAAGTCGGCGATGTCAATCATCTCCTGCACTTCGCCGTCGCCTTCCGGCTTGATCTTGCCCATTTCCAGCGCGACCAGTGAACCCAGCGCGTCCTTGTGTTCGCGCAGCGCCTGGGCGCACAGGCGCACCGCTTCGCCGCGCTTGGGTGCCGGAATGTTGCGCCACTCCTGCCAAGCCTTCTGCGCGTTGCGCACAAGGGTTTCGTAATCGGCATTGCTGGACGCGTACACCTTTGCCAGCACTTCGTTGGTCGCGGGATTCAGCGGCTCGATCACGCCGGCGTCGGCGGTCTTCGACCACGCGTCGTTGCCGAGAAACGTGCCGGAATTGGTGTCGGCCAGGCCGAGCGCGGAAAGAATCGCGTGGGACATGGATGCTCCTGGGGCCGCACGGGGCGGGTTGCGTCGAATGAGCCGGCTATTGTAGCAGCGACGGTCGTGCAGCCTCGAATGGTGCGTCAACCGCCGCTGCGACCGCGCGTTGTCATGGCATGGGAACACGCCTGCGAATCCTTGTCGTCACTGCCCTGGTCGCGGCCAGCCTGACCTGCACGGCGCAAACGCGCTGGCAGCAATGGCGTGCGGCGCAACTTCCGCCCGGCGTCACGATCCTGCGCGACGTGCACTACGGTGGCGGCGCGGGCGAGACCTTCGACGTCTATGCACCGCCGAATGCGCACGGTGCGCCGGTGATCTTCATGGTGCACGGCGGCGCCTGGCGGTTCGGCGACAAGTCCGCGCGCGACGTGGTGCAGAACAAGGTCATGCACTGGGTTCCGCATGGCGTCATCGTGATTTCGGTGGACTATCCGATGCTGCCGGATACGCCGCCGCTGCAGCAGGCGCGCGACGCAGGCATGGCACTGGCAACCGCGCAACGCGATGCACCGCAATGGGGCGGTGACCCGCACAAGTTCGTGTTGATGGGGCACTCGGCGGGCGCGCACCTGGTGGCGTTGGTCAGCGCCAAGCCGGCACTCGCGACTTCGCAGGGCGCGTTGCCGTGGTTGGGCACGGTGGCGCTGGACAGCGCCGCGTACAACGTCGCGACGATCATGCGGGCGCGGCATCTTGGCTTGTACGACCGGGCGTTCGGCAGCGACCCCGCGGCATGGGCCACGGTGTCGCCGATCGCGCAACTGCAAACGGAGATCGCGCCTTTCCTGGCGGTGTGTTCGTCGCGGCGTTCGGATTCGTGCGGACAGGCGCAGGCCTTCGCGACGAAAGCGCGCGCACTCGGCGCACGCGTGCAAGTATTGCCCGAAGACTTGAGCCACGGCGAAATCAACGCGACGCTCGGCGAATCATCCGCGTACACCGCGGCGGTGGATCGCTTTCTCGCGGGCCTCGACCCCGCGCTGGCGATGCGGCTGCGCTGAAGACAGGTGGCGACCCCGGCCCGATTCGAACGGGCGACCTTCCCCTTAGGAGGGGGATGCTCTATCCAGCTGAGCTACGGGGTCACGTTGCAATTTTCGCATGAGCCATCCAGGGCGCGGTCGTCCGCTCGCCATCCGTGGCTCGCCGGTTCCGTTCGCGCGAGCGTCGACTGGACGCTTCCAAGCGCTCACGAAACCACCAGCTGGGCTGCGGGACCCAACGATTTTCGCATGGATGATCCATTCGCGCCGCATACACGTTTTGCATGCCAGCATGACCCATCGCTGTTGTGCCTGCGCGGCAAAGGAAGTCTGGATGGGGCGACGGGTCCTTTACGGCATCTACCACTGGGGGCTGGGGCACGCGACACGCAGCCTTGGTCTCATCCAGGCTTTGCTCGCGCGTGGCGACGCGGTCACCATCGTGATTGCACCGGGCGCGGGTATGCGCTTGCTGAAGTCCGAATTGGGCGACGCGTGCGAATTTTTTCCGTTCGCGGATACGCCCGCACCATTCAGCCGCTACCCCGCGATTTTCTATTTGCGCATGACCGCGGCGATGCCGTGGGTGCTGGCGGGTTACCGGCGCGAGCATCGTTTGGCCGAACGCTTCGTCGCGGAAAGGCATTTCGATTGCGTGGTGTCGGACAGCCGCTTCGGCTTGTGGTCGCGCGCGGTGCCGAGTTATTGCATCTTCCATTCGATCCATCAGGTGGTGCCGTTTGCCAGCGGCCTCACCCAGCCGGTGACGGAATGGGGGCAGCGGCACCTGTTGCGCGGCTTCACGAAAATACTGATTCCGGACGTCGCGGAAAACGGCGGCCTGTCGGGATGGCTGGGGCACGATCCCGATTTCGACTGGGGCGAGGGCCGGCTGGTGTACATCGGCCCGCTGTCCAGCGTGCGCCGCATGGACGTGGAACAGGACATCGACGTGTTCTTTTCGGTCTCCGGCATCGAACCGCAACGCGGGCTGCTGGAAAAACTTGCGCTGGATTCGCTGCCGAAATTGCCGGGCCGCATCGTGGTGACGCTGGGCAAGCCGGGCGAGGGCAGCGAGCCGCGCACGGTCGCCGGCGCCACCGTCTTCAACTACCTCGATCGC
>DATNAW010000046.1:0-14919 GCA_035572335.1 Rhodanobacteraceae bacterium
CTCGCGTATTTCGATCCGCTGACGGGCCTGCCCAACCGTACCCACCTGCGCGGCCAGTTCGCGCAGGCACTGGCGGTGGCGCGGCACGGCGCGCGGCCGCTGGCGGTGGCGTTCTTCGATCTCGACAACTTCAAGGAGATCAACGACACCGCCGGCCACAGCGTGGGCGACGACGTGATCTGCACGGTGGCGCAGCGCCTCAGCGAAGGCGTACGCGAAGGCGACGTGCTGTGCCGCTTCGGCGGCGACGAGTTCCTGCTGCTGCTGCCCGACACCGACGCGGCGGCGGCCGAAGTCCTGACGCGGCGCCTGATCGAACGGATCTGCCAGCCCGTCGACGTCGAAGGCCGCTTGCTGGACATCGCCGCCAGCGCAGGTTTCAGCATCTTCCCGGACGACGCGACCGATGCCGAGAACCTGGTGCGCGAAGCCGACACCGCGCTGTTCCGCGCCAAGGCGGAAGGCGGCAACACGGTGTTGCGTTTCCTGCCGTGGATGGGCGAAGCCGTGACCTGGCGGCACGACATGCAGGCGGCATTGCGCGCGGCGATCGTGCGCCAGCAATTCGTGCTGCGCTACCAGCCAATCGTGGATGCGCGTGCGAATCGCATCCGCGGGTTCGAGGCGTTGCTGTACTGGAACCGGCCCGGCATGGGCGTGGTCGGGCCCAGTTCGTTCATCGGTTTGGCCGAAGAGTCGCGGCTGATCGAGTCCATCGGTGCGTGGGTGGTCGATGAAGCCTGCCGGCAACTGGCCGCGTGGAAGCACGCCGGCTTGCCGGCGTTCTACGTCGGCATCAACGTCTCGGGCATGCAGCTGCGCGTGGGCGGTGCGTTCCAGGCGGTGCTGGGCGAAGCGATGCGCAAGCACGGCATCGGCAACGAAGATCTGATGCTGGAAATCACCGAGCGGCACCTGGTGCAGGACGTGAAGGGCGGCCTGCCGTTGCTGGAAACGCTGACGGCCAGCGGTCTGCGCGTTTCCATCGACGATTTCGGCACCGGTTACTCGAACCTCGAATCGCTGAAGAACCTGACTGTCAACCAGATCAAGATCGACCGGGCCTTCGTGCGCAACCTGATGACCGAGTCGGGCGACCGCGCGATCGTGCGGTCGATCATCGCGCTCGGCCGCAGCCTGGGCCTGCAAGTCGTCGCCGAGGGCGTGGAAACCGGCGAGCAGATGCACATGCTGCGCGAATTCGGTTGCGACCTGCTGCAGGGTTTCCTGTACGCGCGTCCGCTGGAAGTCGATGCCGTGCCCGGATTCCTCACCGAACTCGCTGCCGGCAAGGCGGGCCGCAAGGCTGGCGAGCGCGGCCCCGTTGTGTTGTGATACGCGGTTGCCGCATCGCGTCACGCGTGTGGCAGTCCGTGTGCGATGGATGATGCCTTGAACCTGCTTCTGGACTTTGCGCGCTGGTGGGTCCCCTGGGAGCCTTCGGCGAGCGTGGTCGTGGTGTTCGCGCTCGCAGCGTGGCTGTACTGGCGCGGCGCGCGGCGCTCGCCGGTGACCGCGCCGTGGCAGCGGCAATTGTTGTTCTGGCTCGGGCTGCTGATCGTCTACACCGGCCTGCACACGCATCTCGACTATTACGCCGAGCACGAGTTCTTCATCCACCGCATCCAGCACATGGGCCTGCACCACATGGGCCCGTTCCTGATCGCGCTGGCATATCCCGGCGTCACGATGCAGCGCGGCCTGCCGGTGCGCTTTCGTGCGCGCGTGCTGAAACCCGCATTGCGCTGGGCGCCCGTACGCATGCTGCTGGACGTGCTGCTGCATCCGTTCGTCGCGGCGCTGATGTTCGTGGGCCTGATCTACCTGTGGCTGTGGCCCGCCGTGCACTTCGACGTGATGCTGGACTGGCGGCTGTACCACCTCATGAACTTCAGCATGGCCGCCGACGGCATGTTGTTCTGGTGGCTGATCCTGGACCATCGTCCGCGTCCGCCCGCGCGGCTGTCGCCGGGCGTGCGCGTGTTCGTCGCGTTGGCGGTGATCCTGCCGCAGATCCTGATCGGCGCCTACCTCAGTTTCACCAGCGCCGACCTGTATCCGATCTACAGCCTTTGCGGGCGCGCCTTCGCCGGCATTCCATCACTGGACGACCAGCACCTGGGCGGCCTGATCCTGTGGATACCGAGTTCGATGATGAGCGTAATCGGCGCGCTGATCGCGTTCACCTATTGGCTGAAGCTGGACAGCCGCGGACGCCTGCCGCGCAATCGCCGGCAGCGCGAAATCATCCGTGCGCGACAGGCCGCGGCGCGTCAGCCGGATGGAGCGGCGTTGGCGGGCAGCACCGAAAAGTTCACCTGAAGCGTCGTGCCGTCGGCGAAGCGCAGCGTGACGGGCACCTTGTCGCCCGGTTTCACCGGATGCGTCGCGTGCGACAGCATCAGGTGATAGCCACCCGGTGCGAGCTTCACGCTGCCGTGCGCGGGAATGTCGAGGTGATCGACCATCTCCATCGTGCTGTCGCCTTGCGCGAGGCGCGAGTGATGCAGCATTGCCGATGCGTAGTCGGCGCTGCGGGCGCCAGTGAGGCGCTGCACGCCGTCGCCGTCGTTGATGATCGTCGCGTAGCCCGCCGCCGGCAGATTGGCCGGCAGCCAGCGAATCCACGCGTGCTCAACGCGGATGTTCGCGGGCGCCGAGGGTGCAGCACCCACCGCCGTGATCGCGAGCAGGCACGCGCAAGCCGTCGCGCACAGCCTCTTGTGCAGGACGAAGCTCATTACGATTGCCCCACCAGGATGTCGAGGTCGTGCAGGATCTCGTCATTGGAAGAACCGGGCGTCGCCAGCAGGCGCGCGTGGCCGTCGCGGTCGAACACGTAGATCGCCGAGCTGTGCGTGACGTCGTAATCGCCGGCCTTGTCCTTCGGCGTTTCGGGTTTGTAGAACGCGCGATAGCGCTTGGCGAGCTGCGCGATCGCATCCTGTGTGCCGGTCAGCCCCACGATGCGCGGATCGAACGCGGTGACGTACTGGTGCAGCACCGGCACCGTGTCGCGCACCGGATCCACCGTCACGAACAGCACGCGCACGTCGTCCGCGGCCTTGCCCATTTTCTGCAGCACTGTGTGCAGGTGCACGAGCGTCAGCGGGCACACGTCCGGACAGTTCGTGTAGCCGAAATACAGCAGCACGACCTTGCCGCGATACGTCGACGCGGTGACCGGCTGACCGAGATCGTTGGTCATGCCGAATTCGAGATCGGGCAGGTGGCCCTGGACGTCGTCGAGCTGCCACTGCGGATGCGCTGCGCAAGCGGCAAGCAGCACGACGGCTGCTGCGGCGAATAGCCAGCGGATGGGGGAACGACGAAGTGGCATGACAGTGCCCGGAACGAAGCGATGCAACCGGTGATGATAGCGCGACGGGTTCAATGGCCGCGTGCGAGGCGCTTCAGGAACACCCGCATCTCCTTCGCCGCCTGCACGTCGCCGCGTACTTCGGCAGCGGCGATGCCGCGCCGCCATGCCTCGGCGGCAGCTTGCGGATCGTCGGCGCGCAGACAGGCATGTCCGAGTTGTTTCCAGGCTGCTGAATAACCGTCGTCGAAATCGAGCGCGGCGCGCAAATGGGTGATCGCTTCCGCGATTTCGCCCGCGTCCAGCAATGCGGCGCCCAGTGAATAGCGCAAAAGCGCGCCATCGTGAGGACCATTCAACTGCGCCCTAAGGACGTCAATACGGTTCATGTGAAACGGCTGTTGTGAAAAGTAAGGCCACGGATGGCCGAGGTAGACCCAAAGAAGTTCGTGCGCTCCAGCGTGCGAGCAGACCCGATGATGCAGCGATCAGGGATGATCGCTCAAATACCGCCAATAACTCGGCGCCGGCAGCAGGATCGTGGGCGTGAAGGACTCCGCGGGCTGCTGGCCGCGCCGCAGCGTTGCCAGTGTCGGTGCATCCCATATCACCATCCACACGCCGCGGTAAGGCTGCACCATGCGCGCGTAGCGCAAGGTGTTGGCGTCGAGGCGCTCCGGATAGGCGATGATCAGTCCGTGCGGATGCTTCGCCGCCCAGTCCTGCAGGAACTGGCCTTCGTACAGGCGGTCGATGGGCCGCGTCATGCGGCCGGCGAATTCGAACTGGCCGTCGTAGATGCCGAGGTTGCCGATCGCGTGGCCCTGCGCTTCAGCATGCGCCAGCACTTGCGCGGCCGGACGCATGTCGAACGCCGGATAGAACGCCAGCGCGAACAATGCGTAGGCACCCGCGGTTCCGACCAGGCTGGCCCCGGCGATGCGGCGCAGCTTGCCGCGTCCCGGCAGCAGCAGGAAGGCGCCCAGCAACAAATACAACACGCCGAATGGCGCACCGACGCTCGCACAGTCGTGCAACCAATGGTCGTGCAGCTTGCCCGCGTTCTGCAAAAACGGCAGTGCGAACAACAGCGCGGCCGCCGCGAACGATCCCGCTGCGAGCGGCCATGCGCCCAGCCATGCACTGTGCGACGCCCAGCCGCCGCGCGTGCGCAGGAACGTGACCGCGGCGGCCATCAGGATCGCCGCCGCCGGCAGTTCGGGCACGAAGTAATAACTCTGTTTGCCACTGAACGTACTGAAGATCAGGAACGCCGGAACCAGCCACGCCAGCAGCAGCATCAAACCCGCCGGAAGCGGGCGCCGCAGCGCGAACAGGCCGGCCCACATGCGCGGCCACAGCACGAACGGGAACGTCAGCACGAACACCCACGGTACGTACCACCAGAACGGCCGCTTGTGGATGAAGGCGTTCACCACGCGTCCGCCGGTCTGCTTGAACAGCAGCGCATGCGTGTAGGCGCCGCCACTCGCGTCGATGGCCGGGAACACCCACGCGGCGAGGATCAGGCCGCCGCCGATGATCGCGATGATGCCGAGTGCATACCAGCGCGCGCGATGTTCGCGCGCATAAGCGCACCACCACGGACCCAGCAGCCATGCCGGCGCCAAGTGCACCAGCATTACCGGTCCCTTGGTCAGGAAACCCAGGCCGATGCAGACGGCGAAACCGATCCAGCTCGGTCGCGCACGCCGCGGACCGGGAACGAGGCACAGCATCGCGCCCAGCACCCACACGGCCAGCAGGCCGTCGTACATGATCTGCAGGCCGTACAGAAAACCGAATGACAGCGCCAGCAGCATCCAGGGCGTTGTGCGCGCGATCCACGCCTGCTCGGGGAACAGCCGGCGCGCCAGCGACTGCGCGAGGATCAGTTGCGCGGCTCCGATCAACACCATCAGCACGCGCGGCCACACGTCGTTGACGCCGAACACCGCCCAGCCCGCATGGATCAGCCAGAACAGCAGTGGCGCCTTTTCCGAATATGGCGCGCCGTTGATGTGCGGCACCAGGAATTGATGGTGCACCCACATGTCCCACGCCACCGCCAGCGCGCGCGTGGAGTGCAGCGGGATCGGCGGCTGCAGGAAGATCGCGATCAGCGCGACCAGCAGATAAAGCGGCAGCCACCACAACAGGGCGCGCAGATGTTCGGATCGGACGTAGGAGGCGTCGGTCAAGGCAAGGGCTCGCAGGCGCCACGGCGCTCGCGGAAGTGTAATGGAAGCGCTCAGGCGGCTCGCGGCAATTCCGGACTGCGCGGCGGCAGACCGCACAATGCGACGATCACTTCGTCGGGGCCAATGTCGCTGACGCGCGAACGTTGCGGCGGTCCGCCCAGCGCGATCACCGCGCTGCCGGCCGGACTGCGCGGCAACCACAGCGACGGCGGTTGCGCGCCGAACAACACCACCAGCGGGCAGCCCATTGCCGCGGCCACGTGCGCAGGCCCCGTGTCGACCGAGACCATGCCGTCCGCGATTTCCGCGAGCGCCATCAATCGTCGCAACGGTAGTTCACGCGCGGCGACGTCGACGCCGGGCACGCGTGCATCGCGGGCGATCGCATCGAGCAATGCCGCCTCGTTCGGCGTGCCGCACAGCACGACGCGTGCGCGCGGATGATCCTCGCGCAGGGCACGCAACACGGCGACCCAATATTGCGCGGGCCACGCCTTGTCATCGTCGGCGGCATCGCGCGGACCATTCCAGCGCATGCTGCGCTTGTTGAAGGGTTGCACCAGCCATAGCGGTTCGCCGCGCCAGCCGCGCGCGCGCAGCCACGCGTTGCAATCGCCGCGATCGGCTTCGCGCAGCACCAGCCGTGGTACCGGACTCGGGGTGGAAGCGGGCGTTTTCCACATACCGGCAAATCCATGCGGCGGGTCGCCGCATCCACGCAGCAGGCGCTCGATCCAGTGTTCGCCGATTGCGACCGGCGTATCGGTCAGGAATACGCATTGATCCCGTGGGACGCCGGCCAGCGCAAGCATGCGCTTGATCTTCGCGAGCGCGCGTGGCTCGGCTTCGCACACGTGCACCGGCGTGCCGCGATGTCGGCGCAACGTGCGCAACATGCGCCAGCGATCCGGGCTGAAGGCGAGCGGCTGGTGCCGCGCGCCCACTTCCAGCACCCGCGCGACATCCGGATGCGCGCCGTACAACCCCGCGCTGCACGGCCCGGTGCCGAGCAGCCGGCACGCTTCGCCATAACCGCGGTGCAGGCGATCGAGCAGCGGTGCAAGCAACAGCATGTCGCCAAGCCGTCCGAAACGGATCACGACCGGGTTCATGCGGAGGCCGTGGCCATCACGAGGGAAGGCCGGCGCAGCGGCAACGCCCGCCACGCGGCGACCACTTCCTCGAGGCTGATCTGGTCGACGCGGTTGCGTTCGGGCAGGCCGCCCAGGGCGACGACCGGACTGCCCGTCGGGCTGCGCGGCAGCCACAGCGTCGGCGGTTGCGCGCCATACAACACCACCAGCGGACAACCCAGCGCCGCGGCGGCCTGCGCCGGGCCGGTGTCGATGGAAATCATCGCGGTCGCGTATTCGCACAAGGCCAGCAGGCGGCGCAGCGGCAGCTCGTCGCCGGCCGCGAGCACGCGCGAGGAACGCGCGCTCTCGGCGATCCGCCGCAGCAGCACTGCTTCGGGTGGCGCGCCGCACAGGATGATCTTCAGATCGGGCTGGCGCGCGAGCGCCGCGCGGATCAATCCCGTCCAGTTGCCCAGCGGCCACTGCTTGTCGTCGCCAAGCTGGCCCGCGCGCCCGCGCTTGAGCGTGCGCTTGTTGCCGGGCTGCAGCAACAGCAGCGGCGCATCATCGAATGCGTGCGAACGCAGCCATGCGTGCAGGTCGGTGCGGTCGGCGTGCTGGAGCACAAGGCACGGCGCGTTGGGCGCCTGCATCGCGTCGGCCGCGGGCGCGGTCGCGAACGCCGCGGGTGTCATCGCGCCGAATCGGTGCCAGCGATCGATCCAGTGTTCGCCGCCGCGCAGCATGCAATCCGGATTGGCGAATACGCAGTGTTCTTCCGGAACGCGGGCGCGCTGCAGCAGCCAGCGGATCTTGTCGATCGAATAATCGTCGCAGACGTACACCGGCCCGGGCGGTTGCGCGCGCAGCAACGCAACCAGCTGTCGCTGGCTCGCGTCCAGCCAGTACGGACGCTTGCGGCTGGCCAGCTTGAGGGTCGCGTGCACGTCGGGGTGGCCCGCGAACAGCGGCGCCAGCCAACCACCCGATCCCAGCACGCGGCACGCTTGTCCGTAGCGGCGGTGCAGCACGCGCAGCAACGGCGTCAGCAACACCATGTCGCCGAAGGCGCCGAAGCGGATCACGAGCGGGGCGGCAAAGGAGGGCGGCATGGCGGTCTCGCGGACGTTCGGACAGTTTCGTGGGCTTGCCTGTCGCCGACCTTTCCGGCGCGCCCGTTACACTCGCAAAGGTAATGTTGCCAGGCTTAGCCATGTCCGAACGCCCCCGCATTTCGGCCTGCGTGATCACCCTGAACGAGGCCGACCGCATCGCCGATTGCCTCGCGTCGCTGGCGTTCTGCGACGAAGCGGTGGTGGTCGATTCGGGCTCGCACGATGGCACCCGCGGAATCGCGGCCGCGCACGGCGCGCGCGTCATCGAGCATCCGTTCGAAGGGTTCCGCGCGCAGAAGGCCTTCGCGGTTGCGCAGGCCGCGCACGATTGGGTGCTGTGCCTGGATGCCGACGAACGTGTGACGCCCGCGCTGCGCGCCTCCATCGAAACCGCGCGTGACGCGGGTTTCGCCGGCGCGGGGGGTTATCGCTTCGCGCGCGCGACCGAATACTTCGGCGCCTTTTTGCGCCACGGCAATGCCTATCCCGATCGCGTGCTGCGCCTGTTCGACCGGCGCTGCGGGGGCTGGGGTGCGGGCCGCGAAATACACGAACACGCCGTCGTGGACGGCGACGTGGCGACGCTTGCCGGCGACCTGGAGCACGTCGCCTATCGTTCGCTGGACGACCAGCTTGCGCGTTACCGCCGCTACGCCACGATGATGGCCGAGCACATGCACGCCAGCGGGCGGCGCGCGCACCTGCACAACCTCGTGCTGAATCCGTTCTGGCGCTTCCTGCGCGGCTACGTCCTGCGTGCCGGCTTCTTGGATGGCTGGCGCGGCTTCGTGTTCGCCTGCGTGGAAGCCGACTACGTGCGCGAAAAATTCGCACGGCTGTGGTTGATGCAGCATGCGGCAGCGGCCGGGCGCTGCCAGAATGTCGCGTCGTCCAAATCAGCGCGCGACGGCGCGGATGCAACGAGGCAGCCATGAAAACCGCATTGATCACCGGCGTGTCCGGGCAGGACGGCGCGTACCTCGTGCAGCTGTTGCTGGACAAGGGCTACAAGGTGTACGGCGCATACCGTCGCACCAGTTCCGTCAATTTCTGGCGCATGCAGGAACTCGGTGTCGCCATGCACCCGAACCTGGAACTGGTCGAATACGACCTGACCGATCCGGGCTGCAGCCTGCGCCTGATCGAAAGGGCGCGGCCGGACGAGGTGTACAACCTCGCCGCGCAGAGCTTCGTCGGGGTCTCGTTCGAGCAGCCGATCACGACCGCCGAGATCACGGGATTGGGCGCGCTGCACCTGCTCGACGCCATCCGCACGGTCAAGCCCGACACGCGCTTCTACCAGGCGTCGACTTCGGAGATGTTCGGCAAGGTGCAGGCCGTGCCGCAGAACGAGCACACGATGTTCTGGCCGCGCAGTCCGTACGGCGTGGCCAAGCTGTTCGCGCATTGGAGCACGGTGAATTACCGCGAATCGTTCGGCATCTTCGGCGCCAGCGGGATCCTGTTCAACCATGAATCGCCGCTGCGCGGGCGCGAGTTCGTCACGCGCAAGATCACCGACGCGGTGGCGCGGATCAAGCTCGGGCAGCAGGACTGCCTGGAACTCGGCAACCTCGGTGCCAAACGCGACTGGGGCTATGCCGCAGAATACGTCGAAGGCATGTGGCGGATGCTGCAGGCGAAGCAACCCGACACCTTCGTGCTGGCGACCGGCCGCACCGAAACCGTGCGCGATTTCGCGGCGCTGGCGTTCAAGGCCGCCGGCATCGGCATCGAGTGGAAGGGCAGCGAACAGGACGAGACCGGCGTCCGCACCGACACCGGCAAGGTCGCGGTGAAGATCAACCCGAAGTTCTATCGCCCCGCCGAAGTGGACATGCTGATCGGCGACGCCGCGCACGCGCGCGAGGTGCTGGGTTGGCAAGCCAGGACGTCGCTGGAAGACCTGTGCCGGATGATGGTGGAAGCGGATATCAAGCGAGTGGAACGTGGCGTTTCGTTCTGACAAGCCGCGTGCACTGCTGACCGGTTGCCACGGCTTCACCGGGCGCTACGTCGCGGCCGAACTCGCAACTGCCGGGTACGAAATCATCGGCTTGGCCCACGACGGCGATCCGCCACGCGAAGGCGTTCTGCGAGCGAACCTGCTGGATCGCAATGCCGTGCGGCGCGCCGTGGCCGAGGCACGCGCGGACGCGGTGGTGCACCTCGCGGCGATCTCGTTCGTGGCGCATGGCGATGCGGACGGAATCTACCGCACCAATGTCGTCGGCACGCGCAATCTCCTGGAGGCGCTGGCGGCTTGCGATCAGAAGCCAGGCAGCGTGGTGCTGGCGAGCAGCGCCAACATCTACGGCAACGCCGAAGTCGAACCGATCACGGAAACGACGGCAGCCGCGCCCGCCAATGATTACGCCGTCTCCAAGCTCGCGATGGAATACATGGCGCGATTGTGGATGGATCGTTTGCCGATCACCCTGGTGCGTCCGTTCAACTACACCGGCGTGGGCCAGGGCGAGCAGTTCCTGATCCCGAAAATCGTTGCGCATTTCCGTCGTGGCGAGCGGGCCATCGAGCTCGGCAATACCGATGTGGCGCGGGATTTTTCCGACGTGCGCGACGTCGCGCGCGCCTACGCAACCATCGTCGCGAAAGCCCCCGCCGGCGAAACGATCAACATTTGCTCCGGCGTCGCGCATTCACTGGGCGAGGTGCTGGACATGATGGCGAAGATCGCGGGCTACGCGATCGAGGTGCGCGTCAACCCGGCGTTCGTGCGCGGCAATGAAGTGAAGCGATTGGTTGGATCGAACGCCCGGCTGTGGGCACTCGCCGGATACACGCCGGCGATACCGCTGGCGGAGACGCTGCGCTGGATGTGCGCGGCGAACGCAACCTGATTCTCGCTCAAGCCAGCGCGCGAATCGATTCGGCGATGTGGATGCGAAAGGCCCGGTCATTGTCCTCGAACCAGGCACGCGCAGTCGCACCCATGCGTTCGAGTTCGGCGTCGGACGTTTGCAGCAGACGCTCGATCGCGGCTTCCAGCGCGGCGCCATCGTAGAAGTAGGTGGTCGCCAGGCTTTGCGTGCCGGTGCGCGAATGCGGAATCAGCGCACCGCGTTCGGGCGTGATCATCTCGTTCATCGGCGGGGCATCGAGTGTCGTCACTGCTGCGCCGACGCCCATTGCCTCGACCAGGTAGTGGCCGAAGCCTTCCGTCTCGGAAGGGCACAAGTGGAAACGGTGGGCGTTCTGGATGCGCCGCAGTTCATCATCGGGGATGTAGTCGACGCGGTGTTCGATGTTCGGCGCGCGCACGACCTCACCCGCGCTGCGCGGACTTTGCAGCACGGTGAGGCGCGGCCACTCTGGATGGCGGCGCCAGGTCGCCAGCAGTGTCGCGGTGCCCTTGTTGGCGCTGCGGCCCGCGAGGTGGAAGAACGCCCGCTCGCGCGGCACGGAAACATCACGGCGGTCTTCGCTGGTGAAGCCGGTGTAATCCGCGCGCAGGCCGAGCGATTCGAAAATCGGCTTGGCGTGGTGCGTCAGCACGAACGCGCGATCGAGGCGCGGCAGCCACGCGCGATCACGCTCGTCGAACCATTCCGGGTGCGGCAGAAGCACGTTGCGGCGTGCGGTGGCGAGGTACTCCGGCCGCACGCGTTCCAGCATCAGGTTGACGTCCCAGCGCGGCCCGTTGTGGCCGGCCATTCGGCGTGCGAGCGTTTGCGCGCGGAGGCGCACCGGGTGCCAGGCCTTGCGCAGCGCACCGCGACGGATGCCGCTGACCGTCACGTCGAATCCGGATTCGTCCAGCGCGCCACGCAACAGGCGCAGGTGATGGCTGAGCCCGAAGCCGTTGTCGCGCGCGATCAGGTTGACCCGGATCATGCCTGCGCCACCGTGCCGCGCAGCGCGTCGTCGAGCCGCGCTGGAAACGCCGCGCGTTCGGAGTCGTACCATGCACGCGCGGCCGCGCCCATGGCTTCGCAACGCACAGTGTCGGTCGCGATCGCCCGCGCGATCGCCGCTTCCAGCGCGGCATCGTCGAAGTGGTACGTGGTCGCGAGGTGCTGGGTGCCGGTGCGCGAATACGGCACCAGGATGCCGCGCTCCGGCGTGATCATTTCGTTCATTGGTGGCGCATCCAGCGTGACCACCACCGCGCCCACGCTCATCGCCTCGACGATGTAATGGCCGAAGCCCTCGGTTTCGGACGGACACAAGTGGAAAAGATGCGCGTTCTGCAGGCGCTTCAATTCGGCTTCGTCGAGATAACCGACGCGATGGTCGATGTTGGCCGCCGGCGCGCCGGGTTTCGCTTCCTTCGGATGCTGCACCACCGTCAGGCGCGGCCATTCGGGATGGCGTCGCCACAGCGCGAGCAGCGGCTCGGTGTTCTTGGTGCGGCTGGAACCGGCGAGATGGAAGAACGCGCGTTCCCGCGGCACCGACGCATCGCGCCGATCGTCGCTGGTAAAACCGATGCACAGCGCGCGACAACCTTGCGCCGCGAACACCCGCTGGGCTTCATGCGTTTTCGCGAGCACGAGGTCGATGTGCGGAAGCGCTTCCATGTCGCGCGGCAGGAACCATTCCGGGTGCGGCAGGAGCACGCGATGGCGTGCATCGTCCAGGAATGCCGGCGCGATGTGTTCCTCCATCAGCACGAAATCGTAGGGCGCAGGCAAACCGCGACGACGACGGCGCGCGAGTTCCGCCGCATGGCGCTTGCCGCGCAGGCGCTGGATCAATCCGGGAATTCCGCCACGCCGGCGCGTGTTCGTGAAGTCCACCCGGTAGCCGCGTGCGCGCAGGGTCTCGGCGAGCAGGCGCAAATCACGCGACAGGCCGACGCCGTTGTCGAAACCGAGCAGGTGCACCGACAGGGTCGTGGAGTCAGTCATCGGTTTCAAGGGCGCCGAATTGTCCCGCATCATCGCTCCTCGGCGGCACGCAGCCCGACACCACGGCGCTGCGGTTGAACACATACCACTCGCGGCGGTTGGCGTGGCCGACGTGGATCGCGTCGGCCACGCGCACGCACGGCGCCAGCACCTTGCCGTAGGCGAAGATCCAGCGGTGCGCGGGATCTTCCGCCTGCCAGGCCAGCGCCTGCTTCAACTGTTCGTGCCACGCGAGCTTGAATCCGAAGTTGACGGTGTCGCGGCCCAGCGCGTCCAGCATCAAAAGATTCTGTTCCTTCCACGCCACCAGCGCGATCGGATCGCGCGCGGGCACCAGGCCCGCGGTGCGCGCCATCACCGCGCGCGCCGACGAATAGCCATTGAGCAACGGATACGCGACCAAGCCCCACGTGCCCCACGTCACCAGCGCAAACGTGGCCCAGCCCCATGCGGCGTGTCGCGGTCGCGCGACCAGCGCGATCACCACGCCGGCGGCACCGATGCCGATGATCATCGCGACCAGCGGCGCGGGTGAGCCGTCCAGGGCCGACGCCGCCAAGGCGGTCAGCTTGCGCGCATGGCCCGCATGCATCGCGATGCCGGTGGTGAGCAGCACCAGCGCCAGCAGGAGCGTCAACAGCCACAGCGCCCAGCGGAACGAGCGCGTGCGAAGGACGTCCGGCAGCAGCGGTGCCAGCGCGATCGCGGTGATCGGCAGCGCCGGCAGGATGTAAACGTCGCGCTTGCCGCCGCTCAACGAAAAGAAGATCACCACCAGCACCACCCACGCGAGCGGCAGCAGGGTGCGTGCATCGCGGTTTTGCAGCGCACGCCTCCAGCCCGGCAGCGCCCACGGAATCGCGAGCGACAGCGGCAGCCATTCGAACGCGATCACCGGAACGTAGAACCACCATGGATGGAGGTGGTGCGAAGGTTCGGCGTAGCGCGACACGGTCTGACCCAGAAGGATGTCGTGCGCGTAACGCGCATACGCCGCATCCCCCGCGTGCACGTGCAGCGCCGACCACAGCATCGGTAACGCCCAGCCGAGCACGGGCACGACGAACAACAACGCCAGCCACCAGCGCGCGTCGCGGTCCTGCGCAGACAGCAAACCCTTCCAGCCGCGCCAGCGCGCGAACCAGAACGGCAGGAACACCAGCAGCGCGATGACGCCGACGCCCTTGGTGATCACGCCGATTCCCGCCGCGAGGAAGCCGATCGCGTACCAGCGCCACGCGGGGCCAAGCAGCAGGTGGCGCAACAGGCCGTACATCGCCAGCGCGATCCAGAAGGTTTCCACGCCGTCGATCTGCGCGCCGCGCATCTGGAAGGTGAAATCGAAACTCGCCAGCACCGCGGCCGCGGCGAGCCATCCCGCGCGATGGTTCCACTGCCGGCGCACGAAGTCGTACACCAGTGCGATCGTCCCGAGTCCCGCGAGCAGCGATGGCAGCAGGAACGCGCCGCGCCAGCCGCCCGTCAGGAAATACGCGCAGGCTTCCAGCCACATGAACATCGGCGGCTTGTCGGAATAGAGTTCCACGCCGCGATGCGGGAACAACCATTGCCCGCTGTTGAGCATTTCGCGCGCGACCAGTGCGAAGCGCGGCTCGTCGGATGGCCACGGATCGCGCAGGCCGATGCCGAGGCCCAGCAGCAACAGCGCGAACGCGAACAGCAATGCGAGTTGCACGCGTTCGTCGTCGAACCAGCGGCGGGAGGTGGAAGTCGGCGTCACGGCGCGATTGTATGCGCGGCCGGCTCAGCGCTTTTCGAGGACCGCGTAATACATCCCGTCGAGCCCGCTCTCGCCCGGCAGGATTTGCCGGCCGGTGCCGGCCGCGTGACCCACGGGCAGGTCGCATGGTTCGGCGCCCGCGTCCGCGTGTGCTTCGAGAAAGGCGTCGACGACGCGCTCGTTTTCTTCGCGCAGCACCGAACAGGTGGCGTAGACCAGCCGGCCGCCGCGCGCCAGCAACGGCCACAGCGCCGCGAGCAGGCGCGACTGTTCGCGCGCGAGCTGCGCGATGTCGCCGGCGCGCCGGTGCAGCTTGATGTCGGGATGGCGCCGGATCACGCCGGTGGCCGAGCAGGGCGCGTCCAGCAGGACGCGGTCGAACGGCTGGCCGTCCCACCACGGCGATGGATCGCCCGCGTCACCCGTTTGCACGTCACCGCGCACACCAAGTCGTTCGAAGTTCGCGCGGATCGTACCGCCGCGCCGCGCATCCGCATCGAGCGCAAGGAGGCGCACGTCGGCGCGTTCCAGCATGTGGCAGGCCTTGCCGCCCGGCGCGGCGCAGGCGTCCAGCACGCGCAGGCCATCGCGAAGAT
>DATNAW010000047.1:0-6185 GCA_035572335.1 Rhodanobacteraceae bacterium
GTCGGACGGCGCAGTGACTATTGCGGCGCCGGAGGTGAAGACGCCGAACGTACGCGGCGGCCAGCCTGCCTCGCTGCCGTCGCCGAAGGCACTGCGTTCCTGGAACGGTATCGGCGGATTCACGGAAGACGGGCGCGAATACGTCACCGTCCTGCGCGACGGCGCGAGCACGCCCGCGCCGTGGTCCCACCTCGTCGCCAATCCCGGTTTCGGATTCCTGGTGACGGCGACGGGCGGTGGCTACGCATGGGCGGTCAACAGCCAGCAGAACCAGATTACCGCGTGGTCGAACGACGCGGTGCGCGATCCGCCGGGCGAAGTATTCCTGCTGCGCGATGCGGATGATGGCGCCGAGTGGAGTGCCACGGCGTCGCCGATCCGCGCCGGTGGTGCGGCGTACGTCGCGCGCTTCGGGCCGGGTTACGCGCGCTTCGAAGCCAGCGTGCACGGCATCGAAACAGAATTGACGCAGTGCGTGGCCGCGACCGATCCGGTGAAGATTTCATGCCTGCGCCTGCACAATCGCAGTGGACGCGCACGCCGGATCGATGTCGCGCAAATGGTCATGTGGATGCTTGGCCCGATCGGCGGCGATCCGCGCGCGACGACGCGAATCGAATCGGACACGAAACGCGGCGCGGTATTCGCGCGCAACGCCTGGCGCGAAGAATTCACGCAGGCCGTGGCGTTCATCGCCTGCGGCGCGAAGGATGCGAAGCCGGGCAGCGACACCGGCCCGCGCAGTGCGCTCGTCGCGACGGTCGAACTCGAGCCCGGCGCGGGCACAGAAATCGTCTTCGTGCTGGGCGAAGGTGCAGACCGCAAAGCCGCGCAGGCGCTGGTCGATCGCTATCGCCGCATCGACTTCGATGCTGTGCTCGAAGCCACGCGCGCGCTGTGGGACGGCGTGCTGGGGCCGTTGCAGGTCGAAACGCCACAGCGTTCTGTCGACCTGCTGGTGAACCGCTGCCTGCCGTACCAGGTGCTCGCGTGCCGGTTGTGGGCGCGCACCGCGTTCTACCAGGCCAGTGGTGCCTACGGCTTCCGCGACCAGTTGCAGGACGTCGCCGCGCTATGCGTCGCGCGGCCCGATCTTGCGCGCGAACACATCCTTCTCTCCGCCTCGCGCCAGTTCGAGGAAGGCGACGCGCAGCACTGGTGGCTGCCGCCTTCCGGCAAGGGCGTGCGCACGCGCATCGTGGACGACCGGCTCTGGCTGCCGTTCGTGGTGGCGCATTACATACGGACGACTGGCGACACGGCGATCCTGGAAACGCGGGTGCCATTCCTCCGTGGCGATGCCTTGAAACCCGGGCAGACGGATTCGTTCTTCAAGCCCGATGTTTCCTCGCAGGCCGCCAACCTGTTCGAACACTGCGCGCGCGCGATCGACGTGAGCCTTGGCACGGGCGTGCACGGCCTGCCGCTGATGGGCACCGGCGACTGGAACGACGGCATGAACCGCGTGGGCGCGGGCGGCAAGGGCGAGAGCGCGTGGATGGGCTGGTTCCTCATCAAGGTGATCGGCGACTTCGTGCCGTTCGCCGAGGACCGCCGCGACGCGCGCGCGCCGCGCTGGCGCGACAGTGCGCGCGCGTTCGAACTGGCGCTGGAAACCAAGGCATGGGACGGCGATTGGTACCGTCGCGCGTTCTACGACGACGGCACGCCGCTCGGTACCTCGGTCGACACGGAATGCCGCATCGAGTCGATGGCGCAATCGTGGGCGGTGATCAGCGGGCGTGCCGACGCCGAGCGCGCGGAACGCGCGATGCGCGCGGTCAACGAAAACCTGGTGCGGTCGGGCGATGGTTTCGTCGCGCTGTTCTCCGACCCCTTCGACAAGACCACGCACGATCCCGGCTACATCAAGGGCTATCCGCCGGGCCTGCGCGAAAATGGCGGCCAGTACACGCATGGTTCGATCTGGTCGCTGATCGCGTTCGCGATGCTGGGCGACGGCGACAAGGCCGGCGAGCTGCTGGAGATCTTCGACCCGATCCGGAAATCGGATACGCCGGAGAAACTCCAGCGTTACAAGGTCGAACCCTACGTCGAATGCGCGGACGTCTACTCGGTCGCGCCGCACGCCGGCCGCGGCGGCTGGACCTGGTACTCGGGTTCAGCCGGCTGGCTGTATCGCGCGATCGTGGAATGGGTGCTGGGTTTCCGTGTGCTGGGCGACCGGTTGCGCATCGAACCCTGTATTCCGCGCAAGTGGAAGGGCTTTGTGGCGACGTACCGGCGCGGCGGCACCGCTTGGCGGATGGAGGTCGAAAATCCCGGCCACGTCTGCCGCGGGGTCGCCGCGATCGAATTGGATGGTGTAACGTTGCAGGATTCAGGTGCCGGTGTTCCGCTCATCGACGACGGCACCACCCACCACGTCCGCGTCATCCTGCACAAGGAACCCAGTTGATGGCAACGTCCAAGTCCGATGCCTTCGTATTTTTCGGTGCCACGGGCGACCTCGCTTACAAACAGATTTTTCCGGCACTGCAGGCGTTGATCAAGGACCGCAAGCTGGACATGCCGGTGATTGGCATCGCGCGTTCGGGCTGGAATGTCGACAAGCTGCGCCAGCGTGCCAAGGACAGCCTCCAGGAACACGGCGGCGTGGACAAGGTCGCGTTCGCGAAGTTGTCGAAGCAGATGCAGTACATCGACGGCGATTACAACGACGCGCAGACCTATGCGAAGTTGCGCACTGCGCTTGGCAATGCCGAGCATCCGCTGCATTACCTCGCGATTCCGCCCAGCATGTTCGTGCCGGTGGTGAAGGGACTCGCGGCTTCCGGCTGCTCGCAGGGCGCGCGCGTGATCGTCGAAAAGCCGTTCGGTCGCGACCTGAAATCCGCGCGCGCGCTCAATCGCACGCTGCACCGTTTTTTCCGCGAACACGACATTTTCCGCATCGACCACTACCTCGGCAAGGAGCCGGTGCAGAACCTGCTGTATTTCCGTTTCGCCAATGCGCTGCTGGAACCGATCTGGAATCGCGACCACATTGCCAGCATGCAGATCACCATGGCGGAAGATTTCGGCGTGCAGGGGCGTGGCCGGTTCTACGACGAAGTCGGCGCGATCCGCGACGTGGTGCAGAACCACATGTTCCAAGTGCTTGCTCTGCTGGCGATGGGGCCGCCCGCCAATCGCAGCAGCGATGCCATGCGCGACGAGAAGCTGCGGCTGTTCCGTTCGATGCGTCCGCTGAAGCCCGAGGACATCGTGCGCGGCCAGTTCGATGGCTATCTGAAAGAGCCGGGCGTCGCGAAGAAATCCACCGTCGAAACCTTTGCGGCGCTGCGCATCCACATGGACACTTGGCGCTGGGCCGGCGTGCCGTTCTTCATCCGCGCGGGCAAGCAGTTGCCGGTGAAGTGCACCGAGGTGCTGGTGCGCCTCAAGAATCCGCCGCAACAGGTGTTCGACGATCCCTCGAACGGTGCGGTCAACCATTTCCGCTTCCGCCTGAGCCCCGACGTGATCATTTCGATCGGCGCGCGGGTGAAGGAACCCGGCGAGGCGATGAAGGGCCATCCGGTGGAACTGGTCGCGCATCGCCACATCCGCACGGGCATGATGCCGTACGAACGCCTGCTCGGCGACGCGATCGACGGCGACTCGGCGCTGTTCACCCGCGACGATTGCGTGGAAGAGGCGTGGCGCGTGCTCGATCCGATCATCGGCGACAAGGTTCCGGTGCACAAATACAAACCCGGCACGTGGGGTCCGAAGCAGGCCGACGCGCTGGTCGCCGAGGCGGGCGGCTGGAACGATCCCAAGCTCGACGCGGCGATGAAGGCCGAGCAATGAACGCAGCCGGGTCCGTGGTGTTCCTGCTCGATGTCGACAACACGCTGCTCGACAACGACCAGGTGCAGGCGGACCTCGACGCGCACATCGCCAAACTGTTCGGTGCGGAGGCGGCGAAGACGTACTGGACCATTTACGAAACCCTGCGCGAAAAGCTTGGCTACGCCGATTACCTGGGTGCGATCCAGCAATTCCGGCTGGAGTGCGATGACGAAGTGCGCGCGCAGGATCTCGCCGCGTGGCTGCTCAACTATCGCTTTGCCGAACGCCTGTATCCGGGCGCGCTCGATGCCATCGCGTACCTGTCGCGGTTCGGCGAATGCGTGGTGCTTTCCGATGGCGACGTGGTGCTGCAGCCGCGCAAGATCGCGGCCTCCGGCATCGCCCGCGCGGTGCAGGATCGGGTCTTGATCTATGTCCACAAGGAACGCATGTTGGACGATGTGGCCCGGCGTTTTCCCGCCCAGCATTACGTAATGGTCGAGGACAAGCTGCGCGTGCTGGACGGCATGAAGCGACGCTGGCGCGAGCGCCTCACCACGGTGTTCGTGCGCCAGGGCCATTACGCGAACGACCCCGCCGCAGGCAAGGAATATCCGCCCGCGCAAATCGAACTCGGCGGCATCCGCGAACTCTGCAAGCTGGATGCCGGCGCTTTTGTTTCCCCTTCCGAACCGGCAGACGCCACGGAGCATCCATGAACGCAACGAAGCAATTGCACGACCTCGGCCAGAGCATCTGGCTGGACAACATCACCCGCGGAATCTTGAACGACGGCACGTTGGCGAAATACATCGCCGAGCACGACGTGACCGGCCTTACCTCCAATCCATCGATCTTCGACAAGGCGATCTCGGGCGGCCACGACTACGACGGCGCGATCGCGGATTTGCTGGCCGACGGGCAGCACGGCGAAGACCTGTTCTTCGCGCTCGCACTGCAGGACCTCACGCGTGCCGCCGACCTGTTCAAGCCGGCATTCCACGCCAGCGATGGCGTGGATGGCTTCGTCTCGCTGGAAGTTTCGCCGCTGCTCGCCGACGACACCGAAGCCACGATCGAGTCGGCCATCGCGCTGCACGGAAAAGCGCGCCGCGACAACCTGTTCATCAAGATTCCCGGCACGCCGGCCGGCATTCCGGCGATCGAGGAATCGATCTATCGCGGGGTTCCGATCAATGTCACCTTGCTGTTCTCGCGCGAGCAGTATCTCGCCGCCGCGGAGGCCTGGATGCGCGGCATCGAGCGCCGCATCGCCGAGGGCAAGTCGCCCAACGTCGATTCGGTGGCTTCACTGTTCATCAGCCGCTGGGACGTGGCGGTCGCCGACAAGGTGCCGGCGGAATTGAAGGACAGGTTGGGCATCGCGATCGGACAGCGCACCTACAAGGCCTATTGCGATCTGCGCGAAACGCCACGCTGGAAGAAGATCATCGCCGCCGGCGTGCATCCGCAGCGCCTGTTGTGGGCCAGCACCGGCACCAAGGATCCGAAAGCACCCGACACGCTGTACGTCGAGGCGCTGGCCGCGCCCGACACCATCAACACGATGCCCGACAAGACGATCCTGGCGTTTGCCGACCATGGCAAGTTGCATGGTGGCATGGCGAAGGACGGCGCTGACAGCGAACAGGTCATTGCACAATTCAATGCCGCCGGCATCGACGATGCCGCGCTGGCGGGCCAGTTGCAGCGCGAAGGCGCGGCCTCGTTCGTGAAATCGTGGAACGACCTGCTGGAACGCATCACTCAGAAAAGTTCGAAGGTCGAATCGCAGGCTGCAGGGCAGGGAGCGCGTCCGTGAGTGCGCCCTCGCTGCGTTCTTCCCCGGAATGGAAGGCGCTGGCAAAGCACTGGCTGTCGCTGCGCGGCACGACGCTCAAGCAACTGTTCGACGCCGACGGCGAGCGCGGCACGCGGCTGACGGCCGAAGGCGCGGGGCTGTACCTCGACTATTCCAAGAACCTCGTCAACGCTGAAACATTGCGCCTGCTGCAGAAGCTGGCGAAGGCACGCGGCGTGTTCGCCCGGCGCGAGGCGATGTTCCGCGGCGACAAAATCAACGAAACCGAGAAGCGCGCGGTGCTGCACGTGGCGCTGCGTGCGCCTCGAGGTGAAAAGATTTTCGTCGACGGCAAGGACGTCGTCCCGGAAGTGCATGAAGTGCTCGACCGCATGGCCGCCTTCAGCGACAAGGTGCGTTCCGGCGAATGGCGCGGACACACCGGCAAGGCCATCCGCAACGTCATCAGCATCGGCATCGGCGGGTCCGACCTCGGCCCGGTGATGGCGTACGAGGCGCTGAAGCATTACAGCCGCCGCGACATGGCGTTCCGGTTCGTGTCCAACGTCGATCCCACCGATTTCGT
>DATNAW010000048.1:0-6597 GCA_035572335.1 Rhodanobacteraceae bacterium
ATTTCCGGTCGACGTGCGGGTGATCGCGGCGTCCAACCGCGACCTGCCGCAGGCGGTTGCCGCGGGCGAGTTGCGCGCCGACCTCTATTTCCGCCTGCTCGAGTTTCCGCTGGCCCTTCCACCGCTGCGCGAACGGCGCGAAGACATTCCCCTGCTGGCGCAGCACTTCCTCGACAGGTGGAACGAGCGGTACGACACCGCCAAGCAGTTTGCGCCGGATGCGCTGGCGAAGCTGGCCGCGCGCGCGTGTCCGGGCAACGTGCGCGAATTGCTGCACATGATCGGACGCCACTACATCATGGCCGGCGGCGGCAATGTCCTCGACATCGGCGATGAGCCAGTGCAGGTACTTCGTCGTCGTCGCGTCGGCGACATTCAACCCATGCACGAAAATCACGTCTCAATGGATGGCGCCTCGTGGTCGCATGCATCAGACGACACCATCCATTTCACGGTCGGCATGTCGTTCGACGCCATCGAACGCGAAGTGATGCTGAAGACGCTGGCCCATGTGCGGAACAACAAGCGTGAAGCCGCGCGCGTGCTCGGCGTTTCGCTCAAGACCATCTACAACAAGCTGCTGCGCTACCGCGCGCAGGGGCTGATCGGCGAAGACGTGCTCGGCGATTCTCCCGAGCACAATGGACGGGCCGCGTGACGCGCGCCGTCACAGCGTAATCGGCACGCGTATCGTCAATGTGACGTCGGGCGTATCGCGGGTGACACCGACGCCCAGTGCCACGTTCAAGGTGCGGTGATCGTTGATCTTGTACGAACCGCCGACCAGCAGGCTGCCGAGCACGGTGCGCGTCGAACCGGCGAGCGTCTGTCCATTCACGCTGGTCGCACCCACGAAACTCTGGTCGTAGCCGAGGCTGATCGACGCGCGGTCGTTGAGCGCCAATCCAACGCCGACGCTGGCGTCGTACACGTCGCCCACCGCGACCTTGCCCAGTGGCTCCTTGACTCCGCCGACCAGCGTCAGGCTGACGTTGTTGCGCGGGAAGTTGTGCAGGTAACTCAGGTTGCCGAAGAACACCACGGGATCGGACGGAAGCAACCACGTCACGCCGGGTTGCAGCGAATAGAAGCCCGACCCGGTCGGCATCTCCAGTGGCAGGCCGGTGCCGGTCGTGTTCTGGATGCAGCGCTGCACGCAATCGGTCGTGACCTCGAACGGGTCGCGTCCGGTGCGCGACTTGAAGCGCAGCCAGCCGATGTAATACGGCCGGTCCGCACCGCCATCGTTGAACTGATAGCGAGCCGTCGCCTCGACGTCGCCAAGGCCCTTGCCGTTGGTGGTGAACACCTGATCCGTGGCGCTGCCGGTGAAAATCTCGCGACTCGTGGTGTCGGTATGACCGTCGACGTAGGGCACGCGCACCTCCACCTCCAGCCGGTTGGTAATGCCATAACGCCCGGTGAATTCGGCAATCTGATTGGTGATCCTCACCTGACGCACGTCGATCAGGCCGATCACCAGCGCCGGGATGATGGTGTAACCGATAAGGGCGACGCGATCGGTCGATGAGTAGCCGAACTGGTACGACGGTTCGATCACGAATTTGCCACGCGGCGTCAGCACGCCGGGTTGATCGAAGATCGGTGCCACCGCGGGCGGACGCGTGTCGGTTTGCGGCGCAGCCCCGACCCGCTGCTGGCCGACTGCGGCGACATCCGAGGCGGTATAGGGAACGGTGCCGTCCGCGGCCGGCGTCGACGATGGCGTGTTGTCGCCGGCGTTGCCAGGTGCGGCGCCGCCACGCTCCGTCGCCAGCGTGCCCGTCCCGAGCGACTGTCGCAAGGCCAGGTATTCGTCCTGCTGCACGGACAGATCGTGCTCGATCTTCGCGATCTGCCGGTCCTGCTGCGCCATGATTTTTTTCTGCGCGGCGATCTCGCGGCGCAGCGCCCGCAGCTCCGCGTCCTGCACGGCCAGTTTCTTGCGCACCGCGGCGGACAGCTGGCTCTGCCGGGCGCCTTGCAGCGCCACATCGTCGTCCTGCGCGGCTTGCACCGAACCCAAGCCCGCGAGCATCAACAGGCCCGCGCATCCCGCAAGAAACGGTTTGCCCAGCGGGGATTCGCTCGTTCGCATCCGCATCGCCGTTTCTCCTTATCGTTGTCCGGATGGGCGTTGCACCGCGAGCAGCGGACGTCACTGCCCGCGCGAGTTGATCAAGGCGGATTGCAAGGTGTTGCCGAGGTTGAGCGCGTTGAACATCCCGAGATTCTTGACGCGCGCATCGAACGTGGTCAGCGCCTGGATCCGCTGGTTGTCGAGGCTGTTCTGGATCACGATCCCGCCGATCGCGCCGTTGAATGCCGCCGGGTCCGCGAAGTTGCCCGGCCCGTTGCGGACCAAGGTGACGCCATTGAGCAGCGACTTCAGCGCGTTGGCCTGCGCTGCATTCATGTGCGAGAGATCGGGGATGTTGACGCTGATGTTCGCGGCCAAATCGCCGTTGATGTACACCAGCCTGCTGATGCCGAACGAGACCAGCAAGCCGTTGCCGAGGTCGTAACCGCCGCAAGCCGCCGACAGCACGCTGTCGCTCGCGGGCGCAACGCCGAACAGCGTCGACGCGGCGGCCGACTGCGCATGCGTGGTCGGCACTGCATGCGCCGCACCGGCGAAGGGAGCGATCGCGGCCAATGCACACGCCCAGACGTTCTTCGTCTTCACTGACGGCTCTCCTCAATTGCCACTGACGCCGTTGAAACCGCTGACGCCGTTCCTCGGCATCACGATGTTGTAAAGCCCCTGGCGGTCGACGCCCCCGCCCAGCATCGCCATCGGCGCGGCGCGCCAGTCGTCGCGGCTGTTGAAGATCGCCACGTCGCGATGGTTGTGGACCACGAACACCAGGTGGTTCGTCCACATCTTTTCGAATTCCGTTTCCGGAATCGACCGGGTGCCCTTGGCCGGATCGCCGACCAGGACGCGACCGGCAAACACGCCCTTGATCACCACGAAATGGTGGTAACCCTGCACGTCGATCAGGACGATCGCGGGCAGGTGCGCCTGCTCCAGCTTGCCGAGCGGCACCACGAAACCGTCGGCCTCGAAGCCGAGCGCCGCCAGGAAGCGCTTGATGTCCAGCAACGAAAAACCTTCTTTCCTGATCTTGGCCTGGTTGCCGTGCTGGTACATCGCAAGGAACGCGATGCGTTCGCTGATCGGAAAGTCGTACTGGTAGGTGAGCAGCGTGGCGACCGCCGCAGAGCCGCAGCTGAAATCGTATTGCTGGTGGATCGTGTTCCGGAACCGTTCTTCCTTGAGCGTCGTGACGGGCACGTGGTAGTTGGCGCCGGCGACGTTCGACATCTGCAGGCTGCCCGCGGTTGCCGACAGCGGCAACAACGCGAGAAACGCGAGCAGACACGGCGATTTCATGGCTGCATCTGCACGTTGATGATGGTGGCGTTCTGGATCAGCACGCTGTTGCCGCTGTTCTGGATCACCATCGGAAACCCGACCGCGTTGGCGAACGCACCGCCGCCGATTTCGTTTAGGCCCGTGACCGCGTCCACGGTGGTCGTGTCGGAAACGGTGCCGTTCAGCGTGATGGTTTGGTAGGTGTCGGTGCCGCCGTTGAGACGCGCCAGTTCGGTGTTGCCGACGCTCGGCCCCAGACCCAACGCAGACGGTTGGACCGGCGCAGCCGAGTGGGTGGGAGCGGGCGCGACGTGCGTCGCGGCCGGCGCAGCCGCATGGGCGGCGGTCAACAAGCCGACTCCCACCAACGCGAACAGTATCGTGCAACGTTGCGACGGAGAATGCATGGCACGACTCCTGCGGCGTGAACGCGCGCACCCGAATTCGTTGAACATTCCCGCGTCGCGGAATTCCTTTCCGCGACGCGGGTTCCCTCGCCCTGACTTCAGTGTCCGACCGTGAGGTTGGCCTGCACCGTGACGCCCTGCTGGATCAGCGACGCGGCACCGCTGTTCTGCGCCATCGTGGTGATGCCCGCGGCCGCGGCCGCAGCGCCGCTCATGTTGTTGGACATGTTGAACGAACCGGCATCGACGCTGTTCGAACCGCCGGCTCCGCCTGCGCCACCCGCGCCTGCGTAACCGTTGCCGCCCGTGCCGGCACCGCCCGCACCGCCCATGCCGCCCGCACCACCGGTTGCGCTGGAAGAACCACCCGCGCCGCCCGTGCCCGAGCCGCTGGTCGAACTGGCCATGGAGCTGCCGCCCGTGCCGCCGCCCGCCGCGCCGCTGCTGCCGCCCGCGCCGCCGGTTCCGCCGCTCGCCGTCCCGCCCGTACCGCCAATCGCGTAGTAGCTGCCGCTGGCGTCGCCGCCGCGCGCATGCGCCGACGCACCGCCACCCCGGCCACCGTCGCCGGAGTAACCGCCGGATGCGAATCCGCCGATCGAATAACTGGAACCGGCGCTGCTGTTGGCGTCGCCGCCGCGTCCGGTACGCGCGTGCGCGCTGCCACCGTGCCCGCCATCGCCGCCATCGCCGCCGAGGCCGTAGCCGCCGTAACCATCACCGCCTTTCGCGCCGCGTCCGCCGTTGGCATTGCCATTGTTGGTGGCGACATTGCCGATGCCGTACACGCTTACGCCGGAAACCGACCCGGTCAAGGTAGTGTTCGCGACGGCTTGGCTGGTATTGAAGGACGAGCTTATCGAGGAGGACGCGGTGCCGCCGTTGTTGGCCGCTGCGCTGCCTTCGCCGTTCGCGTAGGCATCCTGCGCCTGCGCGGAAATGGAAAAAGCCATCGACAGTCCAAGCCCGAGGCAGACTGCCGAGACCAGTTGTGTCTTGCCCATGGAGGTTTCTCCGTTGATGTGCCGGTTTGGCGAAACCTTGAGAGCATGCGGCGTGCCAACGCGAGACCGACGATGTGGTGCACAGGGTCGACGCGTTTTCAAGCACTTGCGCGAGGGGCGTGGTCAAGGTTTGTCAAAACACCCGGTGCCTTTTTCCTTTTTTCAAAACCGATTGCATTTTTTGCACTGCGGAGATGAACAAGTTGGGGGCGCGCCGGCGTCCCCGCCGCTTGATACGCGTCCGTGCGGGATGCATATCCGAAGGGATTTCCATTCGCCAAGGAGCTCCCATGAAGCTGTACACCACGCCCGGCGCCTGTTCGATGGCCGATCACATCGCACTGGAATGGACCGGCAAGCCGTACACGGCGGTGATCACCAGCCGCGAACATCGCGCCACGCCGGATTTCCGCCTGCTCAACCCGGCGGGCGCGGTGCCGGTGCTCGAAGACGATGGCTGGACGTTGACCCAGAACGCGGCGATCCTCAACTACATCGCCGACAAGTTTCCGGGTACGAAGCTCGGCGGCGACGGCACGCCCAGGAGCCGCGCGGAAGTGAACCGCTGGCTGGGCTTCCTCAACTCCGACATGCATCCGGCGTTCAAGCCGATTTTCGGCAAGACCAACTATCTCGAAGACAAGACCACCATCGAGAAAACCCATGAGCATGCGCGCGCGCAATTGCGCGGCATGTTCGAACGCGCCGACGAACAACTCGGCAAACATCACTGGATCGCGGGTGACCGGAAATCCATCGCCGACCCGTACCTGTTCGTGATGCTGCGTTGGGCCAAAAGCGTCAAGGTCGACCTGTTCGGACTCGACAACCTCATGAAATTCGAGCAGCGGATGCGCGCGGATAAGGGCGTGCAGGAGGTGTTGAAGGCCGAGGGGATCGATCAGGCAGCGTGATTAGCCGCACGATGCAAACGCAAAGGCCGCGCAATGCGCGGTCTTTGCGTTCAAGCCCTCCCCTTCAAGGGGAGGGAGAAAGACGCAGTGCAGCTTCAGCGCTTTTCTATGGGCACGTACGTCTGATCTTCCGGCCCGGTGTAATTCGCACTCGGCCGAATGATCTTGCCATCCTGGCGCTGCTCGATCACGTGTGCGCTCCAGCCCGACGTACGGGCGATCACGAACAGCGGCGTGAACATCGCGGTCGGCACGCCCAGCATGCGGTATGCGCTGGCCGAGTACCAGTCGAGGTTCGGGAACATCTTCTTGAGTTCCATCATCACGTTCTCGATGCGCTCCGATACTTCGAACAGCCGCGGATTGCCGCCGTCGGTGCACAGCTTGCGCGAGATCTCCTTGATGATCGGGTTGCGCGGATCGCCGATGGTGTACACGGGATGGCCGAAGCCGATCACGATTTCCTTGTTGGCGACGCGCTGGCGGATATCGGCCTCGGCCGCGTCGGCGGTGCGGTAACGGCTGATGATTTCCATCGCCACTTCGTTGGCGCCGCCGTGCTTGGGCCCGCGCAATGCGCCGATCGCGCCGGTGATCGCGGAATAAAAATCGCTGCCGGTGCCCGCGATCACGCGCGCTGCGAACGTGGACGCGTTGAATTCGTGCTCGGCATACAGGATCAGTGATTTGTCCAGCGCGTTGGCATGCAGCTCGCTCGGCGCCTTGCCGTGCAGCAGGTGCAGGAAATGCGCGGCCACGGTCGTGTCGTCGGTTTCGACGTCGATGCGGCGGCCGTTGTGCGAGAAGTGGTACCAGTACAGCAGCATCGAACCGAAGCTCGCCATCAGCCGGTCGGCGATGTCGCGCGCGCCGGTGACGTTGTGGTCGTGCGC
>DATNAW010000049.1:0-3194 GCA_035572335.1 Rhodanobacteraceae bacterium
CCGCCAACGCCGCGGCACAAACCCCGCTTGGCCGCATCGGCCAGCCGCAGGACATCGCCTCGATCGTCACCTTCCTGGCCTCCGACGACTCGTACTGGCTGACCGGCGAACAGCTCTACGCCAGCGGCGGCATGCGCTGAAATCCTGGTCAGCCGGCACGGAGGTTGGGGCGAGCGTTTGTGCGAACCCCGGCCTCTGCTGCCTGTTTTTCAGGAAATACCGGGGTTGGGCGAGCACCCTTTGAACCTCAACGTCCCTTCGCCGAAACATCGTCCGGGCTCAACCCATCTATAGCTGTGGGAACACCCACGGCTACTCGCACATCACCCGATTGCCGTCACGCGATCCAGCGCCTTGCGATCCCAGTGCGCGAGATCCGCGGCGCGATCGTAGGTGCTGTCGATGAAGGCGCGGATCAGGTCGTCCGGCGCGTCGGCCTGCCGCACCGCTTCGTAAGGCAGGATGAACTCGCCAAGTTCGCGGTGATAGTAGGCCTGCTCCGGCAACACGCGCGCATCTTTCAACCCATCCGGTTCCGGCGCGGCGTACGCATAGAACGCAGGCTCCAGCACCGGGCCACTGCCGGGCCAGAACCCGTGGCTGATCACCTCGTGCGAATACGCGTCCTGCTGGAATGCCGGACCGTCGCGCGGCGGCGCCCGCCGGCCGGAGAACCGCGTCACCGCGAGGTCGAAGCTGCCCCAGAAGAAATTCACCGGGCTGCACTTGCCGACGAACGCGCACTGGGAATCGGCGAACACGCGATCCACCTGCACGAGGATGCGGCGCAGGCGGTCGACGTAGCCGCGATCGTAGCTGTGGTGTTGGGTGTCTCGGTCCAACCGGATCGGTTCGGGCAATTCCGTCGAGGTCGGATGGATCTTCACCGACAAGCCCATGCCATCCAGCGTGTCCAGCAATTCGCGATAGAAATCCGCGACGCTGCGCGGACGCAATGCCAGCGCGCGCGTCTCGCCATCCGACGCGCGAACCCGCAATTGATGATCGACGAAATCGAACTGGATGGTGAAGGTACGCGTGCCGTGCGGCAGCGGACGCGTGGTCAGGCCGCGCGGCGTGACATGCAGCGCGACGGCCCAGCAGTGGTTGATCGGCGGCGCCTGCGCCAGCGCGATCTTGCCGACCACCTGCGACCACAGGTGCAGCGTGGCGTAAGTGTCTTTCCACGCGTCATAAGGCAGCGCGGGCCAGCAGGCGTCGTTGTCCGGTCGCATGATCGCTGTCCTTCGTTCCGTGGGACCAAACCATCATAGTCCCGCAGACCGGAATCCACCTCGCACGCTGGCCGCGCGCTTTCCCCCAGTTGACTCCGCCATTCCCGGGTTCCACGCCGGCAGCCGGCGTGCTCGTCGCATGCCGCTTTCGTTGTCGTTGCGGGCGGCTATGCTCCGGCTCGACGCTTCGGGAGCCACCCGCCATGTTCAAAGGCATCTTCTTCGTCTTGCGCATCGCCATCGCCTGGGCGCTGCTGTTCATCGTGCTGTTGATCGTCCTGCTCAACACGATCGGCGCCGGCGGTGGGCTATTCGTGCTGGCGGCATTCATCCTCGGCACGCTGGTCATCATCGGTGCGGTGTCGCACGTGCGGCGGGTGCGCCTGATCGCGGGCCGCGTCGACGACGGCACCCTGCGCAGCCGCCAGCGGCGGCAGATCGAGATCCCGTTCGAGGCCGACCACGCCTTCGACATGCTCGACGCCGCCGTCCGCGAACTGCCGCGCAGCCAGGAAATCGAAAGCGCGCGCGACAGCCTGCAACTGCGTGCCAAGGTCGGGCGACCGCAGGTGTATGGGCGCAGCCGCCTCTCGCGCCTGAACCCGGCCAGCTGGTTCGGCAACTTGCGCAACCAGGTGACCGCCACCGTCACGCCCGGCGACGGCACCGGCAGCGTCACCCTGATCTGCGAGCCGGAAGCCGGCGCGTGGTCCGACTGGTTCCGCGTCGACGACGGCACCAACTTCGAGAATGCCGAGGCGATCACCCGCGCGATCGCGCGGCGCATCGCCGAGCGCCGCCGCAACGAACAGCGCGCCGCCGAACAGACCGCGACGGAAAAGGAACTCTCGGTCGCGCGCCTCAACCTGCTGCACGCGCAGATCGAGCCGCACTTCCTGTACAACACCCTGGCCAACGCGCAGGTGCTGACGCGCAGCGAACCGCAGCAGGCCGATCGCATGCTCGGGCATCTGATCCAGTACCTGCGGCATTCGCTGCCCAGCACGGACGGCGCGATGTCCACGCTCGGCGACGAACTGGAACGCACCCGCGCCTACCTCGAGATCCTGCGCATCCGCATGGGACCGCGGCTGGCGCTGGAAGTGGACGTGCCCGACGCGCTGCGCGCGATCCAGATGCCGTCGATGATGCTGCAGACGCTGGTCGAGAACGCGATCAAGCATGGCCTGGAACCCAAGCCCGGCGGCGGCACGGTGTGGCTGCTCGCACGCCGCGACGACGACCGCGTCACGGTCACCGTCGCCGACGACGGACTCGGCTTCGGCGTGGCGGGCGGCGGCACCGGCATCGGCCTGAAGAACGTGCGCGAACGCCTGCGCCTGATCTACGGCGGGCGCGCCACGCTGTCGGTGGTCGCCAATGCGCCGCAAGGCGTGGCCGCCACCATCACCGTGCCCGCGGTGCCGGCCGCGAAGACCGTCGAAGCCGAGGCGGTGACGCCATGATCAAGGCCGTGATCGCCGAAGACGAAGCCCTGCTGCGGCGCGAGCTCAACCGCGAACTCGACTCCGCGTGGCCGGAACTGGAGATGGTGATCGAATGCGAGGACGGCGCTGCAGCGATCGAGGCGATCGCCGAACACCGCCCCGACGCCGCCTTCCTCGACATCCGCATGCCCGGCTTGAGCGGTCTCGACGTCGCGGCCGCCGCCGCGGAGAGCAGTCCCGAAACCCAGGTCGTGTTCACCACCGCCTACGACCAGTACGCCATCGCCGCCTTCGAGCGCGGCGCGATCGACTACCTGCTGAAACCGATCCAGCCGGAACGCCTCGCCGCGGCGGTGCAACGTCTCAAGGCCCGCGCGTCGCAAAACCATTTCGATGCTGCTGCGCTCGCCGAACTGGTGCGCGAACTCGCCCGCGGGCGCCACGGGCCGGGCTTCCCGCCGCTGACCTGGATCACCGCCAGCAGCGGACGCGAAACGCGCCTGGTCATGGT
>DATNAW010000050.1:0-2218 GCA_035572335.1 Rhodanobacteraceae bacterium
CGCATGGCTTCGTCCAGCGCGCGCTTGGGATCGATGCGGATGGGTTCCATCGCGATTACTCCTTGGCGGCTGGCTTGGCGGACTTTCGCGGCGCGGCCTTGCGCGCCGGCTTTGCCGCGGGTTGTACGTTGCCGGCCTTGAGGCGCTCCACCTCGGCGCGCAACGCGGCGACTTCGGCGATCAGTTCCGGAAAAGCTTCGGCATGATTCTTCGCATCACGGTGCAGCGCATGCAGCCGCTTGCCCATGCTGTCGATCTCGGTTCGCGTGGGCATGCCGAGATCGGTCGCGACACGCTCGACTTCCTTCTGCACGTTCTGGCGCACGCGCATCTGCGCGTTGACCAGCGCGCCGTAGACTTCGCGGAATTCGTCGGACAACGCGACTTCCGCGTAAGCGTCCTCGGCCGCGTCCACCCACAAGTCGTACAAACCACGCGCCGAATCGATCTGCCGGCCGGGTTCGCCACGTTCGGCCAGCTTGTCCTCGAACACCTCGAACGCACGCCGGCTGGCGCGCGCGATCAGCGCGTTGTAGCGGTTGGTCTCGTGCTGGTAATCCAGCCACGCCTTGCCCATCTGCTGGTAATGCTCCTGGTGCTCGCGGGCATAACCGAACGCAGGCAGGTCCAGCAGCGCGCGCGCTTCGCGCATCGCCGGCTGCATCGCATCCATCATCTGCTCGAAACCCCTGGCGCCGTGTCCCGTCAGTTCGCGCAACGCGCGGGCGAGCGGGTTGTCGAACAGGGCCGCGTCGGCACCCGGAAAGTTGAACGATTCACGGACCTTGTCCGACCACGCCCGCGGATCGACATTGCCGTCCGCAGCTTTTTCGGCGAGCGCCTGCAACAGCGAGAAATAACTGCGCGCGCCCGCCAGCAGGCGCTCGACCACTTCGCTCTGCGCGTCCTGAGCCTTGCCGGCGTCGAACATCCGCGACCATTGCTCCAGCCCTTCGTGCCACGGCGTCTTGTCGGCGGGAGCATCCCCACCCTTCACGCCGAACGCTTTTCGCGTGGCGTCGTTCCACGCGTTCCAGTACTGCTGCGACATCGCCTGCCAGTTGTTCTGCGGGCGCGTCTGGTCTTGGCCCTTGGCCATGGCACGATCTCCGGAAATCAATGCGGCTATGGTAGTCGCGGCAATGTTGCGCCGCAACAAAGCTCAGCGCAACGAGGCATTGATCTTCGCCAGCGCCGCCGAACCGGGGCAAAGTTGGCGTTCGCCCAGCGTGTTGAAGGCGACCGGCGCGGTGTCGAGATGGGCGTGCAGATCGGGGGCCTCGGGATCGACGTAAAGCAGGCCTGTGACGATTTCCCCGCGCGCCTGGCAGGCGTGCAGGTAATTCATGGCCGCGACGCGATCGCCGGTGTCGTGCGAATCCGGGAGCTTGCGCAACCGCAACACGCTGCCATCGTGCTGGCGCACTTCGCGGACTTCACCGGGCGGATACTCAACGGTGATTTCCGCGCGCTTCGGGATGAAATCCATCCGGCACAGTGCGTGGTTGTGCTCGCGCACGTAGTCGTAACTCTTGGTGCTGCCGGGATGATTGTTGAACGCGACGCAGGGGCTGATCACGTCCACGAACGACGCGCCCTTGTGCGACATCGCGGCCTTCAGGATCGGCACCAATTGCGTCTTGTCGCCTGAGAAACTGCGCGCCACGAAACTCGCGCCAAGCTGCAGCGCCATCCCCACCATGTCGACCGGCGCGTCCGTATTGATCGCGCCTTTCTTGGACTTGCTGCCGGCGTCGGCGGTCGCGGAGAACTGGCCCTTGGTCAGTCCATACACGCCGTTGTTCTCGACGATGTAGACCATGTCGACGCCGCGACGGATCGCGTGCACGAACTGGCCGATGCCGATGGAAGCGCTGTCGCCGTCGCCGGAAATGCCGAGGTACAGCAACTCGCGGTTCGCGAGGTTGGCACCGGTCAGCACCGACGGCATGCGTCCGTGCACAGCGTTGAAACCGTGCGAGGCCGCGAGGAAATACGTCGGCGTCTTGCTGCTGCAACCGATTCCGGAAATCTTCGCGACCCGATGCGGTTCGATGTCCAGCTCCCAGCAGGCCTGGATGATCGCGGCGGAAATCGAGTCGTGCCCGCAGCCCGCGCACAGCGTGGAAATCGCGCCTTCGTAATCGCGGCGCGTGAAACCGACCGCGTTGCGTTGCAGCGAAGGGTGGTGGAGTTTGGGTTTGGGGAGATAGGTCAT
>DATNAW010000051.1:0-17438 GCA_035572335.1 Rhodanobacteraceae bacterium
TGCCTGCCGCCGACCGCATACGTCATCGGCGTCGCCTGGCCGCCGGCAGGCAACTTGTATTGCCACAGCAGCTTGCCGTCGTGCTCGTCGAAGGCGCGGATGTCGCTGTCCATCGTCGCTGCGACGAAGACCAGTCCGGACGCGGTGACGACCGGGCCGCCCATGCCGGGCACGCCTAGGTTCCAGTGGTTCTTGATCGCGTTGCCGAGCGGCACCTGCCACAGCCGCTTGCCGCTGCGCATGTCGATCGCGGTCAGCTCGCCCCACGGCGGTTTGACGCAGGGCGTGCCCCACGACGAGATGTAAATCGTGCGGCGCATCCCGTAAGGCGTGCCCGTCATCTCTGAAAAGTCCCAACCTTTGTAGCGCTTGGACATTTCCTGCGCCATCAACTGGTCGCGCGGCACCAGCGCCACCAGCATCGCGAGGTCATTGGTGTTCACAACAGCGATCTGATGCGCGGGATCGAACGCCAGCCCGCCCCATTCGACGCCACCCGCGTAGCCGGGTTGCTCGATGCTGCCCTGCACGCTGGGTGGCGTGAAGATGCCTTCGGATTTGTAGCGCTCGGGATGGCAGCCGAACGAGACATGCGCGAGATCATTCTTCGTCACCGGCCCCTGCCGCACCAAGGGCGCGGGCGCAGTCGGGAACGGCTGCGTCTTCGACGGCACCTCGCCCGGCGCACCGTCCTGCGGCACGGGTTTTTCCACGATCGGGAAAACGGGCTTGCCGTTCTCGCGATCGAAGGTGAACAGCATGCCGGTCTTGGTCGGCTGGATCACCGCGGGAATCGCGCGGCCGTCGTGTTGCAGCGTGACGAGTGAAGGTTGTGCGGCGCTGTCGTAGTCCCACAGGTCGTGGTGCACCAGTTGATAGCCCCACGCCAGCTTGCCGGTGTCGCCATCCAGCGCGATCACCGAATTGGCCCAGCGGTTGTCGCCCGGGCGCAGACCGCCGAAGAAATCGGGACTGGCCGAACCGGTCGGTACGAACACCAGATGCCGCTGCGGGTCCACCGACAACGGCGCCCACGCGTTGGCGGCGCCGGTGATCGCCGCCGCTTGCGGCGTCCATTGCGCGTACACCGGATTGGACGCGTCGCGCGGAATCGGATCCCAGCCCCACACGAACTTGCCCGAACGCGCATCGTAGGCGCGCACCGTGCCGTGCTCCAGTTGCACGCCGCGGTTGTCGCCAACCGATGAACCGAAAATCACCTTGCCGTCGAGGATCACCGGCGGCGAAGTGACCAGGTAGTTGCGAAAGCGGTCGCCGGGTTTGTGCGTGGAATGGATGCCGTGCGACAGGTCCAGCACGCCGTGGTCGGCGAAGTCCTGGCAAAGCTTGCCGGTCTTGGCGTCCAGCGCCAGCAGGCGGCTGTCGAGGGTCGGCGCGAAGATGCGCGCGTGGCATGGCGCGTCCGCTGCCGACTGCGGATCGACCCAAAGCGTCACGCCGCGCGAGGCCGCGTCCGAGTACCAGAGTTTCGGCACATGCGAATCGTGGCGCCAGCGCAATTGGCCGGTGGCTGCGTCGACTGCCACCACATTGGTTTCGCTGGTCGTGAAATAAAGCGCGCCGTCATGGAGGATCGGCGTCGCTTCCCACGTCATGTGGCTGGTCCACTCGTCGCCCGGGAAACCCGCGCCGTCCTCACCGCTGCGGAAGGTCCAGGCGACTTGCAGGTGTTTCACGTTCGCAGGCGTGATCTGGGCGGCCGTCGAGTAACGCGAGCCGCCTGCATCGCCGCCGTAGACCGCCCAGCCGGCATCCGCCGCCGGTGGCGGCGGTGTGTAATGGCCGCAGCCGGCGAGAAGTACCGCCAGTCCGAACGCCGTGCACCAGCCCATCGACATGCGCATCCGAAGATTCCCCGTGAAGAAAGTGCGGAAACTAGGCCGTGCGAGGCGCGCCGGCAAGATGCTGGGTGGCGAGCGGCGCAATCCGGTGACGAGCGGCGACGCCCCGGCCGCAAATCAATTGAACAACTGCGGCAGGCGGCTGCGGTAGCGGCGGCTGAAGTTCACGAAGCTGCCGTCGGCCAGCTTGATGCGGTAGTCGCCGCTGTCCCACGGCTGGATTTCGCGGACGCGATCCAGGTTCACGATGTGGCCGCGGTGCACCCGCGCGAAACGCGCAGGATCCAGCCGGCGTTCCAGCGCCGCCATCGACTCGCGCAGCGGCCACGCGTTGCCCCGCGCGTAGATGGTCACGTAATTGCCGTTGGCGTCGATGCGGTCGATGTCGGACGCGTTGAGGATGAATTCGCGGTTGAGCTTCTTGACCACCAGGCGTTCCAGCGGCGCGGATTCCGCGGCGGGCGGCGCGCTCGCCGGTGACGCTTCGGCGGCAGCCGGCACCGCGACCTGCGTCAGCAGCCACAACCTGTAAGTGCGGAACGCCTGCAGGCCGCCGAGGATCAGCACATAGGCGACCAGGTCCTTGCGGTATTCGTAGAACCAGTTCGGCCACCACGCGCCGAAGTCGTAGTGCGCGTGCATCAGCACGTAACCGAGTTTGCGCAGCAGCACCATGCCGCCGACGTGGATCAGCGAGAACACGGGCGTCACCACGATGTGCAGCGGCACGGCCCACCGCCAGGTTTGGGCGGCGATCGGCGCGCGCCGGTACAGCCACGCAATCGCGGGGATCAGTGCCAGGACCATCGCTGCGCTCGAGCATTCCCACAGCGTCGGTTCCCACCACTTGAGCTGGATGCCGTCGCGCGCGAAATTGCTCAGCGCGGTGAATATGTTGGCGGTGCAGATCGCCAACGTGATGCCGCCGAAGACGAGTATCTGGCGGACCAGCAGCCGGCGGCGGATGTCGGCTTCGGTGAAACGCGGCGCGGGCGCAGCGGCTGCCATCGGCCAATCAGATGTCGCGCGCGAGATCGGTGGCGAGACCGGTGTAGGTGGCCGGCGTCAACGCCAGCAGGCGCTGCTTGTCGGCATCGGGAAGCGCGAGCGACGCGATGAACACCTGCAGTGTTTCGCGCGTGATGCCCTTGCCACGCGTCAGCGCCTTCAGTTGTTCGTACGGTTCCGGCAAACCGTGGCGGCGCATCACCGTCTGGATGGCTTCAGCCAGCACTTCCCAGCTTGCGTCGAGGTCGGTGGCGATGCGATCGGCGTTGACTTCCAGCTTGCCGAGTCCCTTCTCCAGCGACGCGAAACCGATCAGCGCGTGCCCGAAGGCCTCGCCCAGCGCGCGCAGCGTGGTGGAGTCGGTGAGGTCGCGTTGCCAGCGGCTGATCGGAAGTTTTTCACTGAAATGCCCGAGCAATGCGTTGGCGACACCGAAGTTGCCCTCGGCATTTTCGAAGTCGATCGGGTTGACCTTGTGCGGCATCGTCGAGGAGCCGACTTCGCCGGCTTTCAGTTTCTGCCGGAAGTAGCCGAGCGAAATGTAGCCCCACACGTCGCGCGCGAGGTCGATCAGGATCGTGTCGATGCGGCGCTGGGCGTCGCAGAGTTCCGCGACGCCGTCGTGCGGCTCGATCTGCGTCGTGTACGGCTGCCACTGCAGGCCCAACGATTCGACGAAGCGCTTCGAAAACGCGCGCCAGTCGATCTCGGGGTACGCAATCGCGTGCGCGTTGAAGTTGCCGACGGCGCCGTTGGTCTTGCCCGGAATCCCGATGGCCGAGAGTTGCGCGCGCTGGCGCTGCAGCCGCGCGGCCACGTTGGCCATTTCCTTGCCCAGCGTGGTGGGCGAGGCGGTCTGGCCATGGGTGCGCGAAAGCATCGGCAGGCCGGCGTTGGCATGCGCGAGGTCGCGCAGCTTCGCGATCGTCTTGTCGGCTTCGGGCAACAACACCGCGTCGCGCGCGTCACGCAGCATCAGCGCGTAGGAAAGATTGTTGATGTCTTCCGACGTGCAGGCGAAGTGCACGAATTCCTTCGCCTGTTTCAGCGCCGCTTCGTCGCCGATGCGCTCCTTGATGAAATACTCGACCGCCTTGACGTCGTGGTTGGTGGTGGCTTCGATGTCCTTGATGCGCTGTGCGTCGGCGACTGAAAAGCCATCCGCGATTTTCTGCAAGGTCGCCCGCGCGGCGGCAGGAAAGGGTGGCAGTTCCGCGATGCCGGGCTCGTCGGACAGCGCAATCAGCCATGCGATTTCCACTGCCACGCGTCTGTGCATCAGGCCGTATTCGCTGAAGATCGGGCGCAGTGCATCCACCTTGGCGGCGTAACGCCCGTCAAGTGGTGACAAGGCGGTCAGGGAATCGAGTTGCATGGCGGCGGATCCATGGCGTCGCGAAGCGGCCATTGTAGCGGCGGGGGCTCGTTATAATGACCGGCTTTCCCGCATGGATTTCCCGCAATGCCGAGCTTCCGCACCGAACACGACAGCATGGGTGAACTGAAGGTGCCCGCCGACGCGCTGTGGGGCGCGCAGACCCAACGCGCCGTCGACAACTTCCCGATTTCGGGCCTGACGCTGCCGCGCGATTTCATCCGTGCACTGGGCCTGATCAAGACCGCTGCCGCCGACGCGAACCTCAAGCTCAAGCACCTCAAGCCCGCGCAAGCCGCGGCGATCCGCAAGGCCGCGCAGCGTGTCGCGGCGGGCGAGTTCGATGCACATTTCCCGATCGACATTTTCCAGACGGGTTCGGGCACGTCGTCGAACATGAATGCCAACGAGGTGATCGCGCACATCGCCACGCGCGATTCGAAGGCGAAGATCCATCCCAACGATCACGTCAATTACGGACAAAGTTCCAACGACGTGATCCCGACCGCGATCCACGTCAGCGCCGCGCTCGCCGCGCGCGAACAGTTGCTGCCGGCGCTGAAGCACCTGCGGCAGGCCATCGACAAGCGTGCGCGCGAATTGAAGAACGTGGCCAAGACCGGCCGCACGCATTTGATGGACGCGATGCCGGTGACGTTCGGCCAGGAACTCTCGGGATGGGCGGCGCAGGTTGCGTCCGGGATCGCGCGCATCGATGACGCGCTGAAACGCTTGCAGCGCCTGCCGCAGGGCGGCACCGCGGTCGGCACCGGCATCAACGCCAACCCGAAATTCGCCAAGGCGTTCTGCACGGAATTGTCGAAGGCGACGGGCGTGAAGTTTTCTTCGATGGACAATTTCTTCGAAGGCATGGCATCGCAGGATGCCGCGGTGGAATTGTCCGGGCAGCTGAAGACGCTGGCCTGCTCGCTGATGAAGATTTCCAACGACCTGCGCTGGATGAATTCCGGTCCGCTGGCCGGCCTCGCGGAAATCGAACTGCCTGCGCTGCAGCCGGGCTCGTCGATCATGCCGGGGAAGGTCAATCCGGTCATTCCGGAAGCAATGACGATGGTGTGCGCGCAGGTGATCGGCAACGACGCAACCATCACGATCGGCGGGCAGGCCGGCAACTTCCAGTTGAACGTGATGCTGCCGGTGATCGCGTACAACCTGCTGCAGTCGATCGTGATCCTCGCCAACGCTTCGCGCCTGCTGGCCGACAAGGCCATCGCCGGCTTCAAGGTCAACAAGGCGCGCGTCAATGAAGCGCTTGAACTGAACCCGATCCTCGTCACCGCGCTGAACCCGGTGATCGGTTACGAGAAGGGCGCCGCGACCGCGAAGAAGGCGTACAAGGAAAAGCGCCCGATCATGGACGTGGCGCTGGAAACAACGGGCCTGTCGAAAGCCGAATTGAAGAAGCTGCTCGATCCGGTTGCACTGACGAAGGGCGGCATCCACGGGAAGTGACGACAGGAGCTCGTCATCCCGTGGCGGCCATGGATGGCCGATGACATGGGATCAAGTTGAACTTCATCATCCCGGCCAGCACAGGGGATATGCGTTGTGCTTGTATCAGGATTGACTGGTGGTAGGCAGCGCCTGCGCGGCCAGCCGCCTCGCGCCTTCTTTCGCCGGTACGAGGAGGAGCAAGACAAAGCCGATCGCGATCAGCACCGCGACGCCGATCAATTCGCCGCGCGCAACCATTCCGAGCACCGCTTGATAGCCCATCACTCCAGCGTGTACGAAGCTGGACCACGCCGTGAACAGGATGAGGCTGCGGTGTGCAGACGGATCGCGAACCGCAAGCAGCAGGAATACGCCGAGCGTGACATAAAGGCTCAGCATCATCGATACCGCCGGTTCCGCTCGCATGTAGACCACCATGGGATAAGCGAGGGCAATGAAGAGCAGTCCCACGACGACCAGCGCAACCTTCAAAGCCGAATTTCGATTCATGGTTGTTCTCCGAGGCAGGCCCTTCGGCGCACCCCGTTAGCGGTACTGAAATGCATGGATGAAACTGCGTAGCAGCGGAGTCCGCGCAGCGTTATCCGTCCGACCCGTCATCCTTCAGCGCGTCCTTGCGGCATTCATCGATCTTCACCGGTGTCAGTGTCGCGTAGGGCTTGAACGCGGGAAGTGCGACGGCGAGTTTCTGCTGGCTTTCCATCAGTGCGGGCATGCGATCGCACAGTTTCGCTGTCGCTGCGTGCACACCCGCCAACCGTTTGTCCACGCTGGCGTCGATGGTCTTGTCCGATGCGCCGAACAGCGAAGCAAAGATCATCGGCACCATGGCGCGCCGGCCGGCGTCGACGCCCTGGTGGCCGATGGCGATGCCGGCCTGCGCGATGTCGACGTATTGCGCGCGGTAGGCCAGCACGTCTTCGCGTTGTTGCGCGCTCAGCGCAACCGGTTTTGACGCAACCAGGAGATCACCTTGCGGCGTGATGGCAGCCTTGGGAACGTTGGCGTCGTTGGCGGTCAATGTCATGTTGCCCGTGGCAATTTGCCGCGAAGCCGTGTCGAGATCGCGATCGGCGGTGCGGAACGCGGCGCAGCCGGAAAGCAGGACGATGGCGCATGACAAGGCGGCGAGGCGTGCGTGACGGGGAAGATTCATTCCTGGATGCCGTTCGGATTCGGAGTGGTCAGTCGTGGTCGTCGTCTTTCAGCGCATCCTTGCGGCATTCATCGATCTTCGCCGTCGTCAGCGTCGCATAGGGCTTGAACGCGGGTACCGCAGCGGCGAGTTTCTGCTGGCTCTCCATCAGCGCGGGCATGCGGTCGCACAGCCTCGCGGCGGCCTCGCGGATGCCGGAGGCCTTGGCTTCGACCCGCTGGCGGATTTCCTGCTCGGGTTTGCCCGAGAATGCGCCCGCGATGGCTTCGCGCGCAGCGCTCATGCCGAGTGCCGCGCCCTGCCTGCCGAGCGCGATGCCTTGTGCGGCGATCTCGATGAGGTGGTGGCGATAGTCCAGCACCATGGCGCGCTGCGCGGGTGTGAGCGCCACGGGTTTGTCGCCGATCAGCAGTTCGCCCTGCGGCGTGATTTGCGCCTTGGGCAAGCGGGGCGTGCGGTTGTCATCCGAACTCGAATCGGACAGGACGACGATGCCGTCATTGTCCGAAATCGTGATGTTCTCGTTGCGCAGCTTGGCTTCGGCGCGGTCGAGTGCATGGTCGACGACGCTCGTGACCAGCGAAGTTGTCGATGATGCGCTGGCGGCCGACGAAGCCGGCGACGCGGGCGCGTTGCCGGAACCGCATGCGGCCAGCACCATCGCCGCGGAGGCGATGCACAGCATGGAAAGTTTGCGCATGATCATGGCTCGCTCGAAGTGGAAGCGCTGGGACTTGCGGGACGACTCGGTGCTGTTGGCGCTGCGCCGGTCGACGATCTGGCAACGACGATGTTGTCGTCCCGGATCGTGGTGCGGGTGACGGTGCAGTCGCCATGGCTGCCGGACGCATAGGGCGCGAACGCGGGGATCTCGGTTCCCAGGGTTTGCTGCGTGTCGTCCATCGCCTTGAGGTCCGTGCACAGCTTGCCGACGGCGCTGTCGATCTGGTTCGATTGCGCCTCCAGATTTTTCTGCGCCTTGGACGAGTCACCGTGGAAAATGGATGCGATGGCGCTGCCGATCCCCTTTTCGGCCATCGCGGCGCCCTGCTTGCCCACGGCTTCGCCGGACTGCATCATGCTGCGCGCCTCGCCGTAGTAGCGCTGCAGCATGGCGCGCTGCGCCGGCGTCACGCCGATCGTGCGGCCATCGATCGCGAGGCTCCCGTCCTTGCCGACGTGTGCGTCGGGCTTGCCGGTTGCGTGCACCACCATTCCGCTCGAATCGAAGGTGATGCGGTGGCCGATGCCTTCGTTGATGCCGGGCGAACACGCGGCCACTGCAAGGGTGGCGAACGTTATGCCGGTGAGCGTCAGGAGCTTGTTCATGGCTGCCTCCGTCCTTGTCAGACTTCGTCGCGCCAGCGGCGGAACCAGGTGGCGGCGGCGATCAGGGCGATGCCGACGATCGCGCCGATCCACATTTCGGGCGTCGCAAAGGCGTGGTACATCATTCCGTAGGTTCCGACGTGCCGATTGGCTTCGTCCATGTTGGCGAGGCGGGCGATGTCCGGGGCATTGGCGTATACAGCCATCCAGCTTCCGGGCATCACGCTCAACAGGGAACGTCCGACCAGGTCGCCCCACATGAATCTCACGTCGACGTGCGGCATGCCCAGCAACTGGACCCAGAAATTCAGCACGCCCGCGACGATCGGGACCGCGACCGCCCACAGGAAAGGCTTGCTGCGCGCGACGGCCGACCACAGCAGCAGCCAGCCCACGGTCGGCAACGCCCACACCGCGTTCACCGGGATCATGGCCAGCATATGCAGCCATGTCGAGAACGGGCTGACGTGTGCCCACAACAACGGGAAGGGATTCAGGCCGTGTGCCGCAAACCAGAGGCTCATGACGATCTGCTGGACGACATAGGCCGCCAGCACCACCGCCGCCGCGATCAGCGGCGCAACGATCACGGCCGAGACCACCTTGGAGAGCACCGTGGCCGTATCCGATACCGGCAGCGATTTCCAGAACAGGATGCTGCGGTCGCGACGATCGTCGTACAGCGCGCCGAGCAGGTAGAAGAAGACCACGAAGAACAACACGACCGCGGCAAGCATGCCGAACATCAGCATCGTCGCGTCGAGCGCACGGACCAGTCCATCGATGTTGTTGCTCAGGGCGTTCTGGAGGACTTCGGTCAAATTGCCGTTGCCGCCCATTTCGATATGCCCGCTCCAGCGCGCACGGGTGGCTTCGGCGACGATCACGCCCAGGATGCTGAGCACGATGATCACGCCGGCGGCGATGACCTGCGCGCGCAGGAAGCTCCGTCGCGATTCCCAGTACTCGCGTTTCAGCAACCAGGCAAACGGCGATTTCATAATCGCGTTCATGCGTAGGTCCCTTTCATGATGGCGACGAACAAGTCGGACACCGATGGCCGCTTGATCTCGCCCAGTTGCGCCAGTTGTTCCGGATCGGCGCTGTCATACAGGAAAATGCTCTTGCCGAATACCGCCGCGCGCTCATCGACCGGCTTCAGTGCGCGCGCCGCCTCGACCTTGTCGGCGTTCACCAGCACTTCGGAAAACCGTGCGCCCATTTCCTCCATGGTGGAGGAAAGCGCAATCTTGCCGTCGCGTATGAACATCAGGTCGGTGAGGATGTGTTCCACTTCCTCGACCTGGTGGGTGGTGATCAGGATGGTCTTGTTCTCGTCGAAATAGTCTTCCAGCAGGCTCTGGTAGAACTGTTTGCGATAGAGGATATCCAGCCCCAGCGTGGGTTCGTCCAGTACCAGAAGTCGTGCATCGATGGCCATCACGATGGCCAGATGCAATTGCACGATCATGCCCTTCGACATTTCGCGCACTTTCTGATTGGCCGTGAGCTTGGTGCGGCTGAGGAAACGCTCGCACTTGGCGCGGTCGAAGCGCGGATGCACGCCGGCGACGAAGTCGATGGCTTCCTGCACCCGGATCCAGCGGGGCAGGGTGGCGACGTCGGCGATGAAGCAGACTTCGCGCATCAGCAGCGGGCGCTCGCGGCGCGGGTCCATGCCCAGCACCGAGAGTTCGCCTTCGAAATCGGTGAGGCCAAGGATGGCTTTCAGTGCGGTGGTCTTGCCCGCGCCGTTGGGCCCGATCAGTCCGACGATGCGGCCACGGCCGATCTCGAAATCGGTGCCATCCAGCGCGACGGCGTTCTTGTAGCGCTTGGTGAGTCCCCGAGCGTGCACGACCGCGTCCTGTCCGGATGCGGGCCTGGAGGCGGGATGTTCCGCGACGGCTTCGGCTGCGACGTTCATCACGATTCCCTCTTGTGTGATTCTTGCACTGGCGAGGCCAGCAGTTTCTGGAGATCAAGGTTCATGCGTTCGATGCGCGCCCGGATGCGGGGCCACTCCTCGCGCAGGAAGCGTTCGCGTTCGCTCTTGAGCAACGCCTCACGGGCGCCGTCGGTGACGAACATGCCAAGGCCGCGGCGTTTTTCCACCAGTTGCTCGTCCACCAGTTCCTGGTACGCCTTGGAAACGGTGAGCGGATTGATCTGGTAGTCCGCCGCGACCTGGCGCACCGAGGGCAGCGCATCGCCCTCGTTCAACGCGCCGTCCAGGATCATCGCCACAACGCGTTCGCGCAGCTGGCGGTAGATCGGGACGTTGTCGTTCCAGGTTACGGTCATGGCTCGGTCCTGCCGGTGATGTTCCTACGCTCGCACGTACTGGACGAGGCTTCGGTCACCGGGTCAGATGCCGGCACTGTCGTTGGCGAACGAGTAGTAGGGCATCTGCGCATTGGACGGAGCCGCACCGGCCTGGTTGGCGCGCAGCTTGCGGACCTGCTCCGGCGTCGGGTGCACGTTGACCGTCGGCAGGGTGTGGATGACCGCGGCGGAGGCGTCGGCCCCACGATTGGCATTGGCGATGGCGGCGTTACTGTAGCTGGCGATGGCGGCCATCCCGGCGGCGGTGATCAGCATGGCGGCGACGATTGCGGCGGGTTTCTGGACGTTCATGGCGGGCCTCCTTAGTGACCTCGTTGACCAGTGTTGTAGTTAACTATAACACCAAAAATCAGCCCGTCAATACCCCCTGCCATCAGTCATGGGTCGGCGCTGCGTGCCACGTCCCTGCGGGTGCGCGACGCTGCCGCGCTCGCGGCACGATCCCAAGTGCGTGAACTTGGTCTAGCGACTGAATGAACCCTGTCATGGGCGGGTTGTCTCACCCGCACGCGTTGCCATTCCGTGTGGGAACAAGCAGAATGGGCGACTTCATGCAGCAACCACGATGCACGCTCGACGCGCATCCCCTTTGACCAGAGGAATACATAGATGAAGCAGATCATGCGGCCGAGCCTGGCCGCCGTTGCCGTGATCGCGGCGCTCGGCATCGCCGGCGTTTCGCAGGCGCAGACTCAATCCACCACGGTCAACAAGGCGCAGGCCAGCGAGATCGTCGGATACGAACTGGCGGGCCGCTATCCGGACTGGGCGCGCAGTCTGATCGATCCGCAGCAGGTCGGCGCGGCGGTGACGCGCGCGTTGCAGGGCCAGAAACCCAGCATGAGCGAGACGCAGGCGGAGAGCGTGGCCAAGGCATTCGGCACCGAGTTCCAGGCCAAGGCCAAGGAGCATTACGACCAGGTCTCCGCGCAGAACAAGAGTGAAGGCGCCGCCTTCCTTGCGAAGAACAAGTCGCAGGCCGGCGTGCACACCATGTCCGATGGCCTGCAGTACCAGGTGATCACGCAGGGCACCGGCCCGAAGCCGAAGGCCACCGACACCGTGCAGGTGAACTACACCGGTTCGTTCGTCAATGGCCAGCCGTTCGATTCCTCCGCGCAGCACGGCAGCGGCCCGGCCAAGCTCGACCTCAACAACGTGTTCCCGGGCTTCAAGGAAGCGTTGATGCTGATGCCGACCGGCAGCCACTACAAGTTCGTGATCCCGTCCGACCTCGCTTATGGCGCGGACCCGAAGAACGGCTTCCCGCCGAATGCCACACTGGTGTTCGACGTGACGCTGGTGAAGATCGGTGCGCAGTAATCACGACGATTCAAGTCGCAAAAAACGCGGCCTCTCGGCCGCGTTTTTTTTGTGGCGTCGTTTCGCCGAGAAGCGTAAATGGTGAAGAGTCAATGGCCAAGAAGGGCGGAACGCGAAAGCGTTGCTTCTGCCATTTGCACTTTGCTACTTGCTCTTTGCGCCCCTGCCGTCTTCACCCGTGCGCGATCGCCTCGACGCGCGCGGCGCAGACGAAATCGTTCATCGACAAACCGCCGACGTCGTGCGTCGACCAGTGCACCACGCAGCGGTTGTAGCCGACTTCGAGATCGGGATGGTGATCCTGCTTGTTCGCCATCCAGCCGATCGCGTTGACGAACGCCAGCGTCTCGTAGAAGTTCTTGAAGCCGAACGTCTTGGCGATCGACTTGCCATCCAGCGCGACCTGCCACTCCGGCAGCGCCGCCATCAACTCGCGAATGCGTGCTTCGCTGAGCGCGTGTTCCTTGCCCTTGCGGGGTTCGCAGTGCTGGCTGGCAAGTTCGTCGCGCGTCATCGTGGTTCTTCCGTCAATTGCCGCCGCTGACCTTTCCGTGCAGGTCGGACAGCTTGCTCGGCAGGCTGGAGAAGTACGCCGCGAGATCGTCGATGTCCTGGTCGCTGAGCGGCGCCGCCATGCCGTTCATGATGGCGTTGGTGCGCTGGCCGTTCTTGTACTCGTGCAGCACCTGCTCGATGTAATCCTGGTATTGCCCGGCGAGCGCGGGATAGTTCGGCGCGATGCCGTTGCCGTCGGTGCCGTGACAGGCCGCGCAGGCCGCGGACTTGGTTTTGCCCGCGGCCGCGTCGCCCTTGGCGGATGCGGTGCCGAACGCGAGCACGAACGATGCGGCGAGGAGGGAAGCGATGATGGTGCGCTGCTGCATGGTCGATCCCCTCAGTTCTTCAGCTTGGGCGCGAGGCTGGACAGGTAAGCCGCGATGTTCTCGATCTGTTCTTCCGTCAGGCTGCTGGCCTGCGCATTCATCGTCGGGAACTTGCGCGCGCCGCTCTTGTACTCGTTGAGCGCATCGATGATGTATTGCTCGTTCTGGCCCGCGATGCGTGGAACGTGGTACTCGGGATACATCGTCTCGTAACCCGGGATGCCGTGGCAGCCGTGGCAGGAATAGACTTCCAGTTTGCCTTTGGCAGGATCGCCCTTGGCAAAAGCAGTGGACGCGAAACACAAGAATCCCGCCATCAGAGCGACGGTCACCATCGTTCGGATCATGTTTCCAGGTTCCCTGAGGCGGCTCGCGCCGCGGTGGTAAAGCCCAAAGTATAGCTTGTGACGGCGCGGCGCTGGCAAGCGCGCCGTCGGCAACATCAGGCGGCGTGCGCGTGCTGCATGGTGTCGATGGCCAGCGCCGAATGCGCGTAGGCGCCCCCCGCACGCATTTCTGCCGCCACCCAGATGGCTTCCATGATCTGCTGTTCGCTCGCGCCGGCTTTCAGCGCGGCCTTGGTGTGCCCCTTGATGCAATACGGGCACTGCGTGGTATGCGCGACCGCCACCGCGATCAACTGTTTGGTCACCGTCGGCAGCGCACCGTCGGCGAATACAGCGCGGCTGAAGTCCTGGAATGCTTCCAGCGGACCTGGCGCAAGTTCGTGGCGCTTGCGCGCTATATCCGCGTTCGATTCGGGATACATGGGGTGGTCCATCGCGGTCTCCTTCGATGCGCAGCGAAAGCACCACTGTATGCCGATCATCCACGCGCGACATGACGCAGGTCAGGCTGCGCGTGCCGGCTCAGACGCGCGCGGACTTGACCAGCAGGTGCTTGGCCAGTGCACCGTGCAGGTGTCCGAGCGCGCGCACCAGGTGCAGCATCCCGAACAGGAGGAAGAATCCGACGACGAACATCGCCGCCGCGTCGCCCCAGCCCGGGATGTGCGCGCCGAAGCCCCAGTCCACGGTGACGTAGCCATTGATGAAGTCGCGACCGAATCCGAAGAAATCGAAGGCCATCGCCACCGGCATGAACATCAGCGCCAGCGACACGGACGACAGCGCCACCACGAGGATGAAATAGGCGATGCCGAGCGGCAGCATCAGCAGCATGTACAGCAAGGTTGCCCAGGTGCGCGGATCGGACAGCATCGCGCCGATCCGTTTCAGCCACGGCCGGTCGCGCTCGACGTACGGCGGACGCCGCGCCATGCGCACGCCCAGCATGCCTTCGACGATGCGGCTCTCGACCAGCGACAGGCCGCGCACCGAGGCCATGAACAGCAGGAAGAACGGAATCCCGATCAGCGTGAACGCAAAGCCCAGCGACAGCGACAACCCGACGACCGCCCACGTGAAATAGAAGATGCCGGTGGCGAGCGCCAGCAGCATGTAGAACATGGCGCCGTAGGTGTGCGGATCGGCGAGCACCCCGAAGAAGCGGCCGAACAGCGAGCGGCGCGGACGCGGGCGCGGCGTGCGCAATGCGCGTGCAACGGTTTTCTCGGTGGTGCGGTAGATCTCGGCGACTTCATCGGGCGCGCCGTAAGTCGTGGCGATTTTCGCCAGCAGCTCGGTTTCGCTCATGCCGGGGTTTTCCGCCAGCTCCGAGCGCAGGTGCTCCTCGGCATCGTACAGCGCATCCTGGATCATCGCCGGATCGGCGCCGGCCAGTGCCGCGCGCAACTGCGCCAGGTATTGCTTGATCGTTTGCGGCGTGCTCATGGCTTCAATCCCTCAGTATCGAATCGACGAAACGGCGCGTGGATCCCCAGGCGTCGGCCCATTCGCGCAGCACTTTTCTGCCCAGCGGGGTGATGCGGTAATAGCGGCGCGGCGGACCGGCTTCGGACGGTTCGACGAAGGTGTCCAGCAGTTCCGCCGCGCTCAGGTTGCGCAACACGGGATACAGTGCGCTCTGCTTGCCGACCAGCACGCCGCCGGCATCGCGCTCCAGGCGCTTGGCGATCTGATAGCCGTACAACGGTTCGCGCGCGGCCGCCAGCACGGCCAGCAACACCAGCGACACCGTTCCGGCCGCAAGTTCCTTCTCGAATTTTTTCAGGTGCGCTTCGGTATCGCTCATTGCCAGGGGCTTGCATCCCTCATAGTCGCGAGTACACTATAGCGCAGTTGATAATAGTTGCATTGGCCGAAAGTCACGGCCGGCGTTTGCTCCGAACTGTTTCAGTGCGTGCCGCCGATCGGTGGCGAGGAGGCTGCAATGCTCAAGCTTGGCGTGGTGGTGGCGGCCGTGATCGGCGCCTGCTGGTTGCTGACGGGCGGCTTGTTCAAGCTGATGTTTGGATTCGCCGGCGCGCTGTTCGGCGGCCTGCTCGGATTGTTCGTGGCCGGCCTGCTCGCGCTACTGGTGATCCCGATCGTGCTGCTGGCCCTGTTGCCGCTGTTGTTGCCGGCGCTTTGCATTGCCGCGCTGGTGTGGGTCATTGTGCGTGCGTCGCAGCCGGAACACCAGGCGCCTGTCGCGCACTGACCAATGGTTCCGGACTGACCCGGAGTGCACGTCGGGCGACGTGATCCCTGATGCACCAGCGGGAACTCACGCTGTCGAAACGTTCCTCAACAGCCGCATCCGTTGGCGCAAGCTCTTTCGGTAGCGCAGCATTCGTGAAACCTGGGTGGCCAGCTCAGGAACGACGATGAATTGCCCGCGCACGAGCGTGCCCGCGACGGTCGCGAGCACGGCAGCCATCGGCACCACGTCATAGGGTGAACTCCGGTGTTCGGGCAGTTGAGCGATGCGGCTGCATAACCCCGCATGCCGTGCCAGCCGCGCGACCACGCGTGTTTCCAGTCGGCTCGGCGCACCGATGGCGCCCTCGTCGCGGGCCCAGTGGTACGCGGGCAATGCCGCGACGTCACGCGCGCGCCACCATCGCACCAGCGCCGCGTCGCCACCTTGGGCGATCGCTTGCGCCAGGCTCTTCGCCTGGATCAACGCCTCGGTGATGCCGTCTCCGATCACGAAATCCTTGTGGTGGCCCGCATCGCCGACCAGCACCCATCCAGGCCCCGCTGCGCGTCGAAAGAAATAGCGTTCCCTGAAAGTGGCGCGTGTCCCGGAATCCGGTGCGCGATCATCCAGCAACGGGCCGATCACGGGGTCCCGGGACAAGTCGTTGCGCAGCGCGTCGATCATGTTCGCCCGCCAGGTGCCGTCGATCGGCCGGCCGGGCAGAGATCCGATGACAAGCTGGTTGTGATCGGTCTGGAACACGAAGCGGATGGCGTTGCTGATGTGCGCGACGTACATCCCGAAGGGACAATCGCGCCATGCGGGCGGCGCATCCCAGTAGGCCCAACAGATCCCGCGTGGTGCGTCGTAGGCCAGGTACTCATCCGCCGCTACCGTGCGCGCGACGAAGGAATGCCGTCCATCGGCACCAACGACCAGGCCGGTCGTGATGTCCTCGCTCACGCCGCGGTGTTCCATCCTCACACCCGCCACGCGGCCCTGCTCGAAAAGGATGTCGGTCGCGCGCGTCCGGTCACGCAGTTCGGCCCCCGACCTGACCGCGGCCTCCTGCAACAGGCTGTCGAGACGCTTGCGGCGCAGACAGTATCCCGCGCGGCCCTCGCCGAACGGAACGTCCATCCAGGCTTCGTTCTTGCGTATCCGAAGAACACGGGTGGCGGGCGCTTCGGCGCGGATTGCGTCGCCGACACCGATATCGTCGAGGATGTCCATGCCGGGTGGATGGATATTGTGCGTCGAGAGCACCTGGTCCGACGGCAGGGGACTGCGATCGACCAGCATTACCCGCGCCCCCGCCCTTGCGAGGCAGGTTGCCAGCGTGGCACCGGCGCAACGTGCGCCGATGATCACGACGTCAAAGGACCGTTTCGCCACGCGCGTTCCCCGCCCTGGTCCGTTCGCCAAATGACGTGCGCGTCGTCGGGTGCGTCGCTCAAAGGCGGTCGAGGTTGAACTTTACGGGTACCAGCGCCCACGCCTGGATGGCGTGGCCGTCGCGCATCGCGGGATGGAAGCGCCACGCGGCGAGGACGTGCTGGCGCGCGGCATCGTCGAGCGTGCGCGAACCGCTGCTGCGTTCGATCGCTACCTGCACCGGTTTTCCGCTGGTATCCACCAGCACTTTCAGCAGCACCGTCCCTTGTACGCCCGCCCGCAACGCCTGGATCGGATAGGCGGGCGGTGTCGCGGTTTCGTAGGCAATCGTGGCTTCGCTGTCGACGCTCGCAGCGGCCGTGTTCGTGGTGACCGTGTTCGTGCTGATGGCCAATGGCGTGACCGGGGTGAGGGCGCTCATCACTGGAATGGAAATCGGCACCGGATGCGCGATCGCGACGTGCACGTTGGGCGTGTCGCGACGCATCACATGCAGCGTCGGCACCGTGGGCGGCGGCACGACGGCTGGCGGGGGCTGCACGATCGTTGCCTGCAGCGAGAGTGGTATCGGCACCTGGACGGGAAACCGAGCGATCGGTCGCAGCGCGAACAACAGGATCACCAGGTTCAAACTCAGGGTCAGCGCCATCGCCAGCGAACGGGCCGCGTGCGGCGCGCATTCGAACGAACGGGAGACCGCCATCGACGTCATAAGCCACCTCCTTGCAGTGAGGAACGTG